>JAPHTA010000246.1 GCA_026196475.1 Sedimenticola sp.
TAGGATGAGGGGATATTAAAAATCAGTAAGTTAGCTCTTATTATCCCCTCACCCCAACCCTCTCCCTGAGGGAGAGGGAGTTTGTGGGACAGCAGTGAGCACCTTCATTCAGGAAGGGGCTCCGGGGTACCCGGCGGCCAAGCCGGTACGGCTACTCAAACTCCTCGGGAGGTGGCGCCCCGTCGTAGACGTCATTGCGCCGTTTCTGAAGGTAGGCATCCCGCTGGAACTCGTAGGGGTCGAGGGCGGCCTCTTCCAGAACCCGGCTGGCGCTCAGCAGGTCAGCACGGGTATCGATGGCACGCAGGCCGATCAGGCTGTTGCGCCAGTGATTGGGTTTGACGTAGCGCACCGGGTCGGTATACCAGTCAACCACCAGCCCGACCGCATCACGGCCGCTACTCGGTCCGAAAAAGGGCAGCACGATATAGGGCCCCGGATCCATGCCCCAGGCGCCCATGGTCTGTCCGAAATCCTCGCCATATTTCTGCAGGTTCATGTTGCTGGCGACGTCGATAAAACCGAGCAAGCCGATGGTGGAGTTGACCAGGACCCGTCCCACGTCGGTGGCCGCACGCTCCAGCTTGAACTGCAACAGGTTGTTGATGGCTGATCCGACGTCCGCCAGGTTGCCGAAGAAGTTGCTGATACCGGTGTCCACCGGCGCCGGGGTGATCGCCTTGTAGCCCTGGGCCAGAGGTTTCATCAACACCTTGTCCAGTCCGTCGTTGAAGGAGTACATGGCCCGGTTGAAACCTTCGATGGGATCCCGTGGATCCTGGTAGTCGCTGGTCGAGGCGCAGCCGGTGACCGCGACCGCGAACAGCGTCAGCAGTAAAACCCTTATCTGCCTGAAATAACGCTCAGCCTTCATTTGTTCTTATCCTTACAAAGCTCAAAGTTTTTCCATCTGTCGACATGGCGTGCCGTCAACTCCCCCTGACACTGGGGCGGAATCTACCATATTTGCCCTGATCAGGCATCAGGCAGCCACCAATATCAGTATTTTCTTACTACCCGGTATCCCCGTTCCTGCAGCAGTCGAAGCATCCCCTGCTCACCCGGCAGGTGCAACGCGCCAACCGCAATAAAGACACCCCCCTTTTCCAGGTGCGTCTGCAGGCGCTCCACCATGCGCCGGTTTCGCCGATCCAGAAGCTCAACCTGAGAGCGCTCAGCAAAGTCCCGGCCCTCTCCCTGCATCTGCTGCCGGTTGATCTCCATCAGTCCTGCCAGGTCACGATCCAGGTATCTTTCCAGTAGCATCTGATAGAGTGTCGGCAGCTGTTGCAGATTATTTAGCGCCTCTTCAAGCAGGTTGACCTGCTCCTGATCTGAAAGCGTGTCGAACAGGTCCAGCTGCTCACTCACACTCTCCAGGCCCAGCACCGCTTTGCCCGACCGCAGCGCCCGCCGATAAAGCATCAGGTCCAGAAACTCCCCCGTCTCCGCCGCCGGCGCGCTCAGCAGAACGGCAATCGCCCAGGGCTTGTAGTGGCGCAACGAAACCTCGGGTATCCCCCGTTCCCCCGCCACCGGCACCAGGCGCTCATAGAGGCCGGGGCCGACGATCTCCTCCAGGCGACGACCATCCTGCAGGAACATCCCGGACACCGAGGCCAGCAGGTTGGCCGGCGCCATGTCCACCTCGAGACAGAGCACGGCTGAGAGCAGAAACGCCTGCTCCACCTCCGGCGGCAGGCTCATGACCCTGGGGTCTTCGCTGTGGATGGTGCCAAACAGGAACCCCACCGGCTCGCCGGAGCGCTCGATCCGGAACAGCAACCCCTCGGAAAACTGACTCCCCATGACCGACAATGACTGGATGATGCCCAGCAGCAGGAGAAACCATTGCAGGCGGCCGGCATATCTTCCGTTCCTATTCACGCCTGGAACCTCCGCCATGGTTTGGCCCGGGACTTTTCACATTAGCACAATCCAGAAACTGCATGACTCGGGACAGCGATTAGCGATCGAAAACCAGGCCCGATTCGATTATCCTGTGCGCCTATGACTGACACTGAACTCAATAACGCCATCGCACAACGCTTCCGGGGTTTCCTGCCGGTGGTGGTGGACGTGGAGACCGCTGGCTTCAATGCCGAAACCGACGCCCTGCTGGAAATAGCAGCGGTGATCCTGGCAATGGATGATGAGGGCAGGCTCTACCCGACACCCTGTCACACCCGCCAGGTCGAGCCCTTTCCGAATGCCCATCTGGATCCCAAGTCGCTGGAATTCAACGGGATTGATCCGTTTCACCCGTTCCGCAACGCCATGCCGGAACGGGAGGCACTGGATGAGATCTTCAGTCCGATCCGCAAGGCGGTCAAGGAGAGCGGTTGCAACCGGGCCATCCTGGTAGGCCACAACGCCTTTTTTGACCTGGGATTCCTGAATGCCGCGGTGGCCCGGGCCAGCATCAAGCGCAATCCGTTCCACCCCTTCAGCACTTTCGACACGGTTTCACTCTCCGGATTGGCGTTTGGCCAGACCGTGCTGGCCAAGGCGGCTATCGCCGCTGGACTGGGCTGGGATAACAAGCAGGCCCATACCGCCACCTACGATACTGAAAAGACTGCCGAGCTGTTCTGCTCCATCGTCAACCAGTGGCACCAGATGGTGCCCGGGCAACCCTGGCTGGAAGAGACCACCTGATCCGCGGACACAAAAAAACCGGCCCGCGACTGGCGGACCGGTTTTTTTGTGTCGATTACGGAACTATTTTCCCGCGGCTTCGGCAGTCAGCTTCTGCAATTCGCCGCTCTGGTGCAGCTCCAGGGTGATATCGCAGCCACCCACAAGTTCACCATTGATGTAAAGCTGCGGAAAGGTCGGCCAATCGGCAAACCGGGGCAGATTCTCGAATATCTCCGGATCCGCCAGCACATTGACGTAAGCGAACTCGACGCCACAATCCTGCAGCGCGGCAGCGGCCCGGGACGAAAACCCGCACTGGGGGAACTGGGGAGTCCCCTTCATGTAAATAACGATGGGGTTGTTCTCCACCTGCTCTCTGATTCGCTCCAAAACGTCCATCATTCACCTCTGGGTCATAATTTAAGTCGGTACGCTATATTGGGCCCGCACCTGCTCTTTTCAAGACTCTATTCCGCCGCGATGGTTCAGTCAACGCAAGCATCCGGGCTCAACGCACTCAGAATAGCCTGGCGGTTGCCACCACGCTGGTCAGCAAACCCAGGACGAGATTGATCCCGATCACGCGCCTGATCGCTGCCAGGTGACTACCCGCCCGGGGCAGGTCTCCTTCACCCAGGGCCCGCCCCATCTGGCGGTAAGGCAGAAAGTAGATGTAGCAGAACAGCGCCACCATGATCAGCCCGACCCCGTTCATAACGTGAACATGGAGTCCGGCACCGGAGCCCAGTATAGAGATCAGGATAACGAAGCCGCTGGACAGGATGGCTGCGATGGCGACCCAGACCCAGGGAAAGAAACGATCCAGCGTCCGTTTCATCAGTGGCAGTCGCTGGGGAGGCTCAAGCACTTCGGTCGCCGCCGGTCGCAGTGCCATGTGGGCGAAAAACATTCCCCCGACCCAGACAATCACCCCCAGCAGGTGCAGCGTCAGCAATCCCGTGTACATCTCCTTCTCCCCCGTATTATTCGGTTGTCATTCGGCGGCCTGCGGCGACTGTCGCCGCCTATACGCCATCCACGTTTCGTTGCAGCCAGTACTCCAGAAGAGCCAGGTGCCACAACTTGCTGCCCAACAGGCGTGTATGGTGCATCTCCGGTGCCGATAGCAGCAGATCAATGTAGGCGCGGGAGTAGAGTCCCCGCTCGCGACAGGCCCGGGAATCGAGAATATCGCGCATGAATTGCAGGAAATCCCCCCGCACATACTTTAATGCAGGCATCGGGAAATATCCCTTGGGCCGGTCGATCACCGAGTCGGGCAGGATCCCCCGTGCCATCGCCTTGAGCGGATACTTGCCCCCTTCCCGCAACTTCAGTTCCGGAGGACAGAGGGCCGCCAGTTCCACCAGCTGCTGATCGAGGAACGGCACCCGCGCCTCCAGCCCCCAGGCCATGGTCATGTTATCCACCCGCTTGACCGGATCATCGACAATCAGGGTGGTGACATCCATCCGCAGTACTGCATCCATAAAGCTCTCCGCCCCCGGCTCCGCCAGCAGTTCACCAACACGCCTGCTGGTGTGGTCCTCGCCCCGGTAGGGTTCGGAGACCATGCGCAGATACTCCTCATGGTCCCGGTCGAAGTAGTGCCTTGCAAAGCGCTCGGTCGGGGTGCCCTCCCGCTCCTCCATCATCCGCGGATACCAGAAATAACCGCCGAACACCTCGTCAGCACCCTGCCCTGACTGGACCACCTTGATCTGCTTCGAGACCTGCTCCGAGAGCAGGTAGAAGGCGACCGCATCCTGGCCGAACATCGGCTCCGCCATGGCATCCACTGCCTCCGGCAGGCGGCGTAACACCTCTTCGTTCGGGACCAGGTACTTGTGGTGGTCGGTGGCGTAGCGCTCCACCACCTGGTCCGAATACTCGAACTCGCTCCCCTTCTCATCGGGATGGTCCTCGAACCCGACCGAGAAGGTGCGCAAGTCCGAGACACCTGCCTCTGCCAGCAAGGCCACCAGCAGGCTGGAATCGAGCCCCCCGGAGAGGAGTACGCCAACCGGCACATCAGATATATCGTTGCGCTTCTGAACCGCCTGGCGCAACCCGTCGTGGATCGCCTCCAGCCACTCGCCATCGCTTCTTGGCTGCGGCGGTCGGGACGCCTCCAGCCGCCAGTAGCGGCGCTCAACCAGGTCTCCGTCCTCGCGCACGGTCAGCAGATGGCCCGGCGCCAGCTTGCGTATCCCGGCCAGCACAGTTCGCGGGGCGGGCACCACCGCATGCAGGGTAAACTGGTGATGCAGGGCCACCGGATCGAGGGCGGTGTCCACACCGCCCCCCGCCAGTAGCGCCTGGGGGTTGGAGGCAAAGCGGATGCAGTCGTTCTGTCGCGTGTAGTAGAGCGGCTTGATTCCCATCCGGTCACGGGCCAGGAACAGGATCCTGCGGCGCGAATCCCAGACGGCAAAGGCAAACATCCCCTGCAGGTGGTCCACGCACTGCTCACCCCAGGCGTGCCACGCCTTGATGATCACCTCGCTGTCGCCCTCGGAGAAGAAGTGGTAACCCTTCTGTTTCAGGGTCTCGCGCAGCTGAGGATAATTGTAGATGGTACCGTTGAAGACCAGGGAGAGACCCAGCTCCTGGTCCACCATCGGCTGGTTGGCCCGCTCGCTGAGATCGATAATGGAGAGCCGTCGATGTCCGAATGCCAGCGGGCCGTCGCTGTAGCTCCCTTCATGGTCCGGCCCCCGGCGCCCCAGTTTTTCAGCCATCCTGTCGATGGCACCCAGATCGGGTCGTCCACCATCAAGACGCAACTCTCCGCAAATACCGCACATTGAATCTATTCCTGCTCCGTTGTTGAATTCCGGAAATCCGGCCGGATCTTCCCGGGCACGGTCATTATACCCTTGCCAGGCTCAGCTCCACACACTATAGCTATGGAGTATACAGGGATCAGCCTGCATAAAATTAAGGGTGGTATTTTATTACCAAGTAAAATACTATGTTATTCTAATTCTACTTTTCATTCACTTAACAACACAATTAAGGAAGATACACATGGCATACGAACTTCCCCCCTTACCCTATGGCCAGGACGCACTGGAGCCGGTTATCTCCCGGGAGACCCTGGAGTATCACCATGGCAAGCACCACCAGACCTATGTCACCAACCTGAACAACCTGGTGGAGGGTACCGAGTTCGCGGGGGCCGCACTGGAGGAGATCATCAAGAAGGCTTCCGGGGGCATTTTCAACAACGCAGCACAGGTCTGGAACCACACTTTCTACTGGAACTGCCTCTGTCCGGGCGGATCGGCACCGAGCCCTGAGCTGGCCAGCGCCATCGACAACACCTTTGGCTCCATGGATGAGTTCAGGAAACAGTTCTCCGCCTCCGCCGCCGGCAACTTCGGTTCCGGCTGGACCTGGCTGGTGAAGAACAGCGACGGCAGCATGGCTATTGTCAACACCTCCAATGCCGGCAATCCGATGACCGACGGACAGACCCCGTTGCTGACCATTGATGTCTGGGAGCATGCCTACTACATCGACTACCGGAATGCCCGCCCGAAATACCTGGAGTCGATCTGGGGCATCGTCAACTGGGAACAGGTTTCGGAGAACTACAAGAGCTGCTGAACCCGCCCCACAAGACTCTCTCCCCGCTACGGGGAGAGAGTCTCGCGTCCGCGCAAAAATTCTTCCGGCTACACCTTGAATGCACGCTGATACCCCCTATAGTTTCAGTGGGAATAAACTGAAAACATGGGAGGTTTCAAATGACACGTCTAACCACATCCCCCTGGCAGCTGATGAAGCTGTGGCAGGATGAACTGAACCGGGATCCACTCAATCCGCTCTCCAAGAGTGACGAGTCAGGCGTTGTCGGAGGTGACTGGACGCCAGCCATCGACATCAAGGAGGAGGCCGACCGTTACGTGCTGCATGCTGACATTCCCGGGGTTGAACCGGATAAGATCGAGCTCAGCATGGAAGACGGCATGCTCACCATCAAGGGCGAGAAAAAGCACGAGGTGACAGAAAACAAGGAGGGTTACAAGCGGGTTGAACGCTCCTACGGCAGTTTCTACCGCCGTTTCAGCCTGCCGGACAACACCGACCCGGAGTTAATCAAGGCGAGCGGCAAGGATGGTGTGCTGGAGGTGATCATCCCGAAGGTAGAGGCCAAGAAGTCCCGCAAGATCGAGATCCAGCCCAAACGCAACGGCTGAACAGCAGTCCACCCCGCAGCCGTCCGGCTGCGGGTCAGTTGGGGTCCGTGCCGCTGATTCACGCCTGGCGTAGCGTAAGGGCGTAGCGGTAGAGTTCGTTTTTCTTCCTGCCGGTAATCTTCGCCGCCAGCGCGGACGCCTGTTTCAGTGGCAGTTCGTCCAGAAGAAGCCGCAGAATCCGCTCCGATTCCGGATCGAGCCGGGTTTCATCCACTTTCGCACCACCCACCAGCACCACGAACTCCCCCTTCCGCTGATCCGCGTCACTCTCCAGGGTATGACACAGCTCACCCAGGGTCTGCGCCAGGATGGTTTCGTGCATCTTGGTCAGCTCCCGCGCCAGAACCGCCGGACGATCCTCCCCAAATATCAATGCCATATCCTTCAGCGACTCGACGATCCGGTGGCTCGATTCGTAAAAAACCAGCGTCATCGGCTGCTCCTTGAGACAGTCAAACTGCTGTCGCCTTGCGCTGGCCGTTCTGGCCGGAAACCCCTCGAACAGGAAACGGTCGGTTGGCAACCCCGCCGCCGACAGGGCACAGATCACCGCGCTCGGCCCCGGTATCGGCACCACCCGGATCCCCGCCTGCCGGCAGGCCCGCACCAGGGGAAAGCCGGGATCACTGATGAGCGGTGTCCCGGCATCCGGGATCAGTGCCATGCTCTGGCCGGACTGCAACTGTTCAATCAACTTGTTCAGCAGCTTCTGCTCGTTGTGTTCGTGGACCGCCAGCATCGGGGTCTCTATCCCCAGCGCCCGCAGCAGTGGACCGCTATGGCGTGTATCCTCCACCGCGATCCGGTCAACCGAGGCCAACACCTCCAACGCCCGCCGGCTGATATCGCCCCGGTTGCCGATCGGCATCGCAACGATATACAAGAGACCCTTATCCATTGACACGGCACACCCTAAAAAAAGATACTGTCTTGCTCCATCGTGCCTGCCCCGAACTGACCATGCAACCTAGTCACAGAATCTACCTGTTTGCCCTGCTCTTTCTGCTGGTGCTCGCCGGCTGCGTCCCTTCACCCGGCGTACGTGACCGCCAGCAGGAGCCGGACCCCCGTGAGCAACAGGCAATCGCGCTGGAGCAGGCGGGTGAGCATGCCGCGGCAGCGGCACTGTTCGAGGCGCTGGCCCGGGAGTCGCTGCCACCGGCCGATCAACCTCTCCTGTTGCGTGCCGCCGAAAACCATTTCCAGGCCCAGAATACCGAACGGGCCAGCACGCTTCTGGCGCGCATCGATACCCGCACCCTGCCCGGCCTCGACTTCCGCAAAAGGTTGCTGGTGGCGGAACTGGCTCTGGACAGGAATCGTCCTGACGAGGCCCTGACCCTGCTGCAGGAGAGGATGCCGGAGGACGCGCCGGCCGATCTGAAGCAGCGTTACCATGCAGACAGGGCCGAAGGCTTTCGCCTCTCGGGCAATCTTCTGGAGAGCGGTCGCGAGCTGGGTGAACTCGACCTGCTGATCGACGATATGGAAAAAAAGCTGGAGAACCAGCTGCAGATAATACAGACATTCACCGCACTCACCGATACCGCCCTGGATCTCCTGCAGCCGAACCCACCCGGCATCCAGGGTGGCTGGATGTCGCTGGCCCGGATTATCAAGGGACACACCGGAGACGCAGTGCAAATTCAGGATCGACTCAAGGCCTGGCGAGAGCGCTTCCCCAGTCACCCCGCCATTCCGGGGTTGCTGGAAGGCTACTTCAAGAAACTGGAGAGCCAGTACCGGCGCCCCGATCACCTGGCGATCCTGCTGCCCCGCTCCGGGCCCTACGCCAATGCCGCGGCCGCCCTGCGTGACGGTTTCATGGCAGCCTATTACCAGCAACCCCGGGAGAGCCGGCCAAGGCTGGTGTTCTATGACAGTAGCGACAGCAGTGACACCTGGCCGCTCTATCGCCAGGCGGTGGATTCAGGCGCCGACATGGTGATCGGGCCGCTCAACAAGGACGGGGTTGCGCAGCTGGCCCGTTCCGGAGAACTTGAAATCCCCGTGCTGGCCCTGAACCAGGTGCCGCCGGAGACCGTACCCCCGGTATCGCTCTACCAGTTCGGACTCTCGCCCGAGGACGAGGCAAGTCAGGTTGCAGAACGGGCCTGGCTGGATGGCCATACCCGGGCCATCGCATTCACACCCAGTGGCGACTGGGGCAGCCGGGTACTGGAAGCGTTCCGCAACCGCTGGGAGCGACTGGGAGGCAGCCTGGTGGAGCAGCAGCGCTACAACAGCCGGGAGAGCGACTTCTCGGAGGCGATACAGGCCCTGCTCAACCTCGACGAGAGCCGCAACCGGCGAAGCCAGCTGCAGCGTATACTTGGAAAAAGGCTGGAGTTCGAGCCACGTCGACGGGGCGACGCTGATTTCATCTTCCTCGCCGCAAATCCACTGAAAGGACGACAGATCCGGCCACAGTTCCAGTTCCACCACGCCGCCGACCTGCCGATCTACGCCACCTCCAGTATCTACGCGGGAACCCCTAATCCGGACGAGGACCAGGACCTGAACGGGGTGCGTTTCCCTGATCTTCCCTGGCTGCTGCTGACCGAGGGGGAGGCCCCGCTGGCCCGGGACAACCTGGCAAAAACACTTCCCGCCAGCGCCGGCCCGCTACGCCGACTCTACGCCATGGGCATTGACAGCTTCCGGCTACTGCCTCACCTTGGACGGCTCCAGTCCTCGAACCAGGAGAGCCTGGACGGAAAGACCGGCAACCTCCACCTGGACAGCATCCGGCAGGTTCACCGACAGCTGGTGTGGGCCGAAATAGTGAACGGCACACCACGCACCCTGGGCTACGCACCCCGAATGCTGGGCGCCACGGAAGGGATGGAACAGATCGGCGTCGCCTCCGCGATCAGCAGTGGCGACAACCGTGAAGCAGACGGCAGGGAGACGACTCCGGCAGGCAACGGAAACGCAACCACCCGGCCAGCTGAATAGCCCTATGCGACACCTGTTCCAGGGCCGGAAGAAGGGTGACCAGGCAGAGCAGATGGCGGAACGCCACCTGCAGCAACAGGGCCTGAAGACCGTCTGCCGCAACTACCACTGCCGGGCCGGCGAGATCGACATTATCATGCAACAGGGCGAGGTTATCGTCTTCGTCGAGGTGCGCTACCGCCGGCAGTCCAGGCACGGCTCGGCGGCCGAAAGCATCACCCGGAACAAGCAGCAGAAACTGGTCCGTGCCGCCAACCACTACCTGGGCCGGCACGCCCTGCACCACCGGCCATGCCGCTTCGACGTGGTGGCGATCAACGGCGGCAACGAGGATATCTCGTGGATCGTCGATGCTTTTCAGCAGGAATATAAATGAACCTGATCGAACACATCAACGAGACATTCAGCCAGAGCAGTCGTATCCAGCAGGAGAGCCTGGAGAGCTCAGCCGGGACCATTGCCAGATGTGCCGAACTGATCGTCCGCCGTCTGCTTGAGGGGGGCAAGATACTGACCTGCGGCAACGCCGGGTCCGCCGGCAACGCGCAGCACTTCTCCTCTCTCATGCTGAACCGTTTTGAGCGGGAGCGGCCGGGATTGCCGGCAGTGGCCCTGACCACCGACTCATCGACCCTGACCGCGATCGCCAACGACTACACTTATGACGAGGTGTTCGCCAAGCAGATCCGCACCCTGGGTCATCCCGGGGACCTGCTCCTGGCCATCACCACCAGCGGCGAGACGGAAAACATAAACGCCGCTATCGAAGCCGCTCACGAGCGCAAGATGCTGGTTATCGCGCTGAACGGGCGGGATGGCGGTCGTCTCTGCGGCCTGCTACTTGAGGGTGACGAGGAGATCTGCGTCAACGCGGACTCCACGGCGCGGATACTGGAGGTTCACCTGCTCATCATTCACTGCCTGTGTGACCTGATCGACCGGCAACTTCTTGGAAACTGAGGGACAATGGAGAAACAAATGAAAAGAGCCATGATATTGATCGTTCTCGCAAGCCTCTCGCTCGGCCTGCTGCAGGGGTGTGCCACGGCAGTGGTCGGTGGCGCTGCCACCGGCGCCTCGGTAGTCCACGACCGACGCTCGGCCGGTACCATGCTGGATGACAAGACCATTACCATAAAGATCATGAATGAACTGCTGAATCATCCGGATCTGCGGGAACACAGCAGCCTGAGTGCCAGCAGTTTCAATCACCTGGTACTGCTCACCGGACAGGCCGAGAACGCCGCCTACCGCAACCAGTTCGAGCAGATCGCCGCCAGCACCCCGATGGTCAAGCGCACCGTCAACGAGGTACAGATCGGACCCAATGCCACCTTCGCCGAGCAGAGCAAGGACAGCTGGATCACATCCAAGGCCAAGATCGAGCTTTTCGAGGTGAAGATTCCCGGCTTCGATCCGACCCGGGTCAAGGTGATCACTGAGAAGGGGGTGGTCTACCTGATGGGCATGGTAACGCCGGAAGAGGCGACGGCCGTGGTCGAGAAGGTACGCTACCTGAGTGGCGTCAAGAAGGTGGTCAGGGTCTTTGAATACCTCTGAACCGACAAGCCCGGGCGCCCCGCTGGAGGCGGATTTCCTCAAGGAACTGTGCGCGATTTTCGGAGCTGGCGACCTGCTCACGGACCCGGGTGACTGCTGGTCCTACGGCTACGACAACAGTCGCCGCCAGGCCCTGCCACAGGCGGTGGTCTTTGCCACCACCCATTCGCAGGTGCAGCAGGCCGTGGCCCTCTGCAACCTCCACCGGGTCAACCTGATCGCCCGCGGCAAGGGTACCGGCACCACCGGCGCCACGGTGCCTGACCGGGGCGGCATCATCCTCTCCCTGGAGCGGATGAACCGGATACTGCAGATCGATCCGGACAACCGGATCGCCCGTGTGGAACCGGGTGTCACCAACCAGGCGTTGCAACAGGCGTTGCGGGAGCACGGCTTTTTCTGGCCGCCGGACCCCACCAGCGCCGCCACCTGCACTATCGGCGGCAACCTGGCCTATAATTCGGCTGGCCCACGGGCGGTGAAGTACAACACCCCGCGGGAGAACACCCTGGGCCTGCGTGCGGTGACCGGCGCCGGAGAAGAGATCCGCACCGGAGTACTCACCACCAAGGGGGTGGTCGGTTACGACCTGACCCGCCTGTTGATCGGCTCCGAAGGCACCCTGGCCATCATCACCGAGGCAACACTGAAACTGACTCCGCTACCACAACGCAAGATCACCCTGCAGGCAACCTACCGCGACATGCACTCCGCGGCACGTGCGGTATCGGCAATCATGGCCCAGCCGGTAACCCCCTGCGCACTGGAGTTCATGGACGGGACCGCGCTTCGCATGGTGCGGGATTACTCCGATCTGTCACTGGACGAGGCGGTCAACGCACTGCTGATGATAGAGGTTGACGGGCCCACCGCCGGCCTTGAGGAATCGGTCGAGTCGGTGATCCGGGCGGCCCGGGTGGATGGGGTGGTGGATATCACTACCGCCGCCAGCGACACCGAGGTGGAACGACTTTGGCGTACCCGCAAGGCACTCTCGCCGGCGCTGCGGACCATCGCGCCAAAAAAGATCAACGAAGACGTGGTGGTACCGGTATCGCGCATCCCCGAACTGATCTCCGGTCTGGAGCAGCTATCCCGAAAGCACCAGATCCAGATTGTCAATTTCGGCCACGCCGGCAACGGCAACATTCACGTCAACCTGCTCACCGACCCGGATGACCCGATCCGCATGCAACACGCCCGGCAGTGCCTCAGCGACACTTTCGACCTGGTGCTGGGCTTGGGGGGCACGCTCTCCGGGGAACACGGGGTCGGCCTGGAGAAGCGGGACTTCATCGAGCGCGAACTAGAACCGGCGACGCTGCGCCTGATGCAGGCAATCCGCAGGCAGTTCGACCCGAACGGTATCCTGAATCCCGGCAAGACACTGCCGATGGAGAGATGTCCCTGACCCGCAGCCAGGGACGGTAGCTGCCGATTCAGCCTGGCGGCTCCCTTCCGTAACGTCTACCCCGCATGGTATAAAAGGCTTCCTTTTGAATCCGGCCTGTACGTCCTTCCCCGGAAGCCACCCGGCATCCGCCGATCGCAAGCCAAATATGAACACCAAGGAGCAATAGCTGTGAAAAGACTCCTGCAAGCCCTGATCCTGCCCACCGCAACCCTGCCCGGAAGCGTCCTTGCAGCGGCAACTGAAAGCAACCGGATCGATCTCACCAGTCACTGGATTGGCTATCTTGCAATTGCCATCTTCATCCTCGCCTACCTGCTGGTAATGGCGGAAGAGTACACCCACCTGCGCAAATCCAAACCGGTGATCCTGGCCGCCGGTGTCATCTGGGCCATCATCGCCTGGTACTATTCCAGCCACGGGATCGCTCACGAAGCGGAGATTGCGGTTCGCCACAATCTGCTGGAGTATGCCGAGCTGATGCTGTTCCTGCTGGTGGCGATGACCTACATCAACGCCATGGAAGAACGCAACGTGTTCGAGGCGCTCCGTTCCTGGCTAGTAGCCCGGGGCTTTGGTTTCAGACAGCTGTTCTGGATTACCGGGGCGCTCGCCTTTCTCATTTCACCGGTAGCCGACAACCTGACCACCGCTCTGTTGATGTGCGCTGTAGTGCTGGCGGTCGGTGCCGGCAACAGCAAGTTCATCCTGCTGGCCTGTATCAATATCGTGGTCGCAGCCAATGCCGGCGGCGCCTTCAGCCCCTTCGGCGACATTACCACTCTGATGGTCTGGCAGAAGGGTATCCAGACACCCCAGGGCGTGGTGGCCTTCGGTGCGTTTTTCGCTCTGTTCCTCCCCGCCCTGGTCAACTGGCTGGTACCGGCGGTGCTGATGCATTTCGCGGTACCGGAGCAGCAACCGGCGGGTGGCGGCAGACCGATACGCATGAAGCGCGGCGCGCGACGTATCATCATTCTGTTCCTGCTTACTATCGTCACCGCGGTCAGCTTTCACAGTTTCCTGCACCTGCCGCCGGTCATCGGCATGCTGACCGGCCTCGCCTACCTGCAGTTCTTCGGCTATTACCTGAAGAAGACCTGCCTCTACGCACACGGAATCAGCCAGCAGGAGCGGGATGTTGAGCTGGAGCACGACAGCCAGCTCGGCGACGTGGTCGCATTTGATGTGTTCAGCAAGGTGGCGCGTGCCGAGTGGGATACCCTGCTCTTCTTCTACGGCGTGGTACTGTGCGTTGGCGGCCTCGGCTTCATCGGCTACCTCTCGCTCACCTCGGAACTGATGTACGTACAGATGGGCGCCACCACCGCCAACATCCTGGTCGGTCTTCTTTCGGCCATCGTGGACAACATCCCGGTGATGTTCGCGGTGCTGACCATGCAACCCGATATGTCGATGGGTCAGTGGCTTCTGGTTACTCTGACTGCTGGTGTCGGCGGCTCCCTGCTGTCGATCGGTTCCGCCGCCGGGGTTGCGCTGATGGGGCAGGCGAGAGGCTATTACACCTTTTTCGGGCACCTGAAATGGCTACCGGTAATCGCACTCGGCTACGCCTTCAGCATCGCCACCCACTTGTGGATCAACACCAACCTGTTCTGAGCCGGGTCTGACCGGCAGCACCTTTCGGCGCCTCGCCGGCCGGTCAAGCAGGTGGGATTAATAGACCAGGTTCATCATTCCGATCATCACCAGCAGGAACAGGAGCGTCATGATGCCTCCGGCGCGCATGAAATCCGGCACCCGGTAACCTGCCGGCCCCATGATCAGGGCATTCACCTGGTGGGTCGGGATCAGGAACGAGTTGGAGGTGGCGATCGCCACAGTGAGGGCGAATACCGCCGGGCTGGCATCCACACCGATGGCGATATTCACCGCCAATGGCACCAGAAGCACCGTTGCCCCCACGTTCGACATCACCAGTGTGAAGAAAGTGGCCAGTATCGCCACCGCGGACTGGATCACCCACACCGGCATGTCACCCACCACCAGGATGGTCTGCTCGGCAATCCACTTGGCGGTACCGCTGGTCTCCACCGCCAGGCCGAGGGGAATCAGGCTGGCCAGCAGGAACACGGTCTTCCAGGAGACCGCCGAATAGGCCTCCTCGATCTTCAGCACCCCCGATAGCACCATGCCGATGGCACCGGTGAGCAGGGCTATCGAGAGACGCACGTCGGTAAACAGCACCAGGCTGAGGGCAATGGCGAAGAAGAGCCCCGCCCAGCCCACTTTCTGCGGCCGGGTCTCCTCGTGCGGGTATTCGGTGGTGACCACCACGAAATTGCGATCCCCCTCCAGGCGGGCCAGGGAGGCCCAGGTGGTGTGCACCACCAGGGTATCCCCCGCCTTCAGCGGCAGATCACGGATATGGTCGCCCTCGTGCAGGGTCTCACCGTCCCGGTGCAGGGCCACCATGGCGATACCGTAGGTCTTGCGCAGCCAGACGTCCCGGGCGCTTTTGCCGATCAGCTTGGAGCCGGGCGGTATTACTACCTCGGCGATACCGGCCTTGGTCGAGGCCAGCGACTCAGCGAACGACTTGAGACCATTGCGCAGCCGCAGGTCGAACTTCTCCACGAAACTGGCCAGGTGCTTGGGCGAGGCCAGCACCCCCAGCACCATGCTGCCCTCGATGGCGAAATCCCGCGCCAGGTCGCCGCGACCGACCCGAACCCGGCCGCCGGATCCCTTGGTCGCCACCACCCGGACACATAGATCACTCTCCACGTCGTCCAGTTTCATGCCTACCAGCTCGCTCTCTGGCGGCACCACCACCTCAAACATGGCGTAGTCGATATGGTAGATCTTCTGGAAATACTCCATCGAGTTGGTGGCCGTGGTGCCGTTCTCGGTGCCACCCCCGGGGAGCACGAAACGACCGGCCAACATGAAGTAGATAATGCCGGTGGCCACCAGGGCCAGGCCCACCGGGGTGACCGAGAAGAGTGACCAGGCCTCCATCCTCTGCTCCGCCGGAAGGGCCTGGTTGGAGGTCAGGATCAGGTCGTTGAGCAGGATCAGGGGTGAAGAACCGACCATGGTCACGGTACCGCCAAGGATGGCGCAGAAACCCATCGGCATCAGCAGGCGCGACATTGGCAGCCCGGAACGGGCTGAAATGCGGCTGACCACCGGAATAAAGAGAGCCGCGGCGCCGACATTCTGCATGAACGAGGAGATGATCGCAACGGTGCCGGAGATAATCGGGATGATACGCTTCTCGGTAGTGCCGCCCAGGTCCAGGATGATCGCTGCCACCTTGCTCATCAGTCCGGTCTTGTCGAGACCGGCGCCGATGATCATCACCGCGATAATCGAGATCACCGCGTTACTGGAGAAACCGTCGAAGAGATGGCTGGTTGAAACGAGTCCCTCGCTGAGCCCCATAAGTGGTGCCAGCAGCGAGGTCAGTCCGAGCAGTACCATTACCGTCATGGCGGCCACGTCCACGCCCACCACCTCGAAGGCGAACAGGTAGATGGTGAATATCAGCAGCGTGCTGACCCAGGCGATCTCGATGGTTGGCACCACCTGCGCCATACCGATCGCCAGCAATGCGAATACCACCCCCGCCAGTGTCTTCTTGACATCCAGCTTCACCGATTCCTGCTTCTCCTGTGCGACCACGGACTCCATCTGTTTGTTATACCCCGAGTTATGTCATTATGATATTCGTTACCCGCTGGCGAGAGGACTCTCGGTACCGGTGCTGAGCCGGAACGAAGGACACGAGGGTACAGGCTCGCCGGAGCCGGACCGGTCCAATCGACGATGCAGCCGAACTGCACCACCCGATGGGGACAGACGACGGTGTAGAGACCCCGGGCGCCAACCGTTCGTAATCATGGCCGGGCACCCTGGACAATGCGGGCGAAAAAGTATATCAGCTAAGTCTAATGCGCATCAAGAAATGGCCGATCGGCGACACCTGCACCGGGATCGGCCGGTGCGCAGAGTAGAGTCAGACTCAACGCACACCCCGACCTTCACCAACAACCCGAGAGAAGTAGCCAATGCAACGACCCCGCGTTCCGTTCTGCCCAACTCCCCGCCCATGAACCTGGTCAACGGGCTCCACTTCAACAACATCCGGGGTGATATCTACGGTGGCCTGACCGCCGCCGTGGTGGCCCTGCCACTGGCCCTGGCCATGGGTGTCTCTTCTGGCGCCGGGCCGATCGCCGGCGTCTACGGCGCCATCTTTGTCGGCCTCTTCTCGGCCCTGTTCGGCGGCACACCGGCACAGGTCTCCGGCCCTACCGGCCCGATGACGGTCGTGATGGCGATGATATTCACCCAGTACACCGCCATGTTCCCCGACAACCCGGCCCATGGTGCCGCCCTCGCCTTCGGCGTGGTGGTTCTGGGCGGCCTGTTCCAGATCGGGCTCGGCCTGCTGAAAGTGGGGAAATTCATCGAGCTGGTGCCACACCCGGTCATCTCCGGCTTCATGAGTGGTATCGGGGTGATCATTATCCTGCTGCAGATTGCACCGCTGCTGGGACAGGAGAGCCCGGCCAGCCCACTGCGCGCCATGCAGGCGGTGCCGGGGTTGCTTGACGACATACAGCAGGAGGCGCTCGCACTCGGCCTGATCACCCTGGCCATCGTCTACCTGGTGCCGGCCCTTCTGCCCCGTCTCAACAAGGTAATACCCGCCCCGCTGCTGGCCCTGGTCATCGTCACCACGGGTATGCTGCTGCTTAGCCCCGACAGCCAGGCACCGGTACTGGGAACCATTCCCAGTGGAATGCCGGCACTGCAGCTGCCGGCGTTCGACCTGCTGCTGCTTCCCGGTATGATCAAGTCGGCCCTGACCCTGGCCGCCCTGGGGGCGATAGATTCCCTGCTCACTTCCCTGGTGGCCGACAACATCACCCGCAGCCACCACAAGTCGGACCGGGAACTGATCGGCCAGGGCATCGGCAATACCGTTGCCGGCCTGTTCGGTGGCCTACCCGGTGCCGGGGCCACCATGCGCACCGTGGTCAACATCAAGGCCGGCGGCTCGACACCGATCTCGGGTGCCCTCCACTCACTGATCCTCCTGGCCATCATCCTCGGGGCCGGTGGCCTGGCCAGCCACATTCCGAAAGCGGTCCTGGCCGGCATCCTGATCAAGGTGGGCACCGATATCATCGACTGGAACTACCTCAAGCGGCTGCGCCATATTCCGCTCAGCGGCGTGGTCAAGATGCTCACGGTCCTGCTGTTGACGGTATTTGTTGACCTGATGATCGCGGTCGCCACCGGCATGATCATGGCCAGCCTGCTGTTCATGAAAGACATGGTCGAGCTGCAAATGAAGAGCATCAGCACGGTAACCGACCCTGACCAGGCGGAGACCCCGCTGTCGCAGGACGAGCGGGCGATTATCAAGGCGGCAGGCGGCGACATCCTGCTCTACCATCTCGCCGGTCCGATGAGCTTCGGCGCAGCCAAGGAGATGTCCCGCCGCCTGGCCCAGTTCGACCAGTACCGGGCACTGATTCTGGATCTGAGCGATGTAGCCCGGCTCGACTACACCTCCAGCCGGGCTCTGGACGATATGATATACGATGCCCAGAGCACCGGCAGGCAGGTGTTCCTGGTGGGCGGGAACGCACAGGTGGAGAATCTGCTGGAGAAGCAGGGGGTGCTGGATCGATTACAGGCTGGACACCGCCACGCGGAACGCCTGGCAGCCCTTCGCCAGGCCTCTAATCAGCTTCGTCCGGATGCCTGAGCCGGGCCGGGGATTGCAATCCCCGGCCCGGCTACCCATACTGCAAGGCCTGTGGTTGCACAACTTCCCACTGATAAAAACCGCATGAAATATAATAAAACCTTATGGGAAAGGAAAAATATTGTTACTTCTACTCGCCTGGTTGCGCTGTCAGAATTGCGTTTAATCTGGGAAGAAGTTTATAGATTCAGGGGATTATCATGTCCAAACAACACCCTATCGTTGCTGTTACCGGTTCATCCGGCGCCGGCACCTCGACCGTCAAGCGGGCTTTCGAGCACATCTTTTATCGTGACGGCGTCACCCCTGCAATCATAGAAGGCGATAGCTTCCACCGCTACGACCGGGCGGCGATGCGGGAAGCGGTGGCGGA
>JAPHTA010000352.1 GCA_026196475.1 Sedimenticola sp.
AAAGGGTAGATGGAAGCGTTATCGCTATCACACACCGGCAACATAGAATGGCCAGTGTTTTTTTGTTATGCCAATCCAGTTGGCGCTGTTATATAGTACGAGGAATATATGTCTGATTTAGTCACCGGTGTCGTTAAATGGTTTAACGATGACAAGGGATTCGGTTTCATCGAGCGCGAAGGTGGTTCTGATGTTTTTGTTCACTTCCGCGCAATCAACGGCACTGGTCGTCGCACCCTTCTTGAAGGACAGACGGTCACCTTTGAGGTAACCCAGGGGCAAAAAGGCCCGCAGGCTGAAAACGTCACCATCGTTTAAGCTACAAACATTTATTCACCGGAAGCGTCCCCGACGCTTCCGGTGAATTGCTTTTCCAGCCTACTTCTTCATGGGCGCAACCGTTCCGGTTCTTGTTGCGCCACCGCTGTTTCTGTGCCATTGACAGAGCTTTTTTGTCGATCACTGCCCCAGCACCACGTCCATCTCGACTCGCTCCTCGCCAAAGAGCAGACCGCGCCTCAGCACCGTCATTGACACCTTCTCTCCCGGCTGCCTGTCGAGCAGGCCGATTCGGAGATCAATGGTGGATCTTATCGGGTTTCCATCGAAATCGAGAATGATATCATCCGGCTTGATTCCGGCCTCGGCCGCCGCCCCGTTCTCCGCCAACCGGCTGACCCGGACCCCTTCTTCCGACTCCTCCATGTAGATACCGATCAGCGCTGCCGGCGGCAGCTTCTCCTGTTTCGGGAAAACCACGTAATCGGCAATCCCGGGTTGCAGCCTCAGGTCCCCGCCGGGCAGCACGATGGCCGAGCTTACCGACTGCCGACGCTTGACCCGGTTCGGGATTCCGGACCCATGCATCAGGTGGCCACTGCCGGCCAGCACCACCAACTGTTTCCCCGGATTGTCGGCAAGATAGTCAGCCGCGGTCTCGGCCATTCCCTCGTCCCAGGCCAGCTGAACCTGCTCGAAGCGCTCGAAACTGCGCCCCGAGCCACCGGCATGCTGGTCGAACACGGTGCGCAGTCGGGCGCTGTAATCGCGATCGGAAAAATCGAACTCAGCAGGCAACTGGCTCCTCTGCTGCGGATCCAGCGCTTCCAGTCCCTTCTCCGAAATCGCGCCGGTCAGCTCCCGGGGCACGTTAAGGGCGATCACCGGTATCCCCTGCTCCCTGGCGAACTGCAGGATCGGCCGATAGTGACGGTAGTCATAGACCCAGCGCTGGTACCACTCTGTCCCGCGCAGCATATCGCCCTCCGTGATCGTGCCGGACACGAAGTCATCCAGGTAGGATTGAAACGGTTGCTGGAACATCTCCATGCCGATCGCAAGGTCGGCACCGGCCCGGTGCAGGGATCTGATCAGTTCGAGCTGGGCGCGGTGGTGGGCGAAGTTATCATGGGTTTCACCGATGAAGACCACCCGCTGATGTGTCAGTATCGGGATAAGCCTGTCGATATCCAGTGTCTGCTTCAAATTCAGCACCACCGCGGCATCAGCCTCGGGAACCGCACCGACCTCTGCCTGGTCGGAAACAGCGTGGGCGTTCCCGGGCACGGCCTGTGACCGCAGCACGGTATTGCCACAGGCGCCAAGACTCAGAAACGAGACGATCAGAAGAAGAAAGAGTGCATATCGTGCTATAACCATAATCAAAATCTCGAATACTTCAGGACAGGGGTACTGACACCCGACAGCCGATTTGATTCAACCGGGAGCCGCAATTGCACAGCCTGTCTCCACTGCACCGTAAAGCAACCGATCTCTCCGCCCATACTACCAGAGCCCTGCGCCTGGTGTTGGCAGCAGTGTTACTGAAAGCCAGCTTCTCAACGGGTGCGGCCGCTTCACTCCACCACGCCCTGCAGGTAACCCTGCAACCGGAGAGCGCCGGGCTGGCGGTTACCGATCAGGTTTCCCTGCCGGAACCGCTCTCCGAAGTCAGCTTCCTGCTGCACGATGGACTGGAGCCGGAATTGCTTGAGCCTGCCCGGGGCAGACTCGAGGCAGGTTCCACCGTTGATGGTCCGGTCCCGCTGCGTCGCTACCGAATCACCTTTGAAGCGCCGGTAACGAGCTTGCTGTTGAGCTATGCCGGCACCCTGCACCACCCGCTGGCGGTTTACGGCGAGATCTCCTCCAGCCGCCAGAGCAGCCCCGGACTGATCTCCCGGGAGGGTGTATTCCTGGCCGGGTCAAGTTACTGGTACCCCGTGATCGGACGGCTACCGGTGAGTTTCAGCATGCACCTGGAGTTGCCACCAGGTTGGCTCGGCGTCAGCCAGGGAACCGCCCTGCCGTCGTCCACCGGCTGGCAGGAGAACCAACCGCAGGAAGAGATCTACCTGGTGGCAGCCCCCTATCAACGATATGCCGTAACCGCCAAGGAGAGGCGGGCCGAGGTCTACCTGCGCAAGAAGGATCCCGCGCTGGCCGATCGCTACCTGCAGGCCACCCTGAAGTACATTGCCATGTACGAATCGCTGCTGGGCCCCTACCCCTATACCAAGTTTGCCCTGGTGGAGAACTTCTGGGAGAGCGGTTACGGCATGCCCTCGTTCACCCTGCTCGGTCCCCGTGTTATCCGACTCCCGTTTATTCTCCACACCTCCTACCCACACGAAATTCTGCACAACTGGTGGGGCAACGGGGTCTACATCAAGCCGTCCTCCGGCAACTGGAGCGAGGGATTGACCACCTACCTGTCGGACCACCTGTTACGGGAGCAGCGTGGCGAGGGGGCCACCTACCGACGACATACCCTGCAGGACTACGCCAGCTACGTAACCCGCAAAGCGGATTTCCCCTTACGCCAGTTTCGTGGCAATCACGGCCAGGTGAGCCAATCGATCGGGTACGGCAAGACTCTGATGCTGTTTCACATGCTGCGCAGCCGGCTCGGCGATCAGCTGTTCATCACCGGCCTGCGCCGCTTCTACACCGACTACCGTTTCCAGGCTGCGGGCTGGAGCGAACTGCAGCAGGTTTTTGAAAAGGTTTCCAGCCAGTCCCTGGAGGCATTCTTCGAGCAGTGGTTGAACCGTACCGGGGCGCCGGCACTTGAGTTGCTGGAGGCGGGGGTGACCCCGACGGAGGAGGGATACCAGACCCGCATTGTCCTGCGCCAGACCCAGGCGGAAGCGCCGTTCCAGTTACAGGTTCCGCTGTTTCTGGAGCTGGATGGCGCATCGGAACCTGAACTGCACCTGGTGAGCATGAACCAGCGCCAGGTCCGGATCGAGATCCAGACCCGGCAACGCCCCCTGTATCTCTCGGTCGATCCACGCTTCGACCTTTTCCGGCACCTCGACCCGGGCGAGATACCGGGCAGTCTGGGCCAACTGTTCGGCGCCAACCGTGCCGTGGCGATTCTGCCTGCCGACGCGGCACCGGAAGTTCGCCAGGCATACCGGCAACTGGCCGCACAGTGGCAGCAAAGACAACCGGGCCTGGATTGGACCTGGGACACGGAACTGCAGAAACTGCCCGGCGACCGCCCCGTCTGGGTACTGGGCCGCGAGAACCGGTTCGCAGACCGGTTCCGGCCACTGCTTCTGGAACACGACATGAGCCTGGACCAGGACTCGCTGGCCCTCGCCATTCACAACCCGGAGCAATCGGAGGGTCTTCTGGGACTGGTTCAGGGAGACTCGCCTGACGCGATCGCCGGGCTGGCACGGAAACTGCCCCACTACGGGCGCTACGGCTACACCCGCTTCAGCGGCCCCCAGCCAAGCATCCGGGAACGGGGGGAGTGGCCGGTAACCGGGAGTAATCTCGGGCTGCCGCTGGCAGCGGACGGGGACCGCCAGCGGCAGGCCATTCCCCGGCACTCCCCGCTCACGAAGATCGAGTGACTGCCTAATGCTGCTTGCGACGCCGGGTGGGCAAGCCGAAAGAGAGCTTGCCGTCGCCAAATCGGTCATTGACCTGGTCGATCATTCGGTAGAGCTGCTGTCCGCCCGCCCCTACCGAATCAAACAGGTCCAAGGTGCCATTCCGCCCCGCCTCCCAGTCCGAGACTGCGACGCCGATCAGGCGCAGTGGGCGATCCAGGAAACCTTCTGACTGAAGCAGCAACCAGGCGCTACGGTAGAGGTCACGGTCACCGTCACAGGGCTGTGCCAGGGTACTGCGCCGGGTATGGGTCTCGAAGCCGCCAAACCGAACCTTGAGTGTCACCACGCGCCCTCTGAGCCCCTCACGCCGCAACAGTCGCCCCACCTCGGCACAGAGATCACGCAGCGTGGTGCGCAGCAGTTCCCTGTCGGTAACGTCCCGGGCAAAGGTGGTCTCCTTGGAGAGAGACTGGCGTTCCGCCTTCAGTCCCACCCGGTTCGAAGCCTGTCCCCGGGCCTGCTGATAGAGAGAGTGTCCCATACGCTCCCCAAAGTACTCGCACAGCAATTCCCGTGGCTGACGGCGCAGTTCAGCCACCGTCTTTATGCCGATCCGTCGCACGATATCGAGACCACGGGGCCCCACACCCCGCAGGTTGGAGACCGGCATCGGATCCAGGAACGGGATAACCTCCGCTGGCGATACCACCTTCAGTCCCTCAGGCTTATCGTACTCCGAGGCCAGCTTGGCGATCAGGCGATTGGGCCCGACCCCCACGGAGCAGCCGAGGTCGAGTACTTCGCGCAAGGTCGACCTGACTCGCCTGGCGATCTCTGCAGGCGCGCCGTAGAGCCGTTCAAGGCCGCTGATATCGAGATAGGCCTCGTCAATGGATACCGGCTCGACCAGCGGAGAAATCCGTTCCAGCAACACCATCACCTGCCGCGACACCTCCCGGTACCGTTCGCCATCCGGCCTCAGGTAGACGGCATCCGGACAGCGTCGATAGGCTTCCGAGATCGGCATCGCCGAGCGAATACCGAACCGGCGTGCCTCGTAGGAGCAGGTGGCCACCACGCCTCGACTGCCGGGGGCGGCGCCGACCACCACCGGCCGGTTGCGCAGCTCGGGATGATCGCGCTGCTCCACGGAGGCGAAGAAGGCATCCATGTCAACATGCATGATCCAGCGGAGCGGTTCTCTGGTCATTCTGGGTACCCGGGTATCTCCCGGCACAGGGGAAAACAGGTGGGTGTGCCGGGAACTTGTGTTGATTATTGCATTGTAGCCGGCGCCCGGAGCGTGGTAAACGCAATGACAACCGGTTGCGGTCGCAACCGAATCACTAAAAGTGGCTAGATTACACAGAGTTGTCATACAATAACCCCAGCGGGATGACACCTGGTTGCAAGGTCGGGGAAGGCAAATCAAAAAGCCGCCGGGCAGAACCAGGGTTACCCTGAAAGCAGGTTTCGCGCGCCCTCTTTCGGTCTTGCGTGAAACGGGGTTGACAAATGGAGCGCCACCTTGTCCCAGAGCATAAAATCGAAAAACAGCACCCAGGATGACGAGCCACGAGTTGAACTCGAAAATTTCATCCCCTACCGGCTGGCCGTGTTGAGCAATTTTGTCTCCAGCAGCATCGCAACCATCTACTCTGAGCGTTTCAATATCAGCATCATGGAGTGGCGCGTGATCGCGGTTCTCGGCAACTACCAGCCCCTTTCCGCCAACGAAATCTGCGAATGCACCAACATGGACAAGGTGCAGGTGAGCCGGGCCGTCTCCAGCCTGACCAAGTCGGGGCGGATTTTGCGCAAGACCGACAAGAACGACCGCCGGAAATCCCAGCTTCGCCTCTCGGCCAGGGGGATGAAGGTGTACCAGCAGATCGTGCCGCTGGCCCTGGAACGTGAACGCCAGCTTCTCGCCTCCTTCAACAATCGGGAGATGGACGAATTCGACAAGCTGTTGCGCAAACTCGAGGCCCGAGCGCGGGAGCTCTGCTTCACCAGCTGATCCGCATCCCCGCTGCCCCCCTCACCACCCGGGAATAAACCCGGGGCCACTACGCTAATCTCTTCCTCATCTGCCTCGCTCCGCAGGGCTCGGGCAGGTCTATACTCCGGTTGTTCGGGACTGCAAAACAATTAACCCACAATATGTGGTGTTGTTTATAGTTTCGTATGCAACTATATTCTCCTGAAAATGACATTTGTCACACTTTGTGGGCCCGCTGATTGGGCCCCTCCCTTTTCAACCGACCGCACAACAGAAGGTATCGCCAATGAGCAAAAAATTTGCATCCCACGCAGATGTCGAAGAGAAGACCGTATCGTTCGATAAACTGGCCGATGGTGTCTACGCCTACACTGCCGAGGGCGATCCCAACACTGGCATTATCGTCGGCGACGATGGCGTGATGGTAATCGATACCCAGGCCACCCCGGACATGGCACAGGATGTGATCCGGCGGGTACGCGAGGTGACCGACAAGCCGATCAAGTACGTGGTGCTCTCCCACTACCACGCGGTCCGGGTGATGGGTGCATCGGCCTACAAGGCCGAGCATATCATCGCCAGCCAGGCCACCTACGACCTGATCGTGGAGCGCGGCCAATTCGATTTCGACTCCGAGGTAGGCCGCTTTCCACGCCTGTTCCAGGGCGTCGAGTCGGTACCCGGCCTGACCTGGCCCACCCTCACCTTCGAGACTTCCATGACCCTCTGGATGGGCAAGCGACGGGTCGAGCTGAAACATATCGGCCGCGGCCATACCAAGGGCGATATCGTGGTCTGGCTGCCGGAAGAGAAGGTGTTGTTCAGCGGCGACCTGGTGGAGTTTGGCGCCACACCCTACACCGGCGACGCCTACCTCAGCGACTGGCCCCAGACCCTGGCCAACGTGCGGGCACTGGGCCCGGAGAAGCTGGTGCCGGGACGGGGCGACGCCCTCACCACGCCGGAGACCGTTGAGGCCGCCATCAGCGGCACCCAGGATTTCCTGACCCAGATGTTCGAGAGCGTGAAGAAGGGCCGGGCCGAGGGTAAGGAGCTGAACGAGATCTATACCGAGACCTACAAGGTGCTACAGCCTCAGTTCGGCAACTGGGTGATTTTCGACCATTGCCTGCCGTTCGATATCACCCGCGCCTACGACGAGGCAGGTGAGTACCCGGACCCCCGGATCTGGACTGCGGAGCGGGATACGGAGATGTGGCACGCCCTTCAGGATGCCCTCTGAGTCAAAAGGAGGGATACAGCGACACCAGAACTACAAAGGCAAATAAGCCATAAAAGGAGGATCGATAACCCATGTTGCAGACCCATCAGAACCCGGTCTACGAGTATGCCCGTTCGCCGGACCAGGATGCCGCCACACCGGTTCACCACCCACTGATCGTGGTAGGTGCCGGGCCCGTGGGCATGGCGGCCGGCCTGGACGCGGCGACCCAGGGCATTCCGGCAGTGATCCTGGATGACAACAACACCGTCAGCGTCGGCTCCCGGGCGGTCTGTTATGCCAAGCGCGCCCTGGAGATCCTGGACCGGCTCGGCTGCGGACAGCGCATGGTGGACAAGGGCATTACCTGGAACCTGGGCAAGGTCTTTTTCCGGGACGACCAGGTCTACTCCTTTAACCTGCTTCCGGAGTCCGATCACCATCGTCCCGCCTTCATCAACCTGCAGCAGTACTACCTGGAAGAGTACATGGTGAACCAGATAGAACGCTCACCCCAGCTCGACCTGCGCTGGAAAAGCCGCGTTATCGCCGTGCAGGATGAAGATGACCGGGTCCGGATCCGGGTGGAGACCCCGGAGGGTGAGTACAGCCTGACCTGTGATTACCTGGTGGTGGCCGATGGCGCCAACAGTGGGATCCGCAAGATGATGGGGCTGGAGAGCAGCGGCCAGGTGTTCCAGGACCGTTTCCTGATCGCCGACGTGGTGATGGAGAGCGACTTCCCGCCGGAGCGCTGGTTCTGGTTCGACCCCCCGTTCCACAAGGGCGGATCCACCCTGTTGCACCGGCAGGCTGACAACGTCTGGCGCATCGACTTCCAGCTTGGCTGGGATGCGGATCCCGAGGAGGAGAAGAAACCGGAGAACGTGATCCCGCGCCTCAAGGCGATGCTGGGCGAGGATACCCGCTTCGACCTCGAGTGGACCTCTGTCTACACCTTCCAGTGCCGGCGCATGGATCGGTTCCGCCACGGCCGGCTGTTCTTTGTCGGTGACGCGGCGCACCAGGTCTCCCCGTTCGGTGCCCGGGGTGCCAACAGCGGATTCCAGGATACCGATAACCTTCTCTGGAAGATCAAGCTGGTGCTCGAAGAGCAGGCACCGGACAGCCTGCTCGACAGCTACGATACGGAGCGGGTACCGGCAGCGGACGAGAACATCCTGAACTCCACCCGCAGCACCGACTTCATCACCCCCAAGAGCAAGGTGAGCCACATCTTCAGGGATGCCACCCTGCTGCTGGCCGAGGAGTACCCGTTCGCCCGTTCCCTGGTCAACAGCGGACGTCTTTCGGTACCGTCGGTGTACCGGAACTCGCCCCTCAACACGCCGGACACGGAAATATTCGACAGCCCAATGCAACCGGGTACGCCAAGTACCGATGCGCCGGTCAATGATGACGCCTGGTTCCTGCAGCAGATCGCCAACAACCGGTTCAACGGTCTCTACTTCAGCCAGTCCGCAGGCAGCCTGAACAGCGATGAGCAGGCGATCCTGAGCAACCTGGCAAGCGACTCACCGGTCCCGCTCAACCTGCTGGTAGTGGATCTCGACCCTGCTGCCAGCTGTCCCGCCGGAGTCGCTCCGATACGGGACAGCAAGGGGCTGCTGAAACAGCGCTTCGATGGCCGGCCCGGAACCTTCTACCTGTTCCGGCCGGACCAGCATGTCAGCGCGCGCTGGCGCCAACTGGAGCCGAAAAAGGTCGCACAGGCACTTGCACGGGCCACCGGTCGCAGCTGAAGGAGTTACCCGATGATCGAGACACGCAAACTCAACACGCAACCGGCCCTGAAACGGCCGGATGACTTCTACAACGCCCTGGTGGATATGCACCGGGAGCTCAACGAGGAGCAGAGTCAGCTGGCCAATGCCAAGCTGATCCTACTCCTGGCCAACCACATCGGCGACGAGGAGGCCCTTGAAGAGGCCCTGAAAATCGCCGCCGAAGGACTTGGCTGACCGATTCAACCACTACCGTCGACAGACAGGAGCCAGCCGTGGAAATCAAACAGATCCATCACGTAGCGTACCGCTGCAAAGACGCCAAGGAGACCGTGGAGTTCTACACAAAGAACCTGAACATGG
>JAPHTA010000185.1 GCA_026196475.1 Sedimenticola sp.
ATTCTGAAAAGAAACACCTTTGTGTTTCGGGATCTAGATCAAAATGCTATATTTTACGTTAGAGAAAAAGAGGACAGGAGTTCCAAAAATCATGAAACCATTCACCGCGCTAATGCTGGTTGCCGCTCTCTCCTCGACACCCGCGCTCTCATCAGCCGACGTACTCCTGATTGACGCCATCGAGGAGGCACCCGTAAACAGCAGCGAGGGCCTGCCAAGACCTCGACCCGGGCAGACCATGGACAGTGTCCGTGCCAGCTTCGGCGTTCCCGAACAGGAGCTGCCCTGGGTTGGCGAACCCCCCATCACCCGCTGGATCTACCCCGGCTTCACCGTCTATTTCGAGCACGAATTCGTCATTAACACCGTGGTCCACCGTCAATAACGGGAAATCCGGTCCGCCATATCGGCGCCTGCAGGTAACACGTCCTTGAACACCACCCCAACGCTCCCGGCCGAATGGGCTGACCAGTCCGCCGTCATGCTGACCTGGCCTCACCCGGGTAGCGACTGGGATGATCAGCTGGAAGAGGTCGAGCAGCTCTACCTGGAGATCAGTCACCACATCACCCGTCGCCAGGCACTCCTGGTGGTCTGTCACAGCGAGTCCCACTACCGACGCACCGCCGACAGGATGAAGGCCGCGAAGATCCGTGGAGAGCGGGTCCACTTCGCCATTGCACCCTCAAACGACAGCTGGGCAAGAGACCACGGACCTCTTACCGTGCTCGGGCCTGGAGGTCCACAGCTGCTGGACTTCCAGTTCAACGGATGGGGAGCCAAGTACCCCTACGAACTGGACAACCTGATCAGCCCGACCCTGTTCAAGAGCGGTATCTTCGGAAACACCACCGGGCGCTCGGTTGCCCTGGTACTGGAGGGTGGCGCCCTGGAAACCGATGGCCAGGGAACCCTGCTGGCAACCCGCAGCTCCATTCTCGACAAGCGGCGCAACCCGGCCCTGAACCAGCAGCAGGTGGAGTCCCAGCTCGCCTCCCAGCTCGGTTTCAGGCGTTTTCTATGGCTGGCGCACGGCCATCTGAGCGGCGATGACACCGACGGACATATCGATACCCTGGTACGCTTCGCCGATCCGGCCACCCTGATTCATGTCACGGCACAGCCCGACGATCCGGATTTTCCAGAGCTGGAGGCGATGGTCAGCGAACTGAAGGCATTTCGCCAGGCCGATGGAGAACCCTATCGACTGCTCGCCCTTCCTCCACCTCCCGCCTGCCTTGGAGACAACGGGGAACGTCTGCCCGCCAGCTACGCCAATTTCCTGATTATCAACGACGCGGTTTTGTTGCCGGTCTACGGCGGGCCCGGCGATGCACAGGCGCAGGAGGTCCTGCAACAGGCCTTTCCCGGTCGCGAGATCATACCGGTAAACTGCCTTCCCCTGATCCGGCAACACGGCAGCCTCCACTGCATTACCATGCAGTTTCCCGCCCAGCTCCGCCTGCACAGGAGCGAGTCCGTCAGGGCGGCTGGATGACGCTTGAGCCAAGCACTACAATCCTGTTAAATCGAGTCCATCTCCCCCTTTCCACCAAGTAGCGCCCGGGTATATAACCATGCCGTCAAGCAACCCGTCATCGATCAAGCTGGCCCTGATCCAGCACTCCTGCAATGAGCAGAGAGAACAGAACCTGAAACTGATTGAACAGCGATTGCGCAGTGCCGCCGACCAGGGGGCGGAGCTGGTTCTGCTGCAGGAACTGCACAACAGCCGTTACTTCTGCCAGACCGAAGAGACCCGTTTTTTCGACCTTGCAGAGAGCATTCCAGGTCCCTCCACGGAGCTTTTCAGCGCCCTGGCTGCCGAACTGGAGCTGGTGATCGTAACCTCCCTGTTTGAAAAACGGGCAGCGGGCATCTACCACAATACTGCTGTGGTGTTCGATGCCGATGGCCGGCTGGCGGGGAAGTACCGCAAGATGCATATCCCGGACGATCCCGGTTTTTACGAAAAGTTCTACTTCACCCCTGGCGACCTGGGTTTCACCCCGATCGACACCCGGGTGGGACGCCTTGGCGTCCTGGTATGCTGGGACCAGTGGTACCCCGAGGCGGCCCGTCTTATGACCCTGGCCGGGGCCGAGCTGCTACTCTACCCCACGGCAATAGGCTGGGACCCGGCTGATGACCCGGCCGAGCAGCAGCGTCAGCTGGATGCCTGGACAACGGTACAACGGGGCCATGCAGTAGCCAACGGGCTGCCGCTGGCGGCCTGCAACCGGACTGGAACAGAGCCTGATCCGAGCCGGCAGACAGAGGGGATTCACTTCTGGGGACGCTCCTTCATCTGCGGACCACAGGGGGAGATGCTTGCCCGGGCCGGCGAAGATGAAGAGATCCTGCTGGCGGATATCGACCTGCGGAGGGGTGAAGCGGTGCGTCGTATCTGGCCATTTCTCAGGGATCGCAGGATCGAGGCATTCGGTGACCTGAAGCGCCGCTATATTGACCAGGAGTCCTGAATCGCAGGGTAAACCGTCCCTGGTGACGGAAACTTCTCCGGGGTCCGGATGGAGGGGTTACTCCTTCCCTTTCTTGTCGCGGCCAGCGGTCAGGTCAAAGGGTACCACGGTGGATGAGGGCTGCTGATCCGTGTAATAGGGTTTTGGCGCCGTTTCACCAGCCGCCTCCCCCAGTTCACGCTCGCGGGCGGTAATCAGCCCCAGGCAGACCCGGATATCCTGAATCGTTGTCTCGCTCAACGGATGCTGCATGCCAGGGGGCGGCGTGGTATCCCGGATAACCGAAGTTAATACCTTGCGCATGGCCTGCAGGATCTCGCGATCCTTCTCGATATCGGTAGTGATAATCAGGCCTCCTCCGGTTGTAGACGCCGTTCCATCATGGCATGTACCAGCGGGTTCAACAACTGTTCCATGGCGAACTCCATCTTGCCTCCGGGAACCACCAGGCAGTTACGTCGTGACATGAAGGCGCCGGGTATTCGTTTCAGCAGGTAGGCAAAATCGTGCTCTTTCGGCTCCTTGAAACTGATCACTACCATGCTCTCGTCACTCTCCGGCAGATCGCGCGCCTCGAATGGATTCGAGGTGTCCACCAGCGGAATACGCTGGAAATTGATGTCCGTGTTGGTGAACTGGGGGGTGATGTAATGAACGTAATCGTGCAGGCGATGCTGAATAACCGACCGGACCTCGTCCAGGGTATAGCCCCGGTTACGGATGTCGGTATGGATCTTCTGAATCCACTCCAGGTTGACGATTGGTGCAACCCCCAGTACCAGGTCGGCATAGCGGGCAAGGTCCGCATCATCACCGCTGTAGGCACCGTGCAACCCCTGGTAGACCAGAAGGTCGAGCCCCTCGGGTAGCGGCTCCCAGGGTGTAAAGGTACCCACCGGCTGTGAGAACGCCTGCGCCTGCTCCTCGGTGTGCAGGTAGTGCCGGTAGCGTCCGCTCCCCTTCTCGGAGAATTCCCTGAACAGTTTCTCCAGGAGGTCAAGCCGGTTCCCTTCCGGACCGAAGTGGCTGAGAAAGTGCCCATCGGCGCAGGCCTGTTCCACCTGTCGTGCCATCTCGTCCCGCTCGTAGCGGTGGAAGGCACTGCCATCGATCACCAGGTGGTTGATCTTCTCCCGCCAGGCGATATGACTGAAGACGTCACTCACCTTGGCCGAGCCGGAGCCGGAGGATCCGGTGATCACAATGATGGGATGTTTACTGGACATGGCCGCAACCGTAATACAACCCCAATACCGTTGCAATCGAAGCAGCATTCAATTTTTCTTATAGAACCTGCGGCCCATCCTTATAAGTATCATCCTGTTTTACCTGAAATTTTCTGAATTCAACCGGTTATTCAAGTCGCCCCAGGGTGGCCACGAGAAGATCCCAGAAGCGTTGTACGGAAACGATGTGCAAACGCTCATCCGGCGAATGCGGATTACGGATGGTGGGTCCCAGGGAGGCCATTTCCAGAGCGGGGTAACGACTCCCGATGACACCGCACTCAAGCCCGGCGTGAATCGCGCCGGTCCGCAGTGACGTACCGAAAAGAGCCCTGTAGGCATCTCCCAGCAGGTACAACAGGCGGGAATCCGGGTTCGGCTGCCAACCTGGATAGTGACCGTCAATCCGGCTCTCCGCCCCGGCAAGCCGGAACAGCGAGCGAAGCTCCGCACAGAGTGCATCCCGCGCGCTGTCCAGCGAGCTGCGCACCAGGCACCGGATCTCCATACGCCCTTCGGCTATCCGCACCACCGATAGATTGGTCGAGGTCTCCACCAGGTCCGGCATGTCGGCGCTCATCCGCTGCACACCACTGGGGCAGGCGTTGATGGCGTCCAGCAGCCGCCCCTGCAGAGTCTCCGGAAGGAGCGCGCCAGCCACCTCCCCTGCCCTCAGGGAGATCTTCATCTCCGGCTCGGTTGTGGAATACTCGTGACGGATCTGTCCGGCGAGTCTTTCGATCAGCGAATTGAAGCGGGGGACAAGTTCCCGCTCCAGCATCACTCTGGCAACCGCCTCCCGTGGAATCGCGTTGCGCATGTTGCCCCCACTGAATTCGCCCAGGCGGAACGCCACCTGTTCCCCGGCCAGGTTCAGCAGCCGTGCCAGAAGCCGGTTGGCATTGCCCCTTCCCCGATGGATATCAAGGCCGGAGTGTCCGCCGGACAGCCCTCCGACTTCCAGGATCAGTGTCTCTAGCTCCGGGGCGGGTGATTGCGGCTCGTAGTCCAGTTCGCTGGTCACGTTGGCACCGCCTGCACAACCTATACAGACCAGCCCCTCCTCCTCGGAATCGAGATTAAGAAGGATTTCACCGCGCAGAAGATCCGGGGACAAGCCCTTGGCGCCGGTCATGCCATCCTCCTCGTTGCTGGTGAACAACACCTCCAGCGGACCGTGTTTCAGTTTCTGCCCTTCCAGCACTGCCAATGCAGCCGCCACGCCGATACCGTTGTCGGCACCCAGGGTGGTGCCCGAGGCGGTGACCCAATCATGGTCGATACGGGCCTGGATCGGGTCACGGGTAAAATCGTGCCGGGTGCTGCTGTTCGCCTGCGGCACCATGTCCAGGTGTCCTTGCAGTATCACCCCCGGCGCCCCCTCCATCCCAGGTGAGGCCGATTTGCGAATCAGGATGTTGTCGTGAGGATCACGTATGAATTCAAGCGCCAGGGATTGTGCAATACTGATAACATGCTCTTGAATCGCCGCTTCGTGATGGGACGGCCGGGGAATCCGGGTGAGCTGCAGGAAGTGTTTCCAGACCGGCAGTGGCTTCAACCCGGCGATGGGGTTATTCGAGAGTGATATGTCTTTCACCTGCCTGGCTCCTGTATTTAGAAAATGTCGTCGGGCATTGATAAGCGGCTATCGGTTACCGGGCGCACGCACGGTTCCACTATTCCCGGTTTTCAGGAAGAGTACATGACATCCCTGTTATCTGAACAGCATGACCTGGTCCGCCTGATCGAGCGGCGATTGAGATTACCAGCGCTGGATTCAATCCTGCTACCGCCGGAATCCCCCTCAGACGAGATGAAGGACAACTTCGGTTTTGTCCTGTTGCAAGACGGCAGCGTCGGACCCTTTTACACCAGCCTGGAGGGCACCAGGGAGTGGATCGAACAGCATCAGGAAGACTGGTCCGGCCAGTCGCCGTCCAGGCTCGCCCTGCAGATGGATGGCCTGCATATTCCCCGTAGCGCGGTGGCGCTGGGGGCATTCAATGCGATCAGCCAGCACCTGATGCACCGTTCAGGCTATGATCCCTCTCTTGTCGAGGGAAGGGCGGATAGCGAGCCGCAGGGTGAACACATTGGTTTGGTCGGATTCTTCAGGCCGCTGATCGAGCGCTACCTGGCCAGGGGCTTGCGAGTTACCGTGATTGAAAAGAATCCGGCGCGGGTACCACCGGAACTCGGGCTCTCGGTACACACCTCACCGGATGCGCTGGCCGATTGCGACTATGTCCTGTGCACCGCATCAACCCTGATCAACAACACCCTGGAGTCGATCATCCATTCTGTCAGGGAGCCCGGTGTGATCAACCTTATCGGGCCCAGTGCCAGTGGCCTGCCGGATGCGCTTTTCAGACGTGGTATCCGTTCCAGCGGGGGGATACTTTTTCACCAGCCGGACCAGCTGAAGGCGGCCCTGGCCAGCGGTGAAGCCTGGGGTAAAGCGGGTCAAAAGTACCAGCTGCACGTGACCGAGTACCCGGGTATAGATCTATTGCTGGAGCGAATCGACTCCAGGCAGGACAACACGACCAGCAACCAGGCCCAACCAGGCGACGGGTATTGAGCAGTCCACCAGATCCGGCCTATGCTACCAAGTCAAACCCGAAACAGGAGATGAAACCATGAGCAGTCGACAATCTGTCGGATACCACAGCATCGTGGCCGCCATATCTCCGGACCAGGCGGGACAGCCAGCGGCAATACGCGCCGCCAACGTGGCGGCCAAACTGCAGAGCCAGGTAACCCTGGCCCATATAGCCAGTCTGTCCCAGCCCGCTAACGAATCACTCGGCACCGCGCGCCATCTGATGAACCGGCTCTCCACTGAGCACCCCGAGATCACGCTGCTGAAGAGCACCCGCGGCAACTGGCTGGACATGGTCCAGCTCTCGGACGAGGTCAGCGGCGACCTGATCGTGCTCGACACCCCGGTCCACGATCAACTGGTTCCCCTGTTGAGGGAGCATGAGGATGACCACTGCGACCATGGTGAGTGCGACGTCCTGGTTATCGGCAGGCAGCAGTCGGAGGACGACGCCGCAACCGATTACGCCCACATACTGGTCGCCGCGGATCTTACGGACCAGGGGCTGATGACCCTATACAAGGCGGTACGAATGGCAAAGCGGTACACCGCCAGGCTGACCCTGCTGAACGTGGTCGAGCAGGGCCTGACCGACAGCGAGGAGGCGCTGCAGTCGGCCATTGAACTCCGACAGCGCGGACTGGAGGCCTGCACATCGGTTATTGAAGGGCTCAAGGTCGAAACCCGGGTGACAACCGCCGAAACCGGTGTCGATCAGGCCGTAGCCGACTATGCCGCCAGCCAGGACTGCGACCTCATCGTTATCGGGTCGCACAAGTTCAAGGGCCTGTGCGTGCTGCTCGGGAACACCACCGCCGGGGTGATTGGCGGGGCTGGTATAGACGCGTTGGTGGTACACGAATAGGATTTTACTGCTGTCAGTCGTTTTTACATCGAGTATCGTCGCATCCCGGGGGAGGCATCCTATGCGCTTGATTCAAAAGCGTGAAGATGCAACTGGAACACAACTTGCTGTCCCGTCTGTACAGTTACCGCAGACGGTGGTCCGGTATGCGTTTCATCCCAACAATCCTGTTTTGCACGCTTTTGACAACCTCACTGCCCGGCTACTCCGGGGATTCGCTGGTGCCTGGTGAAAATCTGCTTGAACAGGCGCTCCGTCATGAGCATGGTCGTGGTGTAAAACAGGATTTCCACAAGGCATTCAGACTCTACTGCCTGGCCGTGGAACAGGGCCACAGCGACGCCTACTACCACCTGGGCTGGATGTACTTCAACCAGCGCGGGGTGGAGCGGAATCCGGCACGCGCCGCCTGGTGGTTCGCCCTTGCTGCCGCTGCCGGGGATGATCATGCCGGAAGGATGCTGCAGCTGCTGGATGGCATTGAGCCCGCCCCGGACCGGGACTGCAGCCTGCTGAGCAAAGATGAGCCATCCCGGCAGGAGATCGAGTCCTGGGTACGGCGATGGGCACCCAGCTACGGCCTGGATCCGGCACTGGTACTGGCCGTGATCGCAGCGGAATCGGCATTCGACCCCAGGGCACACTCCGGCAAGGACGCGCGGGGTCTGATGCAGTTGATTCCGGCAACCGCGAGACGCTTCGGCGTGCAGGAGATATGGGATCCGGTGCAGAATATGCGTGGCGGAATGGCCTACCTGAAGTGGCTGCTGCAGCGCTTTGACGGGGAGGTAAAACTGGCCCTGGCCGCCTATAACGCGGGCGAGGGGGCGGTGGAGAATTACCAGGGTGTGCCACCCTATCGGGAGACGCGTAACTACGTGAAGCGAATCGCCCGCCTGTATCCCAGGCAACGACATCCGGTTGAAGAGGGCCCCCTGCTCAGCGCAGGCGGCTCCTGAGCTGGTCAGACTCCATCAAGCGGCAGTGCCGTTGTCCCCTTCTGCCGACTCAGCACAAAGCTGGTGTTAACCGAACGGATGCCGGCAAGCTTGAGCAGTTGCCCGCTCAGCAACAGCTCGTAGTCGTCCATGCTCCGGCTGACCACCTTCAACAGGTAGTCATAACTGCCACTCATGGAGCAGCACTCGAGGATCTGCGGCGTCTCCTCGACGAACCTGGCGAAGGTGTGCAGCGTCTCCTGGTTGTGGTGTTCCAGGGAGACCAGGGCGTAAGCGAGAACATTCAGCCCGACCGAGGCCGGATCCAGAAGGGTGACCCGGGAACGGATCACCCCGGCCTCCTGCAGGCGTTTGACCCGCCGCCAACAGGGAGACGGTGAAAGCCCCACCCGCTCTGCCAATTCACTGTTGGTCAGGCAGGCATCCTGCTGCAGGAGGGTGAGGATTTTTTTATCCAGTCTGTCCAGTTCCATATCCGTATCTAACCTGTACGTCCTGCGCCGCGCAAGCGAATTCGTAACAACCGCAACCATTATCCAGCGGTGGCCCGGCATACAACGCCTTGCAGGTCTAGTATTAAGGTGATTCAGCAGTTCTCTTTCAGACCAAGCGAGGTAACCGATGAATACAGAAACCACGCCCCTCTCTTCACGCCACTGCCGGGCCTGCAGCGAGGGTACACCTCCGTTTTCCCGTACCCGCAGCGAGGCGCTGCTGGCCCGCATAGAGGACGGGTGGCAACTGGACGAGTCAGCCCACACGCTAGAGCGGGAGTTTCGCTTCGGTAACTACTACCAGACCCTGGCCTTCGTCAACGCGGTAGCCTGGATCGCCCATGCCGAAGACCACCACCCGGACCTGGAGGTCAGTTACAACCGTTGCCGGGTCCGATTCAGTACCCACAGCATAGGCGGTCTATCGGAGAACGACTTCATCTGTGCGGCAAGAGTGGACGCCCTGGAACCCGGATCGGCCCCTGTTTGACCCGGGATAAAAGGTGCTATACCAGCCATACCGGTTTCTGATTGCCACCCCATGTTAGTGTTTGCTAATATTTTACCGGTATCCCAGCAGAGTAACCGCAGATGCCCTATCCCACAGCTCGAACCAACCAGCCCGAATCTCCATTCGACCCGGATAACGAGCAACAGTACCAGGCCTGGCGCAAGCAGAAACTGGACCACTATCCACAGTCGATCGAAGAACTGGTGGTCGAGGTGAAGGATCCGCGCAACCTCTCCCGCGCCGAGTTCGAGGCGATCCTGCAGCGACTGCAGAAGGCCAACATGGCAATCTACATCAGCGCAACCGGGAGCGATCCCGATCCGGAGATTCCGCTCGCACTGGGTCGCCGTTTCGGCGCCCGGCGCCTGAACCACAACTGGCTCTCCGACGATACCGGCCTGACCTCGCTCAAGGTGGCTACCGATGGCGTGCGCAAGCACTACATCCCCTACTCCAACCGGCCGATCAAATGGCACACCGATGGCTACTACAACCGACCGGACGAGCAGATCCACTCATTGTTACTGCACTGTGTGCAAAGTGCAGGCAGCGGCGGTGAGAACGCTCTGCTGGATCACGAGATCGCCTACCTGCTGCTGCGTGACCGGAATCCCGACTACATCCCCGCCCTGATGGGATCGGAGGTGATGACCATCCCCCCCCGCATGAGCCAGGACAAGATCGCCCGCCGTGAAGAGCGCGGACCGGTCTTCTCGATTCTGCCGGACGGGAATCTGCACATGCGCTACACCATTCGCACGCGCCACGTGATCTGGTCCGACGACCCGGGCACCCAGGCCGCGCTGCAGGCACTGGGCGAGATCCTGCATGGCGACTCGCCCTTCATCTTTCGTGGACGACTGGAGCCCGGAATGGGCCTGATCAGCAACAATATCCTGCATGACCGGACCGGATTCAGTGATAACCAGCAGGGAGTTCGTCACCTCTACCGGGCCCGTTACTACGACCGCCTGGCCCACACCGGGGTGGAGCTCTACACCTAGGGGTGATAAACCTCGGTCTCCGGATGGAAAGCGTACCAGGCGAACCAGAAAGAGCGGATCACCGGCAACTCATTCCCCTGCCGGTCAAGGATACGCAGGCTGCCCGTTGACGGGTTGAAGCGGAGATCAAGATGCTCGCCGGCAAACCGGTCTGCGGCCCCGGGCCCGGCCATGCTCAACCGGGAAACCGGGTATGCCTTGAACTGTCCGGCAATCTCGAGGCCGTATACCAGCTCCTTGGGGTGAAACCGGGGGTCACGCCTGCTGACCGGGAAGTAGACGCCCTCGCTGTCCTGGTAGCCGGCGTAGGGATCACGATCGTAATCCCGCTGGTAGCCTGTCTCCCGTGACAGTACCCGGGTGTCCGGATAGAGCCGTTGCCACTCCTCCCAAGAGGTCACCATCATGGGCAGCACCTTCAGTTCGCTGCCACGCATCTGTCCGCTGATAGCCCGGGCCAGAAGCTGCGACCAGAGAGACTCCGTTTTTCGATCATACAACAGCACATCGCTGTTATAGAGCAGACCAGAGACACCGAACTCAAGTGTGTTCCCCTCTACCCGGGCGGAGAAGGCGACACCACTGCCGCACAACGGGCAGTAGGTAATCACCACCGGCTCGCCCGCTATCCTGTCATTGACGATCTCGTGCCAGTTCATAATAGCGATCGGGTAGGCCTTCGCCTCCCCGTCCCGAACAAGCCCCAGCACCGGATCCCCCGCTTCCGGTATCCCCTTTTCGTCAACCTCCAGGAATCGCGGCCTGTCTATCGACGGAATCCCGTCCCGGGGTGGACCACCGGAGTGGATCTCATCCACCGGAACCAGGGTACGGGTCGGATCAAGGGTAAAGTCCCCCACGGTCACCGCGGCCGAGATCAACGGCAGCCAGAGCATGAGTACGGGCAGATAGCGAATGGATTTGCTGTATCGATTCATATCATTACCTCCCTCTCCCGGAACCCGTGGATCAAAAACAGCGGGGTATTTTCGGCGGTATATTGATACAGACCGGTTTCGTCAAGGAACCGTTTCAGGCCCCGCTTCCCCCAACTCCCTCAATCGCCGGACCAGAACAGGCGATCGCAGAGCGCTTTCAGGTGCCGGATTCCGGGCTCGATCCGCTCCTCCTCGATTCCACTGTAACCGAACAGGAGACCAAGGCGGGGCGGGGACGAGTCGAGATAGAGACTGGAGACCGGGTAGATCCCGAGACCTTCGCTGGCAGCCTGCGTTACCAGGTCCCGCTCCCGGCCGGCCAGTGCCTCATCCCGGAACCAGAGCAGGAAATGCAGTCCGGCGTTGATACCCTGCAGCTCGATCCGTTCTGAAAAATGGCTCTGCAGTGCCTCGATCAGACGCTGGCGCCGCTGCTGGTAGCGCTTGCCCATCCGCCGCAGATGCCGGTCATACTCACCACTGCGGATAAATTCGGCCAGTACCCTCTGCTGGTGGCTGTTGGTCTGCCGGTCCGAGAGCCAGCGCAGGGCGACGAAAGGCTCGATCAGTGGCCGGGGCAAAATCACGTAACCGATCCTCAATGACGGGAACAGCACCTTGGAAAAGGTTCCCACGTAGAGTGTCCTCAGGCCCCGGTCAAGCCCCTGCAGAGAGGCGATGGGCCGCCCCTGGTAGCGAAACTCGCCATCATAGTCATCCTCCACGATATAGCTCTGGTTCCGTTGCGCCCATTCCAGGAGCGCCACCCGACGGGAAAGCGACAGGATGGCACCGGTCGGAAACTGGTGTGACGGGGTGACATAGAGCAGCGCCGGCTGCGCCACATGCTCCGGGAGGCAGCTGGTATCGACACCCTCCACATCCACCGGCAGGGGGTGAAGCCCGGCCCCGGCCGTCTCGAAACAGGCCCGGGAACCAAGGTATCCCGGCTCCTCCAGGTAGACCCGGGTTTCCGGCCGGATCAACAGTCGGGCCACCAGGTCCAGAGCCTGCTGCGATCCGTTCACGATGCAGACCTGGTCCGCATCACAGTGGCACCCCCTGCCGCTACGTGCATGGCCCGCGATCAGCTCTCTCAGCTCCGGGTCACCCCGGGGGTCCTCATACTGCAACAGCGAACGGTCAAAAAGGCGGCTGTTGAGTCTTTTCCAGAGTGTCACCGTGCGTTGGTCGATCGACACCTCTCCGTAGCGGAAATCGTACTTCAGGTGCTGCTCACGCTGTCCGGAGCAACGCCGACGCCACTGCTGCAATGCGATCCCCGCCTGTTCCGAGAGCCGTCGTTCCGGTAGCTGTTCGGGCGTCATGGTCACCCTCTCCTGCAACGACTCCAGGCCGGATTCAGGCAGTGCACAGACCCGGGTAGCGTCACCCACGCGACCACTGATGTAGCCTTCGGATTTGAGCTGGTCGTAGGCCAGGAGGACGACGTTCCGGGAGACACCCAGCGACTGGGCCAGAACCCGGCTGGCGGGCAGCCGGGCATCTTCACCCAGTTCACCGGCCAGTATCATCCGCTTCAGGGAACGATATATCTGTCGGTAGCGCGCCCCTCGCCCATCCAGGTGCAGCAGCATACAGCCTCCATAATTGGCTCTAGTGAATCAGCTGACAATGGATCTTTTTATGGACCCATTCATAGACGATGATAGACCAGCAACGCAGCTGAGGAGAACCACGGGATGAGTAACAGAACAAACCGGAGTGAACTGAAAAGGCACAGTGAAAGAGGCCACTACGACCGGGAGACCATCTACCGGATTCTGGACCAGGGGATGATCTGTCACGTCTCCTTCAGCCTGGACGGGCAGCCCTACGTCATCCCGATGGCCTACGCACGCAGTGGCGATGGGTTGATCCTTCACGGCTCACCCCACTCGCGCCTGCTGCAAAGTATCGCCGACGGCATTCCGGTGTGCGTCGCTGTCACCCACCTGGATGGGCTGGTGCTGGCACGCTCAACCTTCCACCACTCCCTCAACTTCCGCTCCGTCGTCGCCTTCGGGCGAGCGCGCCCGATTACCCGGCCGGAAGAGAAACAGCAGGCCCTGGTTGAATTGACCGAGCACCTGGCCCCGGGCCGTTGCGCAGTCGCCCGTGCCGCCACCGATGCCGAGGTAAAGGCCACCAGCGTGGTACGTTTTGAAATCGAGGAGGCATCGGCCAAGAGCCGCAGTGGCCCACCCAAAGACAACCCGGCGGACATGCAGCTGGAGGTCTGGGCGGGAGTGGTCCCGTTGCGGATCGAACGCGGGGAACCGGTGCCGGCACCCGACCTGAAAGCGGGTGTGTAACTGTTACAGTCGGGAGACCGAGGCGGCGACAGGATCGTCTCCCGTTGTTCGCCAGTACTACCTGAAAATGGCGATCTGCTGCAGGCTCTTTTTCTCAATCGCCGGCACCGTGGTCCCCGGTTCCGGATAGCCAACCACCAGGATCAGGGTCGGGGTCTCGTTTTTCGGCCGCCCCAGAATGCGGTTTAGAAAACGCATCGGGCTCGGCGTATGGGTCAGGCTGGCCAGTCCGGCGTTATGAATGGCTGTTATCAGTATCCCGGTAGCGATTCCCACGGAATCACGCACGTAGTAGTGCTTGATCTTTTTGCCCTGTGCATCGATGCCGTAGTTCTCGCTGAAGATCACGATCAGGTACGGCGCCCGTTCCAGAAAAGGCTTCTGCGCATCGGTTGCCAGGGGTTTCAGGGCATCCAGCCACTCTTCGGACGCACCGCCCTGGTAGAAGGCCCGCTCCTCTTCCTCCGCAGCCAGACGTATCTGTTTTTTCAGATCGGGATCGCTGACCACGATGAACTTCCAAGGCTGCTGGTTAGCGCCACTGGGTGCGCGCCCGGCAGCCAGCAGGCAGGATTCGATCACCCGCCGGTCAACCGGCCGGTCAGAGAAGGTGCGCACCGTGCGGCGCCGCTTCATCTGCTCCAGAAAGCGGTCTGCACGTTGCCTCATCTCCGCTTCGGGATACTCGACGAACTGATCGAGCGGAACCGGCTGATACTGATCTTCACTCATCTCAAAGCACCAGCTCCGTCAGGTGATCGTAGAGTGCAATAATCGGTGCCACCACCGCCTCTGCCTGCAAGGAACCGGAATCCCCCTTCGGCCCACCTGACAGGTGGAAATTCGCCAACCGGTCCGCCTGTCGCAGCAGCATCACCTCTTCGCTGGCGTCCTCTACCTTGTGGTGGGTGATGGTGAGATTGACCAGTTTCCGGGGAAACGACCAGCTATCTAGAAGCCGTCCACCAAGAATCGCGTGGTTGATGCCCAGTCTCTCCTCCTCCAGACTGCACAATTCATCCCCGAAGGTGTGCTGGTGGACGATCTCCGAGTACTCCACCGGCATCTGCTGAAGCAGCAGCAGCTTTCCGATATCGTGGATCAAACCGGCGATGAAAAGATCACCCGGAGAGGCCAGCCCCCTGGCCTCAGCCAGTTTTCGGCAGGCACAGGCGGTAAACAACGAGTGGCGCCAGAAACTGTTCATGTCGATCAGTTCGGGGCTGATGCCGAAAAAGAGGCTCTTCACCTCTGTGGATATCAACAGGGCCCAGAGATCGAATGGCCCCACCCGGAGGATCGCATCGGCCACCTGGGTCACCTTCCGGGAGGAGCCGTAGTAGGCGGAGTTGCCAAGTTGCAGCGCCCGAGTGGTCAGTCCCGGATCGGTCTCCAGCAGCTGGATCATTCTCTCGATTCCCGCTGTCTCCGACTCCAGCTCCTGGTAGATCTCGATCAGGACATGGGGCAGTGAGGGTAGCTTGGCATTGCGGATCAGCCAGCCAGGCAGATCCCCTTGACGCGGACTTCCCGCCTTGGTTTCCGCCAGCGTACGCACATCCCGCGCCCCCTGGTCCCAGGCATCCACCGAGTCATCGCAAAATGAGCAGATACCAAGTCCGGTGGCGGTATCGGAACGCAACCAGTGCATCCCTCCCTTGTCGATCGAAGAGGCTATATAGCGATGTGTTCTGCCACAACTGATGCAAATCATTCTGAACCTGCGGACGGCCGAATCGACCAAGACGAATCTACCTGGGAAAGCCGATTATTTGTACGAAATTGTCTATAGCATACAAGCATATAGAGAATAAACATAGTCTTTTGCATTAACCTGGATGGCGATCATGCCATGGTGACCGGCTCTGTATACCGGAGCATGACAACCGCCGCCACATTCCTCGTCCGATCGCTCCAGGGGCAAACTCTGTCCTCTTTACCGATTTGCGAGAAACTTTCTTTCTCAAACGACACTATAACCGAGTATTTTGCAAGGATATTCCCCGGACCTGGTCCTAGACTTTGTTATATCGCAACAACGCGCCACATGGTCGCCCCCGGGGCGACCATCCTGAAGACCAGAGGGCAGCGACATGAAGGCTAATCCACAGATCAACCCGATCGCCCCAGCCGGTGAACCGGAACGGTCCAGGGTGGCCGACTGGAAGCGGATTGCTTACCAGTTGCTGGTTTCCCGGGCCATGGACCGGCTCGAGGAGCAGACCCTGGTACCCGGCAAGGAGGTTCTCTACCAGTTTTCCGCCCGTGGCCACGACATGGCCCAGATAATTCTTGGCAGCCAGCTGACAGGAACCCGGGATGGGGTTGCCGGTTACTACCGCTCACGCCCCCTGATGCTCTCGCTCGGACTCTCTCTTGAGGATGCCCTGGCCGGACCATTGATGCGAGCCGGTGGCTACAGCGACGGTCGGGATATCGGCGTGGTACACAATCTACCCAAACTGGATGGCCCCTGTGGCCTGCCCATGAGCGGCGGCGTGGGTGCCCAGTACACGCCTGTCGCCGGCTGGGCCCAGGCGATTCAGTACCATCAGCGGGTACTGAAGGATGAGCGCTACCGGGGGGCCGTTGCCGTGGCCCACGGCGGAGAGGCCTCCACCGCCACCAGCGGATTCTGGTCGGCTCTCAATATTGCCACCACCCTGCAGCTGCCGATGCTGTTCTACATCGAGGACAACGGATACGGCATCTCCGTACCCTCCGACAGGCAGACACCGGGCGGAAACATCGCCGACAACCTGGCTGCATTCGGCAACCTGGAAATCCTCGACGGGGACGGAACCGATCCGGCCCAGTGCGAAGGACTGGTCGGCCGGGCCCTGCAGCATCTGCGCGCCGACCGGGGACCGGTCCTGCTGCGTCTCCAGGTGCCGCGTCTCTCCGGTCACTCCGCACAGGACACCCAGGCCTACAAAAGCGAACAGGAGATACGCCTGGAACAGGCCCGGGACCCGCTGCCGAGGCTGAAATCCTACCTGCTCGACGATCGCCTGACGGAACAGCAGTGGGACGAGCTGCAGGCCAGTGCGGAGAACGCGGTAAACGAGGCGCTGGTGCAGGCACGGGCGCGATCCCAACCGGAACCGGAAGCGGTCCGGCGTCACGTCTTCTGCGAAACCGGGCAGGACGGAATGCCGGAACTCCAGGTCCAGGGGGGACTCGCGCCCCTGGGTATCAAGCTGCCAGCGGGTTGCCCCCAGGTACAGCCAGAGGGTTCCCGCATCAACATGGTCAGCGCGATTCGTCGTACCCTGGATTTCGAGTTGCTGAGCAACCGGCGGATGCTGCTGTTTGGCGAGGACGTGGCCGCTAAAGGGGGTGTTCATGCTGTGACCCAGGGACTGGCCGGGAAATACGGGCCGGAAAGGGTCTTTGATACCAGCCTCTCGGAAGAGGGCATTGTCGGTCGTTCCATCGGCCTGGCCCTGGCCGGCCTGTTGCCGGTCCCGGAGATCCAGTTCAGAAAGTACGCCGACCCGGCCGAGGAGCAGCTCAACGATATCGGTACCCTGCGCTGGCGAACCCACAACCGTTGCGCCGCTCCGATGGTGGTGAGAATCGCCGGTGGATTCTTCAAGTGCGGCGACCCCTGGCACAGCCAGTGCCAGGAGGTGAAATGGGCCCATGCCATCGGTTGGCAGGTGGTAATGCCATCCAACGCAGAGGATGCGGTGGGCCTGCTGCGTAGTGCACTGCGCAGCAACAATCCGACCATATTTTTCGAACACCGCTCACTGCTGGACGACGCCTGGGCACGCCGACCCTACCCCGGAGACGATTTCGTTGTGCCACTCGGCAACGCCACCACCCTGCTGCCCGGCCGCGACCTGACCCTGGTAACCTGGGGCGCCATGGTGCCGCGTTGCGAAATGGCGGCGAAGGCGTTTCCGGACCGGGTGGAGCTGATCGACCTGCGTAGCATCGTGCCCTGGGACCGGGAGTGTGTCCTGGCCTCGGTGGCCAGGACCGGTCGCTGCCTGATCGTGCATGAAGACAACCTGACCGCCGGGTTTGGTGCCGAGATTGCGGCCACTCTGGGCGACCGGGCCTTCTTCGAGCTGGATGCGCCGATCCGGCGCCTGGCCATGCCGGACATTCCCAGCCCGCACAGTCCGCTGCTGCTGAACAGTGTACTGCCGGGAGAGGAGTCGATACGGCAGACCATTAGTGAACTGCTGGAGGTGTAGACGATGTCACGGCAGGTGGATATTGTGGTACCCGCGTCCGAGCAGCAGGGCACGTCACACGTAGTGGCCAACTGGCTTGTACAGCCCGGCGAAAAGGTCCAGGCAGATGCTCCACTGGTGGACCTGGAGACCGACAAGGTGATGGTAGAGGTGGCGGCTCCCGCCAGCGGCATCCTGAAGACGGTCTGCAAGCAGCCGGGAGACACGGTCGAGCCCGGTACCCTGCTGGGAAGAATTGAATGCGACGGAGAGAGCACGCTCACGACCACCCCGGCAGCTCAGGCAACACCGGATCCGGCACCAAACACCCCGGCCAGGCAGATCGAGAGAGCACTGCTCAGTCCGGCTGTCAGGCGCCTGGTGAAACAGCACCGGATCGATCTCGGGCAGATCAGCGGCAGCGGCAAGCGGGGCCGCGTTACCAAGCAGGATGTCCTGGCCTATCTGCAACAAAGCGCAGAGGGTGAAAAAGCCAGGCCGCTGGCCGGGCTACAGGAGCAGGACAGACCGACCCCGGTAGCGACCGCAAGCTCGACCCACATCCCCCATGACAACATGCGACGCAAGATCGCCCAGCGGATGAGCGACAGCCTGTTGCACACCGCCCCCCACGTCACCAGTATCTTCGAGGCTGACCTGAGCGCCATTATGCAGCACCGCAAGCGGCACCGGGAGTCATTTCGGGAACAGGGGGTATCCCTTACTCTCACCGCCTATTTCGTCTCTGCGGCGGCCAGGGCACTGCAGTGGGAACCGAAGGTGAACAGCCGATTTCATGCAGACAGCCTGGAGCTGTTCAGCGAAATCAACATCGGGATCGGCACGGCCCTGGAGGGCCAGGGGCTGATTGTGCCGGTCATCCAGCAGGCCCAGAAGCGGAACCTGCTGGGCATCGCCGCGGAGCTGCAGCGCCTGACCGAGTCGGCTCGCACCGGAAGGCTCTCCCCGGCAGACCTGCAGGGGGGCACCTTCACCATCTCCAATCACGGTGTCAGTGGCAGCCTGGTTGCCACACCCATCATTATCAACCAGCCGCAGTCAGCGATACTGGGAGTCGGAAAGATCGAAAAGCGCGCAGTCGTCAGGGAGTTGGAGGGAGATGATGTAATCGCTGTCCGGCCTATGGCCTATATCACCCTGACCATTGATCACCGGGCCCTGGACGCCTACCAGGCCAACCGTTTTCTCGGCCGCTTCGTGGAGGTACTGGAGCAGTGGAATAGCGGGCAGGAGGACAACGACTGATGTCGGAGCGGGAGCCCGGCCAGCCCGGGTCCCGCTGCACCGTTTCGGAATTCCTGTCAGCGGCAGATGCCGAATGGAATGGCAATCATGACGTACTCGTTGTCGCCGTATCGGAAGGTGGTCCAGGCCTCGTCGTCCCGCAATGCGCTCTTCACCAGGCGGATTGCCTGCTGGTGTTTCGGATCAACCACCTCACCCTCCCCGTCCACCAGGTAGGCCTCGAAGTGCATTGGGCAGGCATTGACGTAAAGGGTGGCAAGCAACTGGCTGGGGGTACCGCTGTCGCTGCCTTCCAGAAAGTCTACCGGTTCCCAGCAGCTGTCCGGGATCTGCACCGCTGCCTTGTCTGGATCAGCCGTTGTATCGTTCTGTGCGACGGGGAGAGGGGAGATAACCGGGCCGCCCTGGTTGGCGACAGTCAAACTCATGCGTGCAGGCATAACACAGTGCTCCGTAGTATTTACCCAGAAAGGCGGCGCTTTGTGGCGGCTGCCGCAGCAAGCCGTCAAAGGCCGGCCTGTTTCCTCTATTTCATTGTTTTTATTTAAAAATACTTCTTATACAAGCAACTACAGCTTACATACATCCAATCCCTTGTGTTCTGGTATCATAGCAACAGGCCCTGCCATTTTCTGTCATTGAGATGACATTTCAAGCCATGCAAACCCTCGATCAGTTTGTTGAAGACAGCCCCTGGATGAGTCACCTGACCACGGCCCAGAAAACCCTGGTCAGGGGGACACTCTACGAAAAAGAGTACCAGGCGGGAGACGTGATCTGTCGCAAGGGTTCGATGGCTGTTGAGTGGGTGGGAATAATAGAGGGACTGGCCAAGATCTCCTGCGAATCCCATACCGGGAAACAGATCTCCTTTATCACCGGGATCCCCTCCGGCAGCTGGTTCGGCGAGGGCTCGTTGCTGAAACGGGAGTCACGCCGCTATGATATCGTCGCCCTGCGCAAGTCACGTATCGCCTTCATGCCGGAGAAGACCTTCTTCGCCCTGCTCGAAGAGAGCATCAACTTTAACCGCTTCCTGCTGAACCACTTCAACGAGCGTCTCGGCCAGTTTATCGGGTACATGGAGTATGACCGATTTCTATCGCCCGAGGCACGCGTGGCACGATCTCTCGCCTCCATGTTCAACCACGAACTCTACCCGGGTATGCACTACCGCCTGGAGATATCCCAGGAGGAGCTGGGCAATCTTTCCGGGATCTCCCGGCAGCGGGTCAACCAGGCGTTGCATGTTTTGCAGTCGGAGAAGATCGTCGACGTCAAGTACGGTGCCATCACCATCCTGGATATCGAAGCCCTGAAGTCATTCGAGACCTGAACCACTAAAGCGCTGCCGCCAGGCGCGCGCCCTCCTCGATGGCCCGCTTGGCATCCAGTTCACCGGCCAGCCTGGCACCCCCTATCAGGTGGGCGCTGACGCCCTGCTCTGTCAGGGTTTCAAATAGTCCGTTGCGTGACTCCTGCCCGGCACATATGACTACATGGTCAACCGGTAGACAACTGGTTTTACCTTCCACACGGATATGCAGACCCTGGTCATCGATCTTCAGGTAATCCACTCCGGACAGCATCTGCACTCCACGCCGTTTCAGTTCACTCCGGTGTATCCAGCCCGTGGTCTTGCCAAGTCCAGCACCCGGTTTGCTCGCTTTGCGCTGCAGCAGATGAATCCGGCGAGAGGAGACGGGTATGGCGATCTCTACACCGGTAACACCACCACGGGCCTTTAGCGTAGGGTCTATCCCCCACTCCTGCAGGAAGCGCAGGACCGGATCCCGATCCGCCGCTTCCGGGGCACGGGAAAGAAACTCCGCCACGTCGAACCCGATACCGCCGGCGCCGACAATCGCCACCGACTCCCCAACCGGTACATGGTCGCGCAGCACGTCGATATAGGAGAGCACACAGGGGTGGTCGATCCCGGGAATCCGCGGTACCCGGGGCACCACCCCCGTGGCAACCACGATCTCGTCAAACCCGCCTTTCTTCAGCTCTTCCACGGTTGCCTCCCGCTGCAGATTGAGTCGCACGCCGGTAATCTCTATCTGTCGCCTGAAATAGCGCAGGGTCTCATTGAATTCAGACTTTCCGGGTATCTGCCGGGCCATGTTGAACTGTCCGCCAATGGCTTGATCCGCATCGAACAGCTCCACCCGGTGTCCCCTGCCGGCGGCCAGGGTGGCGCAGGCCAGGCCCGCCGGTCCGGCACCCACAACCGCAATACGCTTAACCACAGTGGCACGTGGAAAATCGAGTTCCGTCTCGTAGCAGGCGCGGGGATTGACCAGGCAGGTAGCACGCCGGTTGTTGAATACGTGGTCCAGACAGGCCTGGTTACAGGCAATGCAGGTGTTGATCTCGTCACTTCGCCCCTGCGCCGCCTTATTGACAAACTCCGGATCCGCCAGCATCGGCCGCGCCATGGACACCATATCGGCACCCCCCTGTTGCAGGATTGATTCCGCCACTTCCGGCGTATTGATCCGGTTTGTTGTGATCAGGGGGATGCTGACGGCCTCCCGCAGGCGGGCCGTCACCCAGCTGAAACCACCTCGCGGAACCATTGTGGCGATAGTCGGAATGCGTGCCTCGTGCCAGCCGATCCCGGTGTTGATCAGGGTCGCGCCAGCGGCCTCCACCGCCTGTGCCAGTTCCATCACCTCCTGCCAGCTGCTGCCCCTCTCCACCAGGTCAAGCATTGAGAGACGAAAAATGATGATGAACCGTTCACCCACTGCCTGCCGGATCTGCCGTACCACCTCGACGGGAAGACGCATGCGGTTGGCGTAGTCACCACCCCACTCATCCTCTCTCCTGTTGGTTCGGGTCACCAGGAATTCGTTCAGCAGGTAGCCTTCGGACCCCATGACCTCAACCCCGTCATAGCCGGCTTCCTGTGCCAGGCGGGCACAGCGCACGAAACCGCGTACCTGGCGGTGGATACCCCAGCGGGTGAGTGCACGCGGTTTGAACGGGGTAATGGGTGACTTGAGGGGTGAGGGAGCAACGTTGAACGGGGTATAGCCGTAGCGTCCCGCATGCAGGATCTGCAAGCAGATCTTGCCACCCGCCTGGTGCACCGCCCCGGTGACCAGCCGATGCCTGCCCAGCTCGAACCGGCTGGTCAACTTGGAGGCAAACGGAGTCAGCCTGCCGGACCAGGTCGGCGCGAAGCCCCCGGTAACCATCAGTCCGACACCACCGCGGGCTCGTTCCGCAAAATAGGCTGCCAGCTTCGGGAAGTCGGCCCGCCTGTCCTCCAGTCCGGTATGCATCGAACCCATCAACACCCGGTTCCTGAGCCGGGTGAAGCCAAGATCAAGCGGTTCCATCAGGTGCGGATAGGGTGTTGTCATGGATCATCCTGCGATGGCCGGAAAAGGTAAAGAATTGCATTCCGAAAGGAGATATGCAATTGCCACTTGTGACTGGTTTCTGGTCTTTTGCGCCATCTTGACGTGATGAAACGCATCACCCTGCCCTGTTTCGATTCCGCCTTCTCATCTGGAATCGCCGGCATACCCGGTCTCTTTTCTCTGGACGGAATCACCTGGAGCCGGACACACCGTATGCGGTCGAGTCCCGGTTCCAGGTTCGCTGGTCCCCACCACCGACGAGCCCCATGGTCTCTCTCCTGTTACGCAGGTTTGAGGCCGGCAAACACTACCTGGAATCAACCGCTTTGCCTATCGAATGGATTGCCCAACTGGTCGGCTACCAGGACAGGATGTTTTTCCTGGAGCTGTTCAAGCGCAGGATGGGCCTTTACACCTCGGCCCTATCGCAACCGGCTCAGACTATCGCCGGACAGCGACACTCAATCCGGGCGCAGGAGCCTGTAAATCCGGTTCAGGGCATGGTCCACGAACGGGAACCTGTTTGGCGCAACCATGCGCGCAGACCCCACCATCAACTTTCGTATCAGGTCGTGGGTGGGCAGTATGAATGCCTTGTGGCCAAAACGGTCGATGAACATGTGATTGTTGGTAATCGGGCTGTACCAGGAGAGCTTGACCCGCGCGACCTCCCCGCCATCGGTATCAAATTCGAACCAAGTTCCAATCCGGGTCTGCTTCACTGTCTCAAGGACTCTTTTCTCCTCCCCGCTCAACCCCGATTCACTGCCGGAGCGCCGGGAACCGCGGGCAACCTGGATTGGAGTGCGCTGATCAGTCTCCTCCGGCACAGGCCCTTCCTGCAGCCGTTCGATCAACCCCAGCAGCGCCCTGTACTGCGGGTGGTTGGTATTACCCATGAACTCGAGACCGACCTCGATATTCCTCCTTAGCGAGGGCAGTTCCCGCGCCATCCAGGCGCGCGTCCCGGCGTCCCGGTAGCCGTTGTTGATGCGGATGATGCCGCGGATCACCGTCAATACATTGCTCCACTCACGCTGCTGTTCGATCTCGGGATCGCGCAACAGCATCAGTATCATGTAGTTTTTCCATAGCGAGTAGAGAAACTCCTTGAACGGCGGAAAGAATGCGCTGCCGTAGCAAAGCTCGTTTAACACCTCATCCGAATGGGCGCGGGCATACTCCAGGCGATCCTTGCCACGGGTCGCCTCCTTGGTGCGTTCCTCGAGAATCCGGGTTCGCTGCTCCAGCGATTGAACCTGCTGCAGAAAAGTCTCGTACTGATTCTCGAACAGGGCCAGGTCATCCCTAAATTCAGCCATGATCTTCTGAATCATCTTCTGCATCACGTTGTAGATGCCGGCCTGCAGGTTATTCTCATCGACCCACCGACGACCGGCATCCACAACCAGGTTGAGCAGTTTTCTCGCAATGTGTTCCGGTTCGGTCAGAAACGCCTGATCGATAACCGCGACCTTCAGGTACGGTGTATGGAGGTGGCAGATCAGGGTCTTGGTCAGGCTGGCCAGGTCCGGATCGTCCAGGATATGTTCGAACAGCAGCCCCACCAGCTCAATGGTGTCAAGGTCGGCCGTCGGTATCGTATTGGTGTCAAGCTCCTGGTAGATCTTTTCACGCTCGTCGGTTATCCGCTGTTTCAGAACCGGAGTCACGTGTGCGTCCTTTCCGGCCGCGGACAAGCCTTCCCTGTCAGCCTCTTCATAGATCGACAGGTCGATCCGTTCCGGGAGTCCCACCTGATTCATGGCGGCGACCATCTGCGGCCGGCTCCTCAGCTGATCCAGGTTGCCACCCGGCACGTACTCCGGATGATCCTTGAATCTTGGATCCAGCCTCCTCCGTTCGGTCAGCAGCGACAGGATGGCGTCAAATACCTCCTGTCCTACTGCGAAATCCTCGTTGGTGAGCGGCTCCTGCCTTGCCGAAGGGTTTTCGGTCGTTGACAGCCCCCTCTCCTTTTCCGCCGCCGGGTCGCTGGTATCCGTTGTGGAGGCGCGTTGGTTGAGATCCAGAATGGGGGCCAGATTGGGGTAGATACCGGCTTCGGAGAGTATCCGGTTCAACTCCGGATAGAGGGCCTCCGTTTTCGCGACCAGGTTGCGTTCGAACAGCATGAAGAGGATCAGCAACAACTTCTGTTCCAACGGAAACTGGTTCGCGACGGTCTGAAACGCAGTGGCAATATGGGCCGGACTGGCCGGGATGTCCTGCTCCACCGGCTTTTTTCCCCGCCGCATGACCGCCAGCCTCTGCCCCAACTGGTATAGATGCTGGTGACTGTTGTTCCTGGCCTTGGTGATCATCGACTGGATCGCAATGTGCACCTCCAGATCGTCGTCCTCCACGATACCTATCTGGTCCGGCGTATCAGTCTCAATGACCGGCCGTGGGTAGTGTATTGGCCGGCCGGCCATGAAGCGGTTGAATCCATCCCTGATGATGCCCAGATACTCATCCGTCACCAGTGACTGCCGCTTTTTGACCTCGGTGATGGCATCAAAAAAGAGCACCTGGGCATTATCATTCTCCGCCTTGCTGGCAAAGTCGATCATCACCGGCTCCACCTTGGTGAACATCTCATCCAGGTGCTGTTGCAGAAAGTCGAGCGTGAAGGACTCGCAGGTGTCCAGCAGGGGCTGGTACCTGGCTGTAACCGGATGTGCTTTTTCAACCATGGTCAGGTCGAGGTCCCAAACAGCGAATGCACGGCCAGGCCAGCGAGGTAGGGAAGATTCATCGCGTTCAACTCACTCGCTTTCGTGCAGCAGGTCGATCGTTACCTGCCGTTGTGACTGTTCCGACCGGGTGCCGGGTGTGTCTCCCTCCTCCGGCCCGGAATATACGCCGCGACCCTCGACCCGCAACCGCCCGGCACCGATCTTCTTCTCCCGCAGGTAGTCGGCCACCACCCGTGCCCGCTTGAACGAAAGGGCCAGGTTGTATTCCGGATCTCCCGTGCTGTCGGCGTAGCCGACGATATGGGCCACCGCATCCGGGTCGTTGGCCATCCGCCGGATAATCCGTTCGAGCTTTTGCCTGTCGCCGGCGGACATTTCACTGCTGTCGCTACCGAAAAAGAGCCTGAGGGTCGCCTCTCCGGCGGAAGGGTTCAGGATTTCAGAAGTTTTTTTTTGCTCAGCAGGGTTGGACTCCCGGCCGGCGGTAACCACCGAAGCAAAGCGTGTGGAGTTCTCTTCCTCGTTCACCGCCTCCAGCACCTGTTCTTCCATATCCGGCGAAACCTCACCGGCCTGTTCGCCTGATGTCTGCTCCGAAGAAGGCAATGGTCTTCCGGTTTCCGGCGGGGATGTACCCACGTTATTGCCCGTATCAGCATCGGCCTGATGAATCAATCCGGGTGTGGCAAGTGGATCTGCCAAAGCAGTTTCCCCATCCCCCCCGGATTGCAGGATCGGGACCGTAACCGCAGTGGATGCCGACTTGGCCCCGTCTTCGGGTTGCGGGAATGATTCAGGACTGGAGACTTGTGCTTGCTCGGGCTGCGCCGGGCTCACTTTTTTTTTTGCCGCCGCCTGGTCGGAGGCCGCGGTGGTCAACATCAGCTCTGCATGTGTCACCGGGGAGTCGACGAGCGCATCCTCATCCAGGGTCTCGACCTGCGGGGGCTCCAGGTTTTCACCCCGACTCTCAGATTCAACCGGACTCGCCGCTGAGTGCTCCCCCGGGACTGGCGATACGGCGCCGCTTTCCTGCTCCCGGCTGGAGCTCTTTCTCTCAACAGCCGTTGCATCAGAGGTGTCCGCCTCTTCAGTTCCCGGTTCGGATTCGCTGGCCGATTCCGTGCCCAGGTAGCGCGAAACCCTCTCCTCAAGATAGCTGATCTCACCTTGCAGGATCTGCGGCCGAATCATGTAGATGGCAACAAGAACAACGCCAAGGATGAGTGCGAAGATGAATGCCAGTCCCAGTATGCCTCGCTTTCTGCTGCCCCCAGGCTGGGCGCTGACACCGGCCTGGTACTCACTATAGTACCGGGTGGCTGACCGCTGCGCCTGGCGCTGTCGCTGGGCATTGGCAAAGCGATCGCCATAACCGTTTTCACCGCCGGAAGCCGGGGACGGCTTCTGAATCGGGATTGGTTCCGAAGAACCCTCCATAGAGTCATCCAGGGAGAAGTAGTTCTGCTGGATCACGTCCCCGGAGCCATTTTCAGTTTTTGCCTGGGCGTTGGATTCCTCGCGCCTCACCTCATCTTCAAGGGAGATCACGCGAAAGGAGTCCTCTTCCAACCCGGGATGCTCCCCCGCTGCCGGGGAGGTCGGCCCCTCCTCCACCTGTTCAACGGATTCCGTCTCATCCCCGCTTGACGGGTTCCCGCCCGACAGATCGGAGTTCTGAGCCGGGTCTTCCGGCACCATCTGGACCACGCTTTCGCTCGCGCCCTCCGCCCGTTGCGACTCGCTTTCCTCCTCCTCATCATCCATCAGGGGGGGGAGCTGTCCCTTGAAACCGACCGGTGCCAGCTGCTCGTGCTGCAGTTCATCCACCACGGTGCGTACATCCGATGCCCGAATGCGGTGTTTCTCCTCCACGCTGCCGTGCAGCAGGAACCGACTGCAGATCAGATTGATGCGCCGGGGAACGCCCTTGCTGAACTGGTAAACCAGCGGGTAGACACCTTCATCGATGACAGGGTCGTCCTTCCAACCGACCCGATCCAGGCGATGGCGCACGTAGGCCTTGGTATCCTCCTCGTTGAGCGACTCCAGGTGGCAGGCCGCGACCAGGCGCTGGTGAACCTGCTCCATGCTCGGCTTCTGCACCAGGTCACGCAGATTCTCCTGACCAACGAGAAAGATCTGCAGCAGTGGCTGATTATTGAGTTGCAGGTTGGTGAGCAGTCTCAGCTCCTCAAGGGCCGACGCGGAAAGATCCTGTGCCTCGTCGATGATCAGCAGGGCGCGGGTTCCCTCCTCGTGGTGCCGTTTCAACCTGACCGACAGCCCCTGCAGCACGACCGCCTTGTTGGGTGCATCCACGTCCAGTCCAAAGTTGCAGGAGACCAGGCGCAGCAGGTCGTCAGCTTCCAGCTGGGTGCTGACGATGGTGGCTACCACTATCCTTGACTGGGCGAGTCCATCGACAAGGTCGTTTACCAGGGTGGTCTTCCCGGTGCCCGGTTTTCCGGTGACCATGACGAAGCCTTCCGCCCTGTGGATGGCGTACTGCATGTAGGCCTTGGCCTTGGCATAGCTCTTGTGGGTAAAACAGAAGCGATGGTCCGGACTCAGGCGAAACGGCTCAGCCTTGAAGTTGTAAAAAGATTCATACATACGACGCGGTCAATCCTTTGTTTGACAATACCCGGGGCCTGGACTCCGGAGGCTGCAGAACCCCAACTTTCCGGTACAACGCCGGGTTGGCACCGTGTAATCCCGCCGGATCATTTTCTGACACGCAACCGGGCAATCAGCCTGCCCACCCTGGATAGCCGGCAGTCGGTAACCAAACCGGGCGCGCGCTGCGTGTCATCTGACAGACTATTGGACATTTATCATGGAACGTTGCAATTGGAGGTATGTTACCAGCATTCTCCTGGCTAATGAAAGATAACCGGAAAGATCATCCATACCCGGCTGCACGAGAGATTCCGGCTGGAATACCTGCCTGTCTAAGGACACGAAACCTGCACCTCAACAGCATGTTATGCGATACTGAACTACGAAGCAGAGATCAGGATCACAGGGATATTTCTGCAGTGGGGCAAAGCACCGGGAGACTTGGAGAAAACTGTTCTCATCTCAAGCCAGCGCCGCCACTCGACACAGGGAGGGTCGTCAGGACCAATCCGGAAACTTATGTACGAACATTACTACAAACTGCAGCACGACCCGTTTCGACTGAGTCCGGGCAACCGCCCTGCATTCCGGCATGAAAGTTTCAATCACGCCAAGACCTACATGCTGTTCGCGCTGCGGAAGGGTGAGGGGGTTGTCCTCGTAACCGGTCGTCCCGGCACCGGCAAGACCGCATTGCTGAGAGAGTTTATCGACGCAGTCAAGGGAGAACAGGTCGTTACCGCTGACCTGGTTTCAACCCAGTTGCAGGCGGAAGACCTGATGCGCATGATTGCGTTCAGTTTCGGCATAGAGAAGTTGACCGGGGACGAATCTTCTGTTTTCAACGAGTTGCAGATGTTGTTGACCGGGATGCACAATTTCGGACGACGGCCGCTGTTGATTATCGATGAGGCACAGAACCTGGAAATCCGTTCATTGCGCAAAATCGAACGCCTTGTCGAACTGCGCTGGAAGGATCACCCATTGGTGCAGATATTCCTGATCGGACGGGAAAACCTGCGTGAGAAGCTACTTGGCCACCAGCTGGAGAAGCTTTATCGGCAGATTAATGCGGTAATCTGCCTTGAACCCCTGAGCGAGGAACAGACCGCACCCTATGTGAGACATAGGCTGAAGCAGGTGGGATGGCAGGACAATCCGCGACTGGACGATGATATCTTTCCGGTCATTTTCAATTACAGTCATGGTATTCCCAGGCTGATCAACCACATCTGCAGCCAGTTGCTGCTCCTGGGCATGAGCGAGAACAAGCATCAACTGGGTATCGGAGATATCAACAGGGTGGTACTGGAGATGAGCAGCGATCGGACACTACCCATTCCATTGGTATCGGATCAGCAGTTCACACCGCGCTGAAACCGGTCGCGAACAGTTGTGGCTGGGTGGAGAACGGGAGGGGCGCCGTCGGCGCCCCTCCCGTCAAGTTGTGCGTCTGGCAGGGTCAGAGTCGCCAGGGGTCGATACCGGCCTCTGAAAACAGTTTCCGATCGAGTTTCGATTTCACATCGACCAGTACCGCCCCCTCATCCATGATCCCGGTAAAATCGGAAACGCCAAGCGTCTGGTAGCGGTCATGAGCCACTGCCATGATGACCGCCTTCGCCTTCGGCAGCCCATCCCAGGGCTTCAACTCCACGCCGTACTCGTGCATGGCCTCTTCCGGGTCAGCCATCGGGTCGGTGACATGCACCTGGCAGTTGTAGCTCTTCAACTCCTCGATGATGTCGATCACCCTGGAGTTTCGCAGGTCGGGACAGTTCTCCTTGAAGGTCAGTCCCATGATGACCACCTCGGCCCCGTTGATACCGTGGCCTGCCTGGATCATTCTCTTGACCGTCTGTTCGGCAATATACTTGCCCATGCCGTCGTTGGTCTTCCGACCCGCCAGTATCACCTGGGGATGATACCCGACAGCCTCCGCCTTGTAGGTCAGATAGTAGGGGTCCACACCGATGCAGTGCCCGCCCACCAGCCCGGGACGAAACGGGAGAAAGTTCCACTTGGTGCCGGCTGCCTCCAGCACATCGACCGTGTCGATGTCCATCTTGTGGAAGATCATGGCCAGTTCGTTCATCAAGGCGATATTCAGATCGCGCTGGGTGTTCTCGATAACCTTGGCCGCTTCCGCCACCTTGATGGTGGACGCGCGACAGACCCCGGCAGTTACCACGCTCTCGTAGAGTTCGGCAACCAGCGCCTGGGTTGCCGGAGTATCTCCAGAGACCACCTTGACGATTGTCTCCAGCCGGTTCTCCTTGTCCCCGGGATTGATTCTCTCGGGAGAGTAACCAATATAGAATCCGCGGCTCCGATCTCCCTCGTCAACTCCTTCACGGCCGGCCCACTGCATCCCGGAATACTCCTCGATAATCGGCACACAAACCTCTTCGGTACATCCCGGATAGACAGTGGACTCGAAAATGATGGTCGCGCCCGGTTTCAGATTGGCGGCAACGGTCTTGCAGGCACCGATTACCGGACCCAGGTCCGGCTTTCGCGCATGATCAATCGGCGTCGGCACAGCCACCACAACCATCGATGCCTCCGAGAGCCGCGCCGGGTCATCCGTATACTCGAGATGTCCAGCCCGCACCAGGTCACCTGGTTCCACCTCTCCACTGGGATCGAATCCATTGCGATAGTGCTCCAGTTTTCGCCTGTCGAGATCAAAACCGACGGTCGCACGCTGTTTACCAAAAGCGACCGCCAACGGCAGTCCGACATACCCGAGACCAACGACTGCAATCTTTTCCATTCTTTAATTCCTGATTGTTATCCGCCGGCCCTGCCTGGGCCGGCCCGGTTAGTGATAGCGTCCTGATTTCCCGCACGGAGGCAACGCCAGGAAGGCGTCCGCGGATAGTTTCCGGTTACAGACACAGCAAACTGCTCGCCACTCAATCGCCCGCCTCGAACTCGCTTACGAACCAGTCCACGGTTTCATCCAGTCCCTGCTGCAGAGTATGAGTGGGCGCATAGCCCAAAAGGTTCTCCGCCTTCGATATGTCGGCCAGCGAGTGGCGTACATCTCCAGGACGGAAGTCCGCATATTCGGGCTCTCGTGCCGCCACCCGTTCATCTCGAACTGCGAGACGGGAGCGAATCTCCCGGTAGAGTTCGTTTAGCGTGGTACGGGTGCCAACCGCGACGTTGTAGACCTGGTTGACCGCGTCAGGATTGTTACTGGTAGCTGCCAGCAGGTTCATCTGCACGGTGTTGTCGATAAAGCAGAAGTCCCGCGAGGTCTCCCCATCCCCGTTTATCCGGCAGTTCCGGCCTCGATACAGCTCCTCAATCCAGCGCGGAATCACGGCGGCGTAGGCCCCCTTGGGATCCTGCCGTGGACCAAACACGTTAAAATATCTCAGGCCGATTGACTCCAAACCGTAGGTTCTGGCGAATACATCGGCATAGAGTTCATTAACGTACTTGGTTACCGCATAGGGGGACAGCGGGCGTCCTATCCGGTCTTCCTGCTTGGGCAGACCCGGATGATCTCCATAGGTGGATGAGGATGCCGCATAGATAAAACGCCTGACACCGGCATCCCTTGCCGCAACCAGCATATTCAGAAATCCGCTGCTGTTGGTTTCATTGGTGGAAATCGGATCGTTGATTGAGCGCGGGACACTTCCAAGTGCCGCCTGGTGAAGTACGTAATCGACACCCTCGGCAGCCTTGGAACACTGTCCGAGATCCCTGATATCCGACTCGTGGAAGATGAAGCGTCCCCATTGCTCGCCGGTCACCCGCGCCCGCACCTTTTCCAGATTGTGACGGTGTCCCGTGGCAAAATTGTCCATGCCAACCACATCCTGGCCGAGCTTTAACAGGGTCTCCAGCAGGTTGGAACCTATGAAGCCCGCCACCCCGGTAACCAGCCAGCTTTTCGGCTCGGTCTGAAGTGCTTCCCTTGCCTTCCCGTAATCTGACATCGCGTAAACTACCTCTTCGCTCCCGTTCTGGCTACACTGCACCCCGTTCCCTATTCCGAAGGGGCAGGCGGACCATCAAAGCACCTGGACCCACCAAGCCATTAATTATGCGGCAGATTGTACTTTCAATCGGTGTATACGGCCAGTCCATTGACGTTTGTCACCTGAAGTCTCCACAAATACCAGCAAGGGAATTAAATGCTTTGGGATCCTCTCCTCTCGGGCCAACGATCCTGTTTCAAAAAAGGCAGGCACGACGTTACAATCGAATCCAGGGTTCAGGGTGTTCACCCCCTGGCCAACTCCAGAAACAGAATAACAAGGGATTGACCCGTTGAGCGTCGGATTTTTCAGCTACCTGTTCGCCTTTATCGCCTACACGGCATTGACCGCGCTGCTGATTACCGCCTGGCGGGGACGATCGCTGGGCAGGTTGCTGATTCTGGCCAGCACTCTTTCAGCGCTCTGGGCTGGTGTTTCCGCACTGTCAGCCCTGGCAGTGATCACCTTCCCCGGCATTCTCCAACTGCTTGAACTGGGGCGCGATACCTTCTGGTGCCTGTTCCTGCTGCGGAGCGTACACGCAAATCAAGGAAAGGAGACGCGATCGGGGCTGTCGAGGCTCTCGCCAATAACCCTCTTCTCCCTGTTTCTCGCTGTAGCCAGTGTTATTACCGTTTTCACCCCGTTGCTCGCTATCCTGAAATCAGACAGCAGCCTGATCAACCGGGATGCAACCCTGGGAATATGGGTCATTTTCAACATCATCGGCCTGCTGTTGCTGGAGCAGTTTTTCAGGAACTCCTCATCGGACCAGCGCTGGGCGATCAAGCATCTATGCATCGCTGTCGGGTCAATATTCGCCTATGACTTCTTCATGTTTGCCGATGCTCTGCTGTTTAAGCAGCTCAACCCCTCGCTCTGGAACGCCCGCGGACTGGTCAATGGCCTGATGGTGCCACTGATAGCGATTTCCATCGCACGCAACCCCAAGTGGTCACTTGATATTTACGTATCCCGGAACGTGGTGTTCCAGTCCTTCACCCTGATGGGTGCAGGCATCTACCTTCTGGTCATGGCATCTGCTGGCTACTACATCCGTTTCTACGGCGGGTCCTGGGGCTCCACACTACAGATCGCCTTTCTCAGCGCAACCGGTGCCCTGCTCCTGATCATCCTGTTCTCGGGTGCCATTCGGGCCAAGATCCGGGTCTTTCTCAGCAAGCACTTCTTCAATTACAAATACGATTACCGCGAGGAGTGGCTACGTTTTACCCAGACCCTGTCCGAGGGGGACGAGGAGGTTCCGATACGGATTATCAGGGCGATCTCAACACTGGTGGACAGTGCCGGTGGAGTGCTATGGATACGACAAGACGATGGCCGTTACGAATTCAACAGTTGTCTGAATATGCCGGAACCGGGCTCGTCGGTAACCCAGGAGAACGATCCACTCTGTCAGTTTATTGAAACAAACCAGTGGCTGATCGACCTGGACGAGTACCAAAGCAATCCCGATATATACACCGGGTTGATACTGCCCGACTGGATCCAGTCAATTGACGATGCCTGGCTGGTTTCGCCGCTGTTGTTCCGAACCCGGGTATTCGGGTTCATCGTGATCACCCACTCGAAGTCACAGAAGGCAATAAACTGGGAGGACCGGGACCTTTTAAAGATGGCCGGCCAGCAGGCAGCCAGCCAGCTGGCACAACACCTGTCAGAGAAGGCGCTTACCCAGGCACGCCAGTTCGAAGCCTTCAACAGGCTCTCTGCCTACGTGGTACACGACCTGAAAAATATTCTTGCCCAGCAGTCACTGATCGTGTCCAACGCGGAAAAGCACAAACACAAGCCGGAGTTTGTCGACGATGTGATCAACACGGTGAGGAACTCGGTTGAACGCATGACCCGGCTGATGGAGCAGATGAAAAGTGGTATGCGGGGTAACAGCTCGCAACAGATAAATCTGGTTAAACTTCTACAGGAGATCATCCTGGCCCATGCCTCTGGCAACCCCGCCCCAACCCTGGAGACAGATTCAGAAACAGTTCATGTCTCGGCGGACCGTGAACAACTGGCCACGGTATTTGGCCACATCGTGCAAAATGCCCAGGACGCCACACCCAATCAGGGTCGTGTTACTATCAGTCTCATAAAGAGAAATGACATTGTAGTGGTTGAGATCGAGGATACCGGTTCCGGCATGGACCAGGCGTTTATCCAGAAGCGACTTTTCAATCCCTTCGATTCAACCAAAGGTCTGACCGGCATGGGCATCGGCGTCTTCGAGAGTCGGGAGTATATCCGCAGTCTGGGCGGTGAAATCAGCGTGAAAAGCACCCCGGGACAGGGCTCGACTTTCCGTATAACCTTGTCCAGCACACCGGAGACCGAGGCAACCCCGGACGGGGCCTGAGCACGAAACAGTGAGGTAGCTTGTGACCGATTTGAGTAGACACCTGTTAATCGTTGAAGACGATGTCGGCCTGCAGAGCCAGCTGAAATGGTGTTTTGATGATTACGAAGTGCTGATCGCCGGTGACCGGGCTGAGGCTATTACGCAGCTCAGACGGCACCAGCCGGTAGTGGTAACACTCGACTTGGGACTGCCACCGGATCCGGGCGGTGTCAGCGAAGGGCTGGCAACCCTGGAAGAGATTCTCACAATTGCCCCGGGCACCAAGGTAATCGTGGTTACCGGAGACAATGACCGTACCAATGCGGTCAAGGCCATTGCCATGGGCGCCTACGACTTCTGCCAGAAACCGGTGGAACCGGAAATTCTTTCACTGATAGTCGATCGTGCATGCCATGTGCATGACCTGGAGCAGGAAAACCTGAAGCTTCAACAATCCAGGGACAGCACACCGCTGAACGGGATCATTGCCACCAGTCCGGAGATGCTCAAGGTGTGCAGGACGGTGGAAAAGATCGCCCCGTCGGATATTACAACCCTGCTGCTGGGGGCAAGTGGCACCGGAAAGGAGCTGTTCGCCCAGGCCCTGCACGATCTCAGTCCGAGAAAGGAGAAACGACTGGTAGCGATCAACTGCGCGGCGATCCCGGCCAACCTCCTGGAGAGTGAGCTTTTCGGATATGAAAAGGGGGCATTCACCGGTGCTGCAAAGCAGACCAAGGGAAAAATCGAGTATGCCAATGGCGGTACCCTGTTCCTGGACGAGATCGGCGATCTGCCGATCGATCTTCAGGCCAAACTCCTGAGGTTCCTGCAGGAACGCAAGCTTGAGCGAATAGGCGGGCGGGAGGAGATTGCAATTGATGCCAGGGTGATCTGCGCCACCCACCAGGATATACAGGGCCTTATCGCAGAAGGAAATTTTCGGGAAGACCTCTACTACCGTATCAGCGAAGTGACTATCAAGATCCCACCACTAAGGGATCGCGAGGGTGACGCCCTGGTTTTGGCCAAGGCGTTCCTGGAGCGGTTCAGCAAAGAGTACGGACGCCAGGTCACCGGTTTCGACAAAAACGCCATCCTTGCAATCGAGCAGTACGATTGGCCGGGGAACGTGAGGGAGATCGAGAGCCGGGTAAAGAGAGCCGTCATCATGGCCGAGGAGGCTTTGATAACGCAGGAGGACCTGGAGCTTGATAGCGCCGATGAAGAGGCCCTGCCCCTGAACCTGAAACAGGTACGCGGAGAAGCGGAACGTCGTGCCATTCTTCGGGCGCTGAATCACGCCGACAACAATATTTCCGACACTGCCAAGATACTTGGCGTTACCCGGCCGACCCTGTATAGCCTGATGGAAAAATACGCCATCAAACCATAGACCGGGTGTTACCCCGGCAAGCCACTTCCCGGCCCTGTTTAGCGGACCCCCTTCTTGAAAAGGACAATTTCGGCGGTCTGGACCAGGATATAGAAGTCGAACAGGATGCCGTGATTCTTTACGTAGTAGAGGTCGTACTGCAGCTTCTCCATGGAGTCCTTCTTGGAGGCACCGTACGGGTAGCAGACCTGGGCCCAACCTGCCAGGCCCGGGGTTACCCTGTGTCGTTCCTTGTAGAGCGCGTTGATCCTGCAGAGTTTCTCCACGAACTCCGGTCGCTCCGGCCTTGGGCCGACCAGGCTCATATCATTAACGAAGATGTTCCACAACTGGGGCAGTTCATCAAGCCTGTACTTACGGATGAATGACCCGACCCGGGTCACCCTGTTGTCATCCTTTTGCGCCCAACGGGCTATTCCATCCTGCTCTGCATCGGTGCGCATACTGCGAAACTTGTAGAGGTTGAAACAGCGTCCGTCACGGCCGACCCGGGATTGCCGGTACAATACAGGCCCTCTACCCTTGCTCTCGACAAGTATGGCCAGCGCCGTAAGCGCCATCAGTGGGGCGCAGAGCAGCAGCATCAGGGTGCTGATACCGATATCAAAAGTCCGCTTGGCGGCGGCCCGTAAAATATTTCTCTTGAATCCGTCTGCGTAGATCAACCAACTCGGCTGAATCAGGTCAAGGCGTATCTTCTCTGTCTCCCGCTCGAAAAAATCGAGCAGGTCGGTAATCGAGACACCGCTCATCCGGCAATCGATGAGACCATCGAGTGGCAGTTTGCGCCGACGGTCATCCGGCGCGATGATGATCTCGTCTATATGGTGCTGAATGGCAAAGTTTCTGATGTCGCCATCTATGCTGAGGAGTTTGTGCTTGCCTACATGAACCGTCTCCTCGCTGGACGTTCTGACGAAACCGACAAGTTCGAATCCCCGTTGGTCGGTCTTACGCCGCAAACGGTCGATGGATGCCGCGCGGTTACCCGCGCCAATTACCAGGACGCGCCGTTGCAGTACATTACCGTCGACAAACTTGTAGAAATAGATTCTGAGCAGAATCGAGTATATGAAGGCGATCAAAACGAACTGTGCCACGAACACAGGTTGCCGGTTGATAACCGGGTACAGGGAGTTGAGCGCCATGATGGCTACAAAGCCCGTGCCGAATGCAACCGCCAGCTTTATCAAAGAGCCCTTGATGCCTTCCCGTTGCCGCGTGTCGTAGAGTCCCATGGAGGTAATTGCAATGGAGAGCATCAAACCGGCAAACGCGGCCTGCGCCCAGGCATATCCCTCCGATACGGGAATTTCCCCGGGATACAATAGCGGCATTACGAACAGGAAGGCGCAGACAAACGAGAAATACTCCACTCCTGCAAGCAGCAAAAACTGGGCATGAAAAAAGTGGCCGAACAGCCTGACTTTTCCTCTCAGGGAGTGAAACCTGGAGAAAACATTCATATCGCTTGCGGTAACCGCGTCAGGCGGGCAGGCCGGAACGTCGGGTTGCGAGTTTTTATTCTCATTATTGAACCGCACCAGTGATACAGGTGAACTTCCTTGAGCGCCCATACGATCTCCCTTATCCCCGTGTATTATCCACCTTGCCTTGCAGGAAGATTTTATCGCAGGTTTATTTCATTGGTATTCAGGAAATGTCAACGAACGTAAAACCACTTCCTCCCATCTCAGCGACCCGGGATGGGATATCTTTAACCTTAATCAAGATTTTAACCCTATCCGAGGGGGTTGCCTAGAGCACCCGGGGAACGCACTTCCCGTATTGAGGGATAAGAGGACTAAAATGCCATTGATATAGAATAGGCTAATTCTCAAGTGCCACGCTAGCCGGGTCGGTAGACTTCTATCCTGCCCCGAGCTGTTATTACCCGGGACCGGTTCCCTCCCAGTCCCCGGATCTTGTCCTGACCGCCATCAAGACCGTGGCCCGGTAGTGGAAATGCGGGGTCACTCCCGCTTGAGTTGCAGCGTTGCCGGTTTGGCAGGCCTGTCGCTGGAGATGCAGTTATGGAGCACCTGCTTCAGGTTTCCGATGGCAGGCTCCGCGATTTCCGCCGGAGTGGCCGGCACGGCAACATCACCCGGTGGTTCCAGTCGAAATACTTCCGCTTTATTGTCAATCAATACGGCAACATAGACCCCACTCAACGCCCTTACATAGGGTTCCCCCCGGGCGGTAATCCGATACTCGAAATCAGTATCAGGACAGTCGGAGGCCGGGACACCTGATGCGGTCTCCTCAAGCACGACAGTGGGATCAGCTCCTTCCCGCAACTGCCGGGTCAGCTGGTCCTCCGGCTGTAAAATGGTGCCAATCAGCTGCGGAATCAACACGGCCAGAAGCACCGTGAACGCGAAAAAGTACAGTGCGATTCTCATGCTTTCCGGAACCCATGATATGCCCAGTCCACCCCCGGAAAGGGAAGTGCCAGGCAGCACAGTCCAGTAATGCAGTTCCTGAGCCTGGGTAGATTGTGATAGAAAAAATACATTACATTAAAGACCGGTCCTACATGTGGATAGGTTTTTTCCTACATGATTCTTGTCAAGCCTGAGACGCCTGTTTTTTATTTTTAATTTTAGCCTGCAAAATTCACGCCACTCACTTATCTCCATGTATTATAAGTGTTAATATATTTTCTCTTTCTGGATACGTAAAATTTTCCGACATCCAAAGCACCGGAGATGCAAGAACTCAACCGACCGGAGGATCGCGAACCGACTCCGGCAGCGGAGTCTCTCTCCCGCTGAATAGCCTGACAACTGCAATCGCAACCCCGCGCTCGCTTATATACTCTCTTGCTAAATGTGTCGCGAAAGCGATGATGCCATCCTTCATCTCCGCACCAGCTAGCGGGGCAGTTACTGACCGCACCGATTCTGTATTCGGAATCCACTTGTGCCTGGCGGCAACAATTGCCGCTCGACCGGCAAAACCGGGGCGCGAACCTCCCACGGAATAAATCATTCCGGCTTCTTCAAGAGCCTATCAGCTAGAGCGGTCATCTTGAGGGCAAGGATCAGGAGGCCAGGGCCGCGACAACCATCACAACAGCCTCGGTCAACTCACACAGAGCACCGGCCGCATCGCCCGTCAGGCCGCCTATACGCCGCATCAGTACTCTGCGCCAGAGCAGAAACAGGAGGCCCGCTACGATTACAAGCCCCCCGCCAAGCGCACCCCAGATCAGCAAAGAAGACAATGCCACAGCAAGCAACAGCAGGCGCGCCCTGTTCACCGGCAGGCTCTCCGCCAACACCGCGCCCAGTCCTCCAGGTCTTACGTAGGGAATGAACAGGAATGCGGCAACCAGGGACGTCCGCCCCAGCATGGGTACCAGCAACAGTAATGTCCATTCGCCTCGCTGGAGGAGGGTTTGTAAAGCTGCCAGCTTTATAAGCAGCAACAGGACCACCACGCTGACCGCTATCGGCCCGCAAGTGGGATCCTTCATCAACTGAAGGGTTCGCAGCCTGTCACCCTGGCCACCGATCCAGGCATCGGCAACGTCCGCCAGGCCATCAATATGCAATCCCCCGGTAATCCCGGCCCAGAGAGCGAGGATCAGGGTGGCCTGCAGGAACGGCTCACCATCCCGGGTCAGATAGGCCAGAAGCAGCATCAGCAGACCGATCAGCAGACCCACCAGCGGATAGTAGATAATGCTGGCACCGGAATCGGCATCGGCCGGTTGCCGACGCAAATTCACGGGCAACCGGGTCAGGAACTGCAGAGCAATCAGGAGAGGGAACGGCATCGGCTACGGGCCCCGATACATGACCCTGCCGGGTCCCGATCGAATATGGATTTCAGTTGCCACTGGTGCCATTCCCGTTGAGTATGCCGCAATGGAAGGTGAGACGCGCCGTACCCCCCTCCACGCAGATACGACTGATGCCGGCATAGGGCAGGTCAAGCTTGAACAGGTTACGCGTCGGCATGCCCAGGACCTTTCCGATTATCAACCGGTTGACACCACCATGGGCAACCAGGAGAACATGCCGCCCGACATACCTGATCGTCAGGTCCTGCCAGGCCGACTCGACCCGCGCCTGAAACAGCGACATCGGCTCACCCCCGGGAGGCGCATTTGCGATCGGGTCCTCCCAGAAGCGTGCCAGCTCCAGCGGTTTTTTTTCCGCCAGGCTTGCCGGTGACTCACCCTCCCACTCCCCAAACCCGATCTCCTTGAGCCTTTCGTCCACCTCCATCGGCAGGTTGTCGCGACCGGCCAGCTCCTCGGCGAAAGCGCGACAGCGATTCATCGGGGATGAGACAACCACATCCCAGGGTCTCGGGTAGGGAATGGCCTGACGCATCTGCCGCCAGCCATTCTCGCTCAGCGGGTCATCCTTCCATCCCCTGAACCTTACCCCCCCTTCGGGTTCACCATGCCGGAGCAGGTCGACGGTGGTCGTGGCCGGCTTGTGTTGCGTCTCGTTCATCCGCCTGCCACGCCAGCATCGGCAAAGGTAGCCATTCGATTGTGCAGGGCACAGGCGTGGCGCAACAGGGAGACGGCGCTGGCAGCACCACTCCCCTCTCCGAGCCGCATGCCCAGGTCCAGCAGTGGTCTCGCTTCAAGTGTCTCCAATAGCAATCGATGGCCGGGTTCAGCGGACCGGTGCGAGAATAGCAACCAGTCTTTGACAGCAGGCTTGCACATGACCGCGACCATGGCCGCGACAGTGGCAATATAGCCATCCACCAGGGCCGGCAACCCACGCTGGGCGCAGCGAATATAGGCGCCGGCAAGGGCGGCAATCTCGAAACCACCCAGGCGGCGGAGCGCCTCCAGGGGACGACCCCGCAGGTCGCCATCACAGCGCGCCAGAGCCTGCTGAATAACGGCCACTTTGTGCGACACCCCTTCCCTGTCGAGCCCGGTTCCCGGCCCCGCCATCAGTTGCGGCTCGATACCGGTCAGCGCACAGCCAACCGCCGTCGCCGCGGTGGTGTTGCCAATGCCCATCTCGCCACCGATGAACAGGTGCATGGATTTCGTGACCGCCCGTTCCACGGCATCGCGTCCGGCCACCATTGCCAACCCCAGCTGGCCGGCAGTCATGGCATCCTCATGCTGCAGGTTTGCAGTTCCGGGTCCGGCACGCTGACTGACAACCCCGTCAAGTTTGCCAGGCACCTCAACAGTGCCCACGTCGACCACTTCCAGAACCGCGCCCAGCTCTCCGGCCAGAACGCTGATCGCCGCCCCACCAGCACAGAAGTTGGCAATCATCTGGACCGTTACCGCCTGGGGAAAGGCTGAGACTCCGGATGCCGCCACGCCATGGTCGGCGGCAAAAACGCTTATCTGCACCCTGTCTGCAGCCGGCTGGTCACAACCCTGCAGACCCGACAACTTCACCGCCATGCTCTCAAGCCGCCCAAGCGAACCCTCAGGTTTGGTCAGCTGGCCCTGTCTTATCAGGGCCCTCTCCTCCATCACCGGGTCACTCTCTTTTGCCGGCTCGTCCAACCATTCTCTACTCAACGTATCTCCCCTTCGATTTTCACAACCTGTCCCCTTTCAGTGTCAACGGGAGACCGGCGACGGTCAGAACGACCCGGTCAACCAGTGCTGCCACCCGTTGCTGCATCCAGCCTGACTCATCCTGAAAACGCCTGGACAGGGCGCCCATGGGTACGATGCCCATCCCAACCTCATTGGCGACCAGGATCAGGTCACACTCAATATCGGGCAGCAGGTTTAGCAGCGCCTCACTCTCGGATTCAAAATGTGCTGCATCATCTGAAAGGAGTAGATTGGACAGCCAGAGTGTCAGGCAATCCACAATCAGGCAGCGTCCATCCGCCTGGTACCGCTGCAGGGCCCTGGCCAGGTGCAAGGGCTCCTCCACCAGCAGCCACTGCGCAGGTCGACGCTGCCGGTGTTGCTCTATTCTCAGGCCCATCTCGGGATCATCAGCGTGCCAGCCGGCGGTAGCGACATAGACCACTTCTCCCCCCGACTCGCACGCCAATCGCTCGGCCAAGCGGCTTTTGCCGGAGCGCGCACCTCCCAGAATCAGCTGTTGCACGGTAAGTATCCAGAACAGAAAAAGGGGTTATTATGGCGCCGCAACAATCGAACGTAAACGCAACCGGCGACTATTTTCGTTCGCCATCAGGGACAGTGGAGTGAACTTTCCCCTGCAGAAGCTTTCAGGCCAACCAACACGGTGCTGGCCTTCGAATATCCTTACTCTTGATCCAGGGCAAGCTTTCTCTCTCCACAGCTTAGCGGGGGGCCTTTCAATAGAGCAGGATTCGGATATACTCACGATTGCTTTTATTAATCCGTCTATTCGAGTAATTTATCTTGGGGCAGTCGCAATATCGATCACCAGTGGATCGTATGGAGTCAGGATCGTCAGTCGGGGGTTAGAAGCGCTTAAATAATCCTTTAGCCCGGACGATCGTTTTATTATGTTTGAATAAAAATATCGAGGGGAGAGATGAGTCTTAGCCATTTAATACCACCCATTTTTGGAATAATCGGCCTGTTTGTGGCGTTCCGCATCTACAAACTGG
>JAPHTA010000094.1 GCA_026196475.1 Sedimenticola sp.
CCCGGGGTCGACTTCAAGTGGGATGCGATCGAGGGCTACGACGCCGAGGTGGCGGAAACCGTGCCCCACGCCTGGTTCGCCGGCCCCCAAACGGTCACCCTGCGCAAGCAGATCGAATCCATGCCCGAGGGGGGAACGGTGATCATCGTGGCACCGCCCAATCCGTTCAAGTGTCCTCCGGGTCCCTACGAGCGGGCTTCCCAGATCGCCATGTACTGCAGGCACCACAAGCCGAAGGCAAAGATTCTCATCCTCGACCCGAAGGATGCCTTCTCCAAGCAGGGCCTGTTCCGCCAGGGCTGGTCCAAGCTGTATGGTTTCGGCACGGAAAACAGCATGATCGAGTGGGTGGGTGCCGCCGGTGGGGGAACCATTGAGTCGCTGGATCCCTCCACCCTGACCCTGCAGGCGGAGATCGAGGAGTTCCAGAGCGATGTGATCAATATCATCCCGCCACAGAAGGCGGGCAAGGTGGCCTTCGCCTCCGACCTGGTGGACGGGGACTGGTGCCCGGTGGACAAGATGACCTTTGAGTCCCAGCGCCATCCGGGGGTGTATGTACTGGGTGACGCCTCCAGCGCGGCCACGATGCCCAAGTCGGCCTACGCCGCCAACTCCCAGGCCAAGGTTGCGGTGGCCGCCATCGTAGCCCGCTTCAACGACATCGAACCCGGAGAGCCCACCTTCGTCAACACCTGTTACAGCATCCTGGGTGAGGAGCACGGCATCTCGGTGGCGGCAGTGTACCGGCTGAACCGGGAGGCCAACGTGATCGAGTCAATCAAGGGGGCGGGCGGGCTGTCACCCATGGATGCCTCGGACGAGCAGCGCAGGCGCGAGGTCACCTACGCCCACAGCTGGTTCAGGAACCTGATCCACGACATGATGGGGTGACGCTGCGCTGAACCGGATCAACGGCGCCCCTGGCCGCTGCCTTTGCCCCGGCGCTTGCCCTGGGGTGCCTTGGCACGTGGCTGTGCGCGCCCCTTGAACGGGTTCTCCCCCGACTTGAACTCGATGCGGATCGGGGTGCCCGACAGCTTCAGCACCTCCCGGAAACGGTTCACCAGGTAACGCTTGTAGGCGGTCGGGACCGACTCGGTCTGGTTACCGTGAATAACAATAATCGGGGGATTCTGCCCACCCTGGTGCGCGTAGCGCAGCTTGATCCGGCGTCCGTGTACCATCGGCGGCTGGTGCTCCTGCACTGTCCACTCCAGGATACGGGTCAGCTCCGGCGTGGAGAGCTTGCGCGTGGCATTGGCGTAGGCGGCATCAATGTCCAGGTAGAGCTTGCCCACGCCGGAACCGTGCAGGGCGGAGATAAAGCGCTTGTTGGCAAAATCGAGAAATGGCAGCTTGCGCTCGATATCCGCCTTTACCTGGTCACGCTGATCCGGCTGCAACCCGTCCCACTTGTTGATCGCCACCACCAGGGCACGCCCGCTCTCCAGGATATGGCCGGACAGGGTGGCATCCTGCTCACTCACCCCCTGCTGCGCATCCAGCACCAGCATCACCACGTTGGCCCGCTCGATCGCCTGCAGCGTCTTGATCACGCTGAACTTCTCGATCGCCTCGCTGACCCTGGCGCGACGTCGTACCCCGGCGGTATCGATCAGGGTATAGGGCTTGTCATCATGGGTGTAGGTGATGAAGACACTGTCCCGGGTGGTACCCGGTTGATCGTAGGCGACTACCCGCTCCTCGCCCAGCAGGCGATTGACCAGGGTCGACTTGCCCACGTTGGGCCGTCCCACGACTGCGATCAGGGTGCCCTTCTCTTCCTGCTCCAACGACTCCGAGGGCGTGGGCAGCCCATCCAGGACCCGGTTGATGAGTCCACGCACGCCGCGGCCGTGGGCAGCCGCGATACTCTCCGGCTGGCCCAGGCCCAGGGTATGGAAATCGGCACCGGCCACGTCGCGGTCAAGGTTTTCACTCTTGTTGACCACCACGCTGACCGGCTTGCCGGTACGTCGCAACTGCTCGGCGATCCCCCGGTCACCGGCGGTACAACCGGCCTGTGCGTCCAGCATGAACAGGATATGGTCGGCCTCGGCAATGGCTGCCTGGACCTGCCGTTCCATCAACTGATCGACCCCGCCCTCCTCCCCGCTGAGGCCACCGGTGTCCACCACCAGGTAGGGGTGATCGCCGAGTCGGCCCACTCCATACTGGCGATCCCGGGTCAGCCCCGGCTGGTCGGCCACCAGCGCATCGCGGCTGCGGGTAAGGCGATTGAACAGGGTCGACTTGCCCACGTTGGGGCGTCCCACCAGTGCGATAACCGGCAACATGTCAGACATATGGACTCAGTTTTGGGGTACGGTAACGGCGGCCAATTCACCCCCTTCACCATAGACATAGGCCACATCGTTGACCACGATCGGCGGGGTGGTGATGGCCGACTTGGCCACCCGGAGTCTTCCCAGGAGCTTGCCGTCCTCCCGTGAGAGCAGATGCAGGTAACCCTCGAAGTCGGCCACCACGACATAGCCACCCAGCAGCACCGGCGCGGTCAGCTTGCGGTATTGCAGCTTCTTGTTCTTCCACAGGGCAGCGCCGTTTCCGGGATCCACCGCCAGAACATGGTCCGACTCGTCGGAGACATAGAGGTAGAGGTAGTCCGCGCCCAGGCCGGCATAGGATGAAAGCTGGCGGCGCCACAAAACGATACCGGTCTCGATGGAGACCGCAGCCATCTCACCCTGGTAGGTGGCGACATAAACCGTATCCCCGATCACCAGGGGGTCACCATCGATGTCCACCATACGCTCCAGCTCGGAGCGCCCGCTCGGCGCACTGACGCTGATCTCCCACAACAGATCACCGCTCTGCAGGTCCAGCATCGCCAGCTTGCCGCTGGCAAAGCCACAGATCACGCGCCGACCCCTGATCACCGGAGAACTGCTGCCGTGCAGTGTCAGCACCGGTATGGTCCGGTCGTATAGCCAGCGCTGCTGGCCGGAGGCCGCGTCCAGGCCGAACAGCTTGCCGTCGATGGTGTGCACTACGACAACGCCATACGCCGCCTTGGGTACGGAGAGCACCTCGCTGCTGACCCGGGCACGCCACTTCTCGTCACCGCTGTTCTCATCCAGGGCCACCACCTCGCCGTTGCTGGTACCGATCAGCACCAGGCCCTCACTGGCCCCTGGGCCGCCGGAGATCTCCAACTCCGTATCCCGGGACCATAGCGGACGACCGGATTCGGCATCCAGCGCCCTCACCTCGCCGCCACGGCTGGCCGCGTAGACCCGTCCCTTGTCCACGTAGGGCACCAGCTTGACCCGCTGTTCATCGGCACCATCACTGATCGATGCGCTCCAGCGGATAGTGGGAGTGACCTCGTTCTCCATCTCCACCAGCTCGGCTGGCGGCTCGGAGTTGTCCTCGTCGGCGAACCAGTTGACCGGGTTCATCGAGCTGCAGCCAGTCAGCAACGGAAGCAGGGCTAGTAGCGGGAGTAATCGCATAACCGGAAGATCCTCTCTATTCGGAGACGGTGGCCAGGTCGTCATGTTTCATCTGCACCAGCGCGGGATTGCTGACCTTGTACTCCAGGGCCTCGGCGTAGGCCAGGCGGGCTGCTGCCGGGTCGCCCTGCCGCAGTGCGATATCCCCGCGCAATTCGGCAAAGTCACCCCGGAAGTTGTCCTGCGGCGCCTCGCCGATGATGGCCGAGGCCTGCTCTATCTCGCCCGCATCCAGCAACAGCCGGGCCATCCTGAGACGGGCGATCTGCTGCAGTGAGTTGTCTTCACTGTTATCCAGTACCCACTGCAACTGGGCCTTTGCGCCGACCAGGTCACCCTGCTGGAATTTCACCTTGGCCAGGTCGAGCGCGGCAAACAGGGCATAGGGTGAATCCGGATAGGTGGCGATCAGGGATTCTGCCTGGGCAAGCGCCGTCGGCGAACCGGCCTGTACACTCTGGTTCAGCTGTTCGAATTGCAGTGACGCCTCTTCCGCCAGCTTCTGCTGGTGCTGCCCCCAGTACTGCCAGCCGAAAACACCGCCCAGTCCCAGCACGATACCGGCCACCACCGACTTGCCGTTCTCTTTCCACCACTTCTTGAGCGCCTCTACCTGCTCTTCTTCCGACAGATGTACATCCACGATATTGCCCTCTCTCACCGTCCGTCAATGCGAAACCCGATCGCCCCCCGCGGGGCACTCCGGGACACGCCAGTTCAGATTGCCGATTGCAGGTATGACGCCAGATCGGCCAGCGCCACCTGCTCCTGTTCCCGCGACTCGCGCAGGTGCTTGATCCCGATCACGCCCTGGCTCAGTTCATCCTCGCCCAGCACCAGGGCGATACTCGCCCCGCTCTTGTCGGCCTTCTTGAACTGGCTCTTGAAGCTGCCGCCGCCACAGTGGGTCAGCAGGCGCAATCCCGGCACCTCGCGCCGCAGGCGATCCGCCAGGATCACCCCCTGGCGACCGGCGTTGTCACCCACCAGTACCAGGTAGGCGTCCACCGTCTGCAGTTCGGGTAGCGCCTGGCTCTCCTCGAGCAGGGCCACCAGCCGTTCAACCCCCATGGCGAATCCCACCGCCGGTGTCGGTTTACCACCCAGCTGCTCCACCAGGCCATCATAACGGCCACCGGCACAGACCGTGCCCTGGGCCCCCAGCCGGTCGGTCACCCACTCGAACACGGTCCGTGCATAGTAGTCCAGGCCTCGCACCAGGCGGGGATTGACCACGTAGTCGACGCCGGCTTCGTCCAGGCCGGCGCACAGCGCCTCGAAGTGGGCCCGGGACTCATCGCCCAGGAACTCCATCAGGGTCGGTGCCTGTTCGATAAGGGGGCGCATCTGCGGGTTCTTGGAATCCAGAATACGCAGGGGATTGCTGTTCAACCGGCGCTGGCTGTCCTCGTCCAGCTGCTCGCTGTGCGCGCTCAGGTACTCCACCAGCCGCTCGCGATAACGGGCCCGCTCCCCGGAGGTACCCAGGGTATTGATCTGCAGCTCCAGCCCCTTCAGCCCGAGCAGCTCCCAGAACCGGCGGCTCAGAAGGATTATCTCAATATCGATATCGGGCCCTTCCAGGCCGTAGGCCTCGACCCCGACCTGGTAGAACTGCCGGTAACGGCCCTTCTGGGGTCGTTCGTGCCGGAACATGGGACCGTAGTACCAGATTCGCTGCACCTGGTTGTGAAACAGGCCGTTCTCGATACCGGCCCGCACGCAACTGGCGGTGCACTCAGGGCGCAGGGTCAGGCTGTCCCCGTTGCGATCCTCGAAAGTGTACATCTCCTTCTCCACGATATCGGTAACCTCGCCGATAGAGCGCTTGAAAAGGTCGGTCATCTCCACGACCGGAGTACGCAGCTCCCGGTAGCCGTAGCTCTCCACCGCGCTGCGAACCTGGTTCTCCAGGAAGTGCCAGAGCGGCGACTGCTCGGGCAGGATATCGTGCATTCCGCGAATGGCCTGTATGTTTTTTGCCATGAAACTCTGATTTCTTTACTTGGATGGGTGGTTGGCGGGTACGTCTGTCTGCCGCCCTCTATTCATGAGTCCGGATTCAGTGTGACGCGGGCCACGTTGCCGCGCACATGGGGCTCCAGATCGTAGGATTCACCGTTCACGGTAATGGTTACAGCCGAGGCGTTCCCGAATACCATGGTGTAGGGCGGCTCCCCGCCCAACCGGTAGCTCTCTCCGGCAGTCTTGTTGCCAATCAGTCTGAATTCGCCGCTGTTGTCCCGGATATCGGTCCAGCAGTTGTCCGAAAACGCCACCTGTACCGAGCCTCCTGCGGTCGCGGGAAGGGCTGGCGCCTGCCCGAAGGGCTCTTCCACCGAAACCGGGGGCGCCACCTCTTCAGCCGGCGCCTCCACTATCGACGGCTCCGGCGCTACAGGCTGTTGCGACACTTCAGTGGCCACCTCTTCGGTAGCATCCCCGGTCGCCGACTGGGGCTGTAATTCAGGAGAGGTCGATTCCGCAGGCGATGCCGGCAGCCCGACAGGCGGCTCAACCTGAGGTAGGCCACTATCCGGTGCTGCCGTGCCGGTTTCAGGCTCGGCTTCCAGGATCGGCTCCACCATAGGTTGCGGCAGCAGCACACCGCCGGCCGGCAGCTCGCCCTGCGGTGGCGAAGGCTCGGCTGGCTGCTCGACGGCCTGCTCCAGGCCCAGCCCCAGTGGCCACTGCAGGTAGCCCCGCCACCAGGTGAAGACCAGGGCGAGGATACCGATCACGATCAGCCAGGTTATAAGCCTGACCAGGGTATGGCTGCTGCGCACCTCCGGCTTGAGATGGCGCATCGACAGATCGGATTCCGCCGCCTCGGCGGGACGGTAACTGCGGAAGGCATCCAGTATTGGCTGGGCCGGGGTGCCCAGCAAGCGGGCATAGTTGCGCAGGTAGCCCTGGACAAAGACGGTCCCCGGCATCCGCTGGTAATTGTCCGCTTCCAGCGACTCCAGCAGTTCCACGTCGAGATGCAGCAGGCTGGCTACCCGTGCGATATCCAGTTCCTTGGCAATGCGGATATCCCGCAGCTGTTTCCCGGGCCCCTCCACCGGCGGCTGCAGCTGATCGTCATTCTGTTCGGTGGCACTCATTATTGTTGTGAATCCCTCAGCAGTTGCACCTCCCGCGAGTCGGGGAAGTTGTTCTTCAGCATCAACGTGTAACTGGATACTGCATCCTGGTTCCCGAGAACCCGTTCATTCTGAATCCCGAGCCAGAGTGAGGCCGGCGTCGGCTGTGCCTGTTCCAGGTAACGTTGCAGATAGGCCCGGGAAGAGAGGTTCTCGCCGGCCCTGAAACTGAGCTGGGCCATCTGGATCAAGGCTGCCGAGAATTTCGGGTTGATGGTCAATGCACGTCGCAGGTAGGCCTCCGCCTTGTCCAGCTGATCCGTTCGCTGGGCGCAGATGCCGGCATTGGTCAGGGCCACTTCAGGCGTTTTGTAGAGCGGGTTCTTCAGCGCCTCCAGGTAGTGTTTGTCGGCCTCGTCGAAACGTTCCTGCTGGCACAGGTAGGAGGCGTAGGCATTGAGCACGTAGGAGTTTTGCGGGTCAAGCTTCAGGCTGCGCTGAAAATGGCGCTCCGCCAGGCCCTTTTCCCCCAGGCGATCATAGAGCAGGGCGATCACGTTGTGTCCCTCGGCGTTGCCGGACTCCACCTCGAGTGCCCGTTTTGCCTTCTGCAGGGCGACATCGAGCTGGCCCTCACGCATATACGCGATGGCGAGCTTGACATAGACGTCGCCGACGCCGGCGCGGCTGCTCTGTCCGAACTGCCCGGTGTTGTCGTTCAGGTCCGGGGATACGGGAGCGCCGGGGCGCACCGCACCCTGCTGGCAACCGCTCAACAGCAGCACAATAACGGGGAGAAGTATCCTGGGAAGTGTGATTTTCAACGGGCCAATCCTCCTGAGTGCTTCAGTTCACGCCGGCTCCGGTCCTTCACCCGGCCCACCAGTTGGCCGCAGGCGGCATCAATGTCATTGCCCCGGGTCTTGCGGGTGGTGGTTACAATACCGGCCCGAACCAGTCGCTCCCGGAATGCATCGATCCGCTCCATCGGTGAACAGCGATATTCGGTTCCAGGAAACGGGTTGAAAGGTATCAGGTTGACCTTGGAGGGGGTCCCCTCCAGCAGGCGTATCAACTGCTTGGCCTGCCGGTCACTGTCGTTGATCCCGTCCAGCATGACGTACTCCCAGGTCACCTTGCGCCGCTTGTCCCCCCGGAGATAGTCACGACAGGCGGGGATCAGCTCCTCCAGCGGATACTTGCGGTTGATCGGCACCAGCTGATCGCGCAGGTCATTGCTGGGGGCATGCAGTGAAACCGCCAGGCTCACCTCGGAATCCCGGGTCAGCTGCCGGATTGCCGGCACGATACCGGAGGTGCTGATGGTGACCCGGTACTTGGAGAGCATGTAGGCCAGGTCATCCTGCATGATCCGGGTCGCTGCCAGCACCGCATCGTAGTTGGCCAGGGGTTCACCCATGCCCATCAGCACCACGTTGGAGAGTGGACGGTCCAGCTCACGCTGGGCCACCCACACCTGTCCGATGATCTCGGCTGTTGTCAGGTTCCGGTTGAAGCCCTGCTGCGCGGTGGAGCAGAAACTGCAGTCAAGGGCACAGCCCACCTGGGACGAGATGCAGAGCGTACTGCGGTTGGGCTCGGGTATGAATACCGTCTCGATGCGGTTGTTGCAGTCCAGCTCCAACAGCCATTTATGGGTACCGTCCAGGGCCGGCTGCTCGAACACGATCTCCGGCACCCGCACTTCAGCAGCCTCTTTAAGCTGTGCCCGCAGCGGCTTCGACAGGTCGGTCATGGAGTCAAAATCGGTGACGCCATGTTTATGAATCCACTTCAGGACGTTGCGACCGTGGAAGGGCTTGGCACCCATCTCCCGAAAGAAGGCCTCCATTCCTTCACGGTCAAACTCCAGAAGATTGGTTTTCTGTTCATCAGGCTGCATCTATCACCTCGTCAGGCACACTGGTTTTACTGGCGGCCAGGCCAGCCCCAAACGGGCTACCCTGGCCGTCCCCGGCCTTGCGATCATCGCGCAGCGTGATCAACACCCGCTCTCAGCGCAGCCTTTCGCAGACGCCTTCAGGAAAGAAGAACTCGATCTCCGCCCTGGCGGTCTCGGGGGCATCCGAACCGTGCACGGCGTTCTCGTCCACGGTCTCGGCGAAGTCGGCACGAATGGTTCCCGGCGCGGCTTCCTTCGGGTTGGTCGCCCCCATCACCTCGCGGTTTCTGGCGATGGCGTTTTCACCCTCCAGCACCTGGACCATTACCGGGCCCGAGGTCATGAAGTCGATCAGATCATTGTAGAAGGGGCGTTCCTTGTGCACGGCGTAGAACTCACCCGCCTGCTCCCGGGTCAATTGCAACATCCTGGAGGCCACGATTCTGAGACCTGCCTCCTCGAAACGGCTATAGATCTTGCCGATGATATTCTTCGCCACCGCATCCGGCTTCACAATAGAAAATGTACGCTCGATCGCCATCAAAAACTCCAAATATTCAAACAATAAAAAAACGTTGCCCAGCCTTCAGGCTACGCAGGAAATAGATTCAAAACAGCCCCGGAAGTTGCAGGAGGGACCACGCATCCCTGAAATCAGGTCCCAGACCCATGCTGCGGTCCGGGAGAATGAGACGGTCCGGCTGTTTTCTGCTTGCAAAATCGCCCCTTAGTTTACCTTGCCGCAGGTGAGGCAGGCAATTGGTTAACCCGGCCGGACGCGCAGACCAACGAATCCGGACAACTGTGGCAGCAACAACACCTCAATCAACGCTGTTCACACGTCACGCCGGGCACTCTGCACATCGGGCAGCTGGGCCAGCTTGTTGAGCAGGTTGCTGAGCTGGCGCATGCTGGTGATCTCCACTGTAAACAGCATATTGGCGTGGTCCAGCTTGCGATCGGTCTGGGTATTCACCCCCACCACGTCCACATCCTCGTTGGCAAAAATGGCACTGATATCCCGCAGCAACCCCTTGCGGTCACTGGCGGCCACCCTGATATCCACCGGATAGGCAGAGGATTCGCTCTCTCCGGCCCAGGAGACATCAATCAGCCGCTGCCGGTCATCCTCTCCCAGCTTTGCGATCTTGCCACAGTCCGCCCGATGCACTGTGACCCCGCGCCCGCGGGTGATGAAACCGATAATCTGGTCGTTGGGCACCGGCTTGCAACACTTCGCCATGTGGGTCATCAGGTCATCCACCCCCTCGACCGACACCTCGCCACGACCGGTCTGCTCCGGCTTCTCATGCCTGCGATGGGGAACCGTCAGGCCCGAATTGTGGCGCCCCTCCGCCGGAGCATGCACCATGCCCATCCCGGCCACCTGGACCGGGGAGACCTCGCCACGCCCGATCGCCGCCAGCAGATCCTCGGGTTTCTTGAAGTTGAACCGCTTGGCGGCGATCACAAGGTCGGGTTTGGGCACGCCGAGGCGATTTACCTCGCGATCAAGACTCACCTTGCCGGAATGCAGGTGCTGCTCGTAGTCCTGCTGCTTGAACCACTGGCGAACCCGGTTGCGGGCCCGGGTGGTGTTGATGTAGCCCAGGTGCGGACTGAGCCAGTCACGGCTCGGACCGCCCTCCTTGCTGGTCAACACCTCCACCAGCTGACCACTCTCCAGCGGCTGGGTGAGGGGCCGTATCTTTCCATCGATCTTGGCGCCCCGGCAGCGGTGCCCCACGTCCGAGTGGATGGCGTAGGCAAAGTCCACCGCCGTGGCCCCTTTTTTCAGCTCGATCACCTTGCCCTGGGGTGTCAACACGTAGACCTGGCGTGACTCGAACTCGCTGCGCAGGTTGTCGACGAAATCCTCAGAGCCGGAGGGGTCGTCCTTCACCTCGATCCAGTTCCGCATCAGGGTCACCCGGCGCTCGAACTCTGCATCCCCCTTTCCGCCACCCTCCTTGTAGCGCCAGTGAGCGGCGACACCGAGTTCCGCGTGCTGGTGCATATCATAGGTACGAATCTGAATCTCCAGGGTCTTGTCCTCGGGACCGATCACCGCGGTATGAATGGAGCGGTACATATTGGCCTTGGGGGTGGCGATATAGTCATCGAATTCCCCCGGAATATGGCGCCACAGGCCATGCACGACGCCGATAGCGGCGTAGCAGTCGGCCACCGAGTCGACCAGCACCCGCACCGCCCTGAGATCGAAAATCTGCTCGAATGGCACCGCCTTGCGATGCATCTTTTTCCAGATACTGTAGATATGCTTCGGCCTCCCTGTCACCTCGGCGGAGATATGCAGCTCGGCAAACTTCTCCTGCAAGACATCGATCACCTGCTCGATATACTCCTCCCGGTCCGCCCGCCGGCCATCCAGCTTTTTCGCAATATCCTTGTAGGTCTCGGGCTCCAGGTAGCGCAGGCAGAGGTCCTCCAGCTCCCATTTGATCTGCCAGATACCCAGGCGGTTGGCCAGCGGGGCATAGATCTGCTGGGTCTCCCGCGCCTCCTTAACCCGCATCTCCTCGGGCAGGGACTTGAGGATCCGCATGATGTGCAGCCGTTCCGCCAGTACGATCAGTACCACCCGGATATCATCCGCAATGCTGAGCAGCATGCGCCGCAGATTCTCGGTGTGCTCCTGCTCCATGGCGTGCTGGTCGCTGCTCCGGTCGCGGGCCACGAAACCGATCCGCGCCATGTCACTGACCATTCGCGCCACGCTCTTGCTGAACTGCTTTTCCAACCGCTTCAGGTTGACCTGGTCGCCCGGCAGCACATCGTGCAGTATGGCCGCCACCAGGGTCTCCCAGTCCAACTCCATCTCAGCAAGAATTTCCGCCACTGCCAGGGCGTGGCGCAGGGTGGTCTCGCCGGTCATCTCCACACCCTGGCGGTGAATCTCGAACGCCAGGTCGCAGGCTTGGTGCAGCTTCTCCATCTCTTCGGCGCTGCGCTTTACCGACAGCCCGGCCAGCCAGACCCGGATATCCCGCTCATCCAATGCATCATTTTCCGGCAGGTTGGTTGTCACACTGACCATCTGCAATCCTTTTGGAGGTATCAAACTCTGTATAGCCGGCACCCGGGCCGGCGAATGGCCTATTGTTGTAATTATCGGCCATATATCGGGTGTTACCCCGGGTTTTTCCACCCCCGTGTCTGCGTAATCCGGAGGGGGTGCAGCGGCGTATTATTCCGAAATTCACCGGCAATGCCAAACCGGCGCCGGTCAGTCTAGCCCGGCGCGCGCGCCGATGACATGAAGGAGATCAATAAATCGGACGTTGCTGCAGTGCACCCGCAGAGACGCCCCGCATACTGTTTAGCCAGCTCGTTATAACAGGTGGGTAACCAGGCCGTCGGCCAGCTTGGGCTCGAACCAGGTGGATTTTGGCGGCATGATTTCGCCAGCGTCGGAGACCGCCATCAGGGCCTTCATAGAGGTCGGGAAGAGCGAAAAGGCGACCGCCCACTGGCCGCTGTCCACCCGCTCTTCCAGCGCACCAAGTCCCCGTATGCCGCCGACAAAATCGATTCGATCGTCGGTGCGCTGGTCCTCGATACCGAGTATCGGGTCAAGCAGGTGCTGCTCCAGGAGGGTTACGTCGAGTCGGCCTACCGGGTCTGACAGGGGAATGTATTTCTCATCCAGGGTCAGGCGGTACCACTGCCCGGCAAGGTACATGCCGAAATCGCCGCTCTGCTGCGGCCGCACCGCCTGCGACACCGGCTCGACCCGAAAACGATCAGTCAGTGCCTGCAGAAACTGCTCCGCCTGCAATCCCCGCAGATCCCTGACCAGCCGGTTGTAGTCCAGGATGCGGGTCTGCTGCTGGGGAAAAATCACGCTGAGGAAATAGTCATAGGGCTCATCTCCACTGTGCTGCGGATTCTCCTGGCGTCGCCTGGCCGCCACCCGGGATGCGGCCGCGGACCGGTGATGCCCGTCCGCAACATAGAGCGCGGGAAGCTCTTCGAAGAGCATGCTCAGCGCGGTACTGCGACTGCTGTCGGACAGCACCCAGAGCTGGTGGCGAACCCGGTCATCGGCGGTAATATCCATATCCGGCTCACCCTCGGCCGCATCCTGCAACAGCCCATCGATACGCTCATCCTCCGGGTAGACCAGAAACACCGGCCCGGTCTGCGCATTGAGTGCATCGATCTGGTTTACCCGGTCCTGCTCCTTGGCCGGCCGGGTCAGTTCGTGCCGCTTGATCCGCCCGCCGTCGTAGGCGGCAACCGAAGCGGCGGCAACCACGCCAAGCTGGGAGTGATCGCCCATCGTGAGACGATAGACATAGTAGCAGGGATTGCTGTCCTGGATCAGGACACCGGCCTCGCGCATTTCAGCCAGGTTTTGTGCCGCCCTGGAATACACCTGGGGCGAATAGGGGTCCACGCCCCGCGGCAGGTCAACCTCGGCTCGCGAGATATGCAGAAAACTCCAGGGCCTGCCTTCGACCATCTGCCGCGCCTCTTCCTCGCTCATCACGTCGTAAGGGGGTGCAACGACTTCCGAAGCCCGGCCGGGTGCGGGCCGGAGGCCGGGAAAGGGTCTGATCAGGGACATGCGGCTCCTCTCTGGAAAATCCTGTTGAACGGGCAGCTGAGGCGGATTGTTCCAAACGTCACCGGCACTGTCCAGACAGTGATCCTTATTGAGCCATCAAAACGGAACCCGATTCAGCCATTCCATGGCGAAGCCGTAGCCGCTGGGAATGTAACAGGGGGGCTTAATCAAAAGGCCTGGCGTTGGAATGAACCCGAATCGGTTCATTTTCCTGATGCCAGATCAACCGCGAAGAGCACGAAGTGCGCTTGGGCGTTCCGCCGTTTACCCGGATTGCCGGATGAGAAATTGGTGGCGTGCATACCACCGTTTTGCTTTGCGTTCCTGGCGATTGCAAAATTTGTTGGTCAAGCCGCCATCCGGAAACGGAGGTGGAATTAATCTGAACTGAAGAAGCGCCGGGAACACCGGCACTCCCACCCGGGCATCGGATTGGTCTACTCGCGCTCTTCGATCCAGGCCATCTGGATCGCTTCCAGGATGCGCTCACCGGTCTTCCCGGGGTCATCCTCGAAATCGGGCAGCGCCTTGACCCAGTTACTCAGGTCAACGAAATTGACATAACGCGGATCCACCTCGGGATAGGCCTCGTCCAGCTCAATCGCAATATCCAGTGTATCGGTCCATTTCAAGCCCATGCGACACCCCGCCTAATTAATGATTTTCAGAAACCATGTTGATGGTGTATTTCGGGATCTCGATGACCAGATCGGTATCACCGACCACCGCCTGGCAGCTGAGTCGGGATTCCGGCTCCAGGCCCCACGCCTTGTCCAGCATGTCCTCCTCCACCTCGTCCGCCTCCTCCATGGAATCAAAGCCCTCCCTGACGATGACATGGCAGGTGGTACAGGCGCAGGATTTCTCGCAGGCGTGCTCTATCTCGATGCCCTGGTTGTTGGCGGCATCACAGATGGTCACGCCAGGTTCCACCTCGATCACCGCGCCATCCGGGCAGAGCTCTTCGTGGGGAAGAAAAATAAGTTGAGTCATAGGAGTCCTGTAACCTCTAACACTATTCAAAGTCTTCGATACTGTGGCCCGACATCGCCTTGCGCACGCTCGAATTCATACGTCGCTCTACGTAGAACTCGCAGCGCTTCTCCAGGGACTCGATCGCCGCCTTGATTTGCGACTGGTCGCCGTTTTCCAGCACCCCGGCCAGTTCACCGAGTGCCGCTTCCACGGTATTCCGCTCGGAATCGTCCAGCAGCTCGTCACCATCGTCGGCAAGGGCCGCGGTCAGCGCCTCTATAACACGTTCCGCCTCCACCTGCTGTTCACGCAACGCCCGGGCTTCCATGTCCTCCCGGGCATGGTCTATCGAATCACGCAGCATCGACTCGACCTCGCTGTCGGTCAGTCCGTAGGATGGCTTCACTTCGACGCTCGCCTTGACCCCGCTGCTCTGTTCCTCTGCCTCTACGCTTAGCAAACCGTCCGCATCCACCGAAAAGGTTACCCGGATGCGTGCCGCTCCCGCCACCATGGGTGGGATGCCGCGCAATTCAAAGCGGGCCAGGGAGCGGTTGTCGCTGACCAGTTCACGTTCGCCCTGCAGCACGTGCACCGCCATGGCCGTCTGACCATCCTTGAAGGTGGTGAACTCCTGGCCCCTGGCTACCGGTATGGTGGTGTTGCGCGGAATGATCTTCTCCACCAGCCCGCCCATGGTCTCAATTCCGAGCGACAGCGGATTGACGTCCAGCAGCAACATCTCGTTGTCGCTTTTGTTGCCGACCAGGACATCTGCCTGGATCGCGGCGCCGATCGCCACCACCCGGTCCGGGTCGATGCTGACCAGGGGCTCGGTGCGGAAGAACTCTCCGACCAGCTCGCGCACCCGGGGTACCCGGGTTGACCCGCCGACCATTACCACATCCTCGATATCCTCTGCGCTCAGACCCGCGTCCCGCAGGGCACGCCGGCAGGGCCCCAGGGTCTTGCGAATCAGCGGATCCACCAGCTGGTGGAACTGCTCCCGATTCAACTCTCCCTGCCAGCTGCTGCCACCGGGCAGGGTCGCCTCGATCTTCGTCACCTCCGCATCCGTGAGCGCCTCCTTGGCCTTGCAGGCGATCTGCATCAGGTGGCGCAGGGTGGAGTGATCCGTATCCTCCCGGATGCCGGCCTGCTGCATGATCCACTCGGCGATCAGTCGGTCGAAATCATCCCCGCCGAGCGCCGAATCGCCCCCGGTGGAGAGCACCTCGAAAACGCCCCGGTTGAGTCGCAGTATGGAGATATCGAAGGTCCCACCACCCAGGTCGTAGATGGCATGTACGCCGTCCGATCCGCTGTCCAGTCCGTAGGCAACAGCGGCGGCAGTCGGCTCATTGAGCAGCCTCAGAACCTTGAACCCGGCAATGGTGGCGGCATCCTTGGTCGCCTGGCGCTGTGCATCATCGAAGTAGGCGGGGACCGTGATCACGATCCCCTCCAGTTGACCGCCGAGCGACTCCTCGGCCCTTTTCACCAGTTTCTTCAGAATTTCAGAGGAGACCTCGACCGGGCTGACATCACCCGCCACGGTATGAATCCTGGGTACCGCCGCATCCACGTCGTGAAACTCGTAGGGCAGGCGCCCGGCCAGGGTCTTCAGATCAGAGAGCCCGCGACCGATCAGCCGCTTTACCGAAACCACGGTGTTCAACGGATCGCTGGCGGCCCCTTCCTTGGCTTTGCGCCCCACCTCGACACCACCTTCTCTGTAATGCACTACGGAGGGCAGAATATGCTCCCCATCGTCATCCGTAAGGGTTACCGCCTTGCCACTGCGTACCGTCGCGACCAGCGAGTTGGTAGTGCCAAGATCGATGCCGGCAGCCAGCCGATGCTGGTGCGGAACAGTGGATTGACCGGGTTCTGAAAGTTGCAGTAATGCCATATTTATTACGGACGGCTCAGCGTGTTAAAGGGCCTCGTCAAGCTCGGCCTCGAGCGACTCGGCATCGGAATATAGTTTCTTCAGGAACTGCATCTTCAGCAGGTTCTCGCCGGCTGCCGCCAACTGTTCGGACGAGGCATCTGCGAACTGCCCGGCCATCTCTTCGGCCAGCACCCTGATCCGGTCATTGATATCAGCCATGAACCGGCTGATGGCATCATAGGGGTCCTCCCTGCCGCCCAGCGACTCAAGCTCCTCCCGAAGCATCATCTGCTCCATCAGGAAGGCGGTGTCATGGGTCGACTTATGGGCATCCATGTCGATGCCATGCAGGCCCAACAGGTAACGGGCCCGCAGAACCGGATCCTTGAGCGTCTGGTGCGCCTCGTTGATGCGTACCGCGCCCTGCATCGAGAGTCGTCGCTCCTGGTCGGTTGAATTGGCATACCGATCCGGGTGCACCGAGCGCTGCAGTTCACGATAGCGCTCTGCAAGTCGACCGGCATCCACCACATAGCTAACCGGCAGCCCAAACAACTCAAAGTAATTCTTTGAGAAATCCAGCATCATTCAGCTTGTTCTTGGCGTGGATGAGAGCGCGCGCCCGCGATTATGGGCAGCCGCATTCAGACGTTGAAGCTTTCGCCGCAACCACATGAATCCTTGACATTCGGGTTATTGAACTTGAAACCCTCGTTGAGTCCCTCCCGGGTGTAATCAAGCTCGGTCCCGTCCAGGTATAACAGGCTCTTCGGGTCGACCAGCACCTTGACCCCATGCTGTTCGAAGATCTTGTCGTCAGCCTCGCTCTCGTCCGCGAACTCCAGGACATAGGCCATACCGGAACAACCGGAGGTACGGACCCCCAGGCGGATACCGAGGCCGGAGCCCCGGTTTTCCAGGTAATTGCGAACGTGGCTTGCTGCCGCTTCAGTTAATGTAATCGTCATATCGTCTCACTCCGGGGATTTATCATGCATACCCCGATCCTAACAACCGCATTGAGGCAATATAATGCCTTAACCGTTAGCGCTTTGCATTCTTCGAGGTGTAATCCTCCACTGCCGCCTTGATCGCGTCCTCGGCCAGAACCGAGCAATGAACCTTCACTGGAGGCAGGGCCAGCTCCTCGGCGATCTGGGTGTTCTTGATCTGCTGCGCCTCTTCCAGGGTCTTGCCCTTGACCCATTCGGTGAGCAGACTGCTGGAGGCGATCGCAGAACCGCAGCCGTAGGTTTTGAACTTGGCGTCCTGAATGACACCCTGATCGTTAACCTGAATCTGCAGACGCATCACGTCGCCGCAGGCGGGAGCACCCACCATGCCGGTACCGACGCTGGCGTCATCCTTATCCAGCACACCCACGTTGCGCGGATTTTCGTAGTGTTCCAAGACCTTGTCACTGTATGCCATGATTGCTTCTCCCAATTCGGTAGCGCCCCATTGGTGGTGGCGATACCGTTAGACTGCCATTTCAGAATCCGTTAACCGGTTTGACAGCAACCCCTGATCAGTGGGCTGCCCACTGCACCGAACTGAGGTCGATGCCCTCTTTATACATGTCCCACAAGGGCGACAATTCACGCAGGCGGTTGACCTGGCCGCTGATCAGGTTGATCACGTAATCGATCTCCTCCTCGGTGGTAAAACGACCGATGGTGAAACGGATCGAACTGTGCGCCAATTCATCTTCACGACCCAGCGCACGCAACACGTAACTGGGCTCCAGGCTCGCCGATGTACAGGCGGAACCCGATGATACCGCGATATCCTTCAGCGCCATGATCAGGGATTCGCCCTCGACGTAGGCAAAACTGACATTCAGATTGCCGGGTACGCGCTGATCCAGGTCACCATTCAGGTAGACCTCCTCCATCTCCCGCATACCGTTCCAGAGCCGGTCGCGAAGCTGCAGGATACGCTCGTTATCCTTTGCCATATCCTGCCTGGCGATACGGAAGGCCTCACCCATGCCCACGATCTGGTGGGTGGCGAGTGTACCCGATCGCATGCCACGCTCATGACCGCCGCCATGCATCTGCGCCTCCAGGCGCACCCGCGGCTTGCGGCGAACGTAGAGCGCGCCAATACCTTTCGGCCCGTATACCTTGTGCGCGGAGAGAGATAGCAGATCAACCTTCTGCCGCTCCATGTCGAGCGGGATCTTGCCGGCACTCTGCGCCGCGTCCACGTGGAACAGGATCTTGCGCGCCCGGGTCATCTCTCCAATCGCCTCGATGTCCTGTACCACGCCGATCTCGTTGTTGACGTGCATGATGGAGACCAGGATGGTGTCATCCCGCATCGCCGCCTCCAGCTTGCCCAGGTCGACCAGGCCGCTCGGCTCCGGATCGAGATAGGTCACCTGGAAGCCTTCCCGCTCAAGCTGCCGGCAGGTATCCAGTACCGCCTTGTGTTCTGTCTTGCAGGTGATGATGTGCTTGCCCTTCTTCTGGTAGAAGTGGGCCGCACCCTTGAGCGCCAGATTGTCCGACTCGGTGGCACCCGAGGTCCAGACGATCTCCTTCGGATTGGCATTCAGCAGTTCCGCCACGTCACGCCGGGCCTGTTCCACCGCATCATCCGCATCCCAGCCGAACTTGTGGGAACGGGAGGCAGGATTTCCGAACATACCGTCCGGGGTCAGATACTGGCACATCTTCTCCGCGACCCGGGGGTCTACTGGCGTGGTGGCCGAATAATCCATGTAAATGGGTAATTTCATCATCACTCCAAACTCTGGTTGTTGGTCCGGATCAGGCCCGCGCACCTGATCCGGTCCGGGTCGATCCGAATTTCACGTCCGCCGAAACGGTAGCCTTCTCCGCGGACCGCTGCTTCTCTGCGTCCTGACGCTTCGCGACCTGCCTGACACCGCGTCGCTCCATCAGGTCGCTAAGACTGATCCTGTTCAGGTAGTCGTAAATCTGGTCACTCAGGTCATGCCACAGGTCATGGGTCAGACAACGCTCGTTATCCTGGCAGTTGTGGTTGCCTCCACAACGCGTGGTGTCGACCTTTTCATCCACCGCGGTAATCACCGAGGCAATAAAGATCTCACCCGCTTCCCGACCCAGAACGTAGCCGCCACCGGGACCTCGAACGCTGGCCACCAGCAACTTCTTGCGCAAGCGTGAAAAAAGCTGTTCCAGGTATGAGAGCGATATACCCTGTCGATCAGCGATGTCAGCCAGGGTAATCGGTCCCTGATCCTGGTGAAACGCCAGATCCAGCATGGCGGTTACGGCATAGCGTCCTTTGGTGGTCAGCCTCACAGCGTTACTCCTGATATATGAGTTAACGCCAATATATAATACCTGACTGAAACAGTCAATTATTCAGAGGTGCTATTTTCAGTTTTCCCTGACTTGACCTGACTCTCCTCAACACTATGTAATTTAAGGAGTTCTTCTGCCGTGGAAGCTATTTCGCAGGCGTCGATCTCGGGAATATCCAGGTCCGGCTGCTCCTCGCTGACCCGTTTGAGTATCTGGCACATGGTCTGCATTCGCTTATCCATGACGTGAATATGGTCGAGCATGCAGTTGATGGCATGAGCCACCGGATCCGGCGCGTCACTGGTGGCGCCATAGGCATCGAAGCCCATCTTTTCGGCCATCTGGTTGCGCTGTGAGGCCTTGGCTGCGCCGGAGGCGTCGATCAGTCGTCCCGGCACGCCTACCACCGTGGTACCTTTGGGTACCGGCTTTACTACAACCGCGTTGGACCCTATCCGCGCCCCGTCCCCGATTTCAATGGGACCGAGTACCTTGGCGCCAGCTCCCACCACCACATTGTTTCCCAGGGTCGGGTGGCGCTTCCCTTTCTTCCAGCTGGTACCGCCCAGGGTGACCCCGTGATACAGGGTGCAGTCATCACCGATCACCGCGGTTTCGCCGATCACCACCCCCATGCCGTGGTCGATAAAGAAACGCCGTCCAATGGTCGCCCCGGGGTGGATCTCGATCCCGGTTATCCAGCGCGCGAAAGTGGCAAACACCCGCGCCAGCCAGCGCAGGCCTATCTGCCACAACCAGTGGGCAAAACGGTGCATTAACAGGGCGTGCAGCCCGGGATAGGTGGTCAGTACATCAAGCGTATTACGCGCTGCGGGATCACGATCGAAAACACTGGCCAGGTCTTCTTTAAGGCGAGAGAACATTCAGGGACTTCCGTAGATACCGTACCGTTGGGTGGCTGGGTTATTCCTGACAATTCTACTCGATTATTTCCGCAACTGGCCAGCACCTCTAAACCACCCGGTTATCATGGTTTATTCTTCGACACCCCACCCCCCGGTGCGTCCCCGGAAGCGACAGACGATGCTCTCCGCATCGACTTGCGGCCCTGGGCGGCAGAGAGGATACCACGCAGGATATTGATCTCTTCCCGGTCCGGTCGGGCCCGAAAGAAAAGCCTGCGGAGTCGGCGCTGCAGCTTCTCCGACTGCTCCGGGTTGCTGAACCCGGTATCCTCCATGGCCTGCTGCAGGTGCCGGAAAAAGCCCTCCATCATATCGGCGGTAGCCACCTCGTCCGGTGCCTCCCCGCCCCCGCCATCCCGGCTCAATGATTGAAGATGAATTTCGTAGGCGATCACCTGCAGTGCCTGGGCAATGTTCAGTGAACTGTAAACAGGATTGGCCGGAATATGCACCAGGTACTGGCAGCGATCCAGCTCACTGTTGCGCAGGCCAGAGCTCTCCCGCCCGAAGAGGATCGCCACCTCGCCCTGCTGCGCTTCACGCCACACCTCTTCTGCGCACGCCCTGGGCAGCAGTTGGGGCCACTCCACCGTTCGCAGGCGGGCGCTCGCGCCCACCACCAGCCGGCATCCTGAAAGCGCCTGGTCCAGTGACTCGTAAACCTGGCACTGCTCCAGGATACTGTCCGCGCCGGCAGCCCTCGCGGTGGCATCAGCATGCGGAAACAACTTGGGTGAAACAAGGCAAAGCCTCTCCAGGGACATGTTCTTCATGGCGCGGGCGGCAGCGCCGATATTTCCCGGATGGGTGGTCTCTATCAGGACTATTTTTACGTTCTTGAGCATGGTTACCAGGGGTAGAGTATTCGCTGACACGTTACAGCGACGCCATGATACCGGAAATGCCAAAAAACTGGTTGCACCGGCGTATTTTCACTTTATTAGCGGCTTCCGATCCTGTATCTTCCACGCCCATGCACCCGATGATGAATATCGCTATTCGCGCCGCCCGTAGCGCCGGCAGCATTCTGCTCCGCTACTACGAACGGACCGACACCCTGAACATAACCCAGAAGGGGATGAATGATTTTGTATCGGAGGTGGACCGCTCCTCCGAGAAGGCGATCATCGACATCCTGCACGGTGCCTACCCCAACCACGCCATCCTGGCGGAGGAGAGCGGGAAGCAGGAGGGCAACGAGTACCAGTGGATTATCGACCCCCTGGACGGCACCACCAACTACCTGCACGGTTTCCCACAGTTTTCCATCTCCATTGCCTTGAAGCACAAGGGCGTACTGGAGCAGGGCCTGGTCTACGACCCGTTGCGTGATGAGATGTTCACCGCAAGCCGCGGCGCCGGGGCACTGCTCAACGATCGGCGCATCCGGGTCAGCAACCGCAAGAGCCTGGACGGCGCCCTCCTCGGTACCGGCTTTCCTTACAAGGACCAGTCCAACCTGGACGCCTACCTGAACATGTTCCGGGCGCTGATCAAGGATACCGCCGGCATTCGCCGCCCCGGTTCCGCAGCCCTCGACCTGGCCTACGTCGCCGCCGGTCGTCTTGATGGTTTCTGGGAGCTGGGTCTGGCGGAGTGGGATTTTGCCGCGGGCGCCCTGTTGGTCAAGGAGGCTGGAGGCACCGTGTCGGATATCGCGGGTGGACGACGCTTCCTCGACACCGGAAACATCATTGCCGGCGGACTGCGCTTGCACACCGCCATGTCAGCCGCGATCCGCCCCCACCTGACCGATCGCCTGCAAGCCTGAAACCGGCCAGGCCGACTGCCTGCCCAATAGCGCTCAAGTTTCTCCACAACCCACCGATAACCCGGTTACAGCCATGTGGCACGATGCCTCTTTGGCAGGTTGTTAGCGAGGATGGGATGAAACAGCGTTCGGAAAACAGTGCGACAGTCAGTGATCGTGCCCTGGAGATGATCATGCGTGACGTATTGGATGGCCTGCTGGAGGTCTCGCTGGAATCCGCCTATGGCAGCCGGAATGATGACATGAAGATACTGGAGGTCACGCCCCCGCAGAAGGAACACAGCGCTCAATCCCGGGCTGCCGATATCATACATTTCCCAGCCAGGAAACGGGCCTGCGGTTAGGCAGTTTCCGGAAAGAAAAAAGCGCGGACCCGCCGGTTACCGCGCTTTTATTAATTCCGGCAGGCTCAAGCGGTTACGGCTCCGCATCGGCCTCCGCACCCTCCTTGACCACCGGCATCAGATCCTGCTTGCTGATACCCAGCATCAGTACCGAGGTGCTGGCGACGTAGATCGACGAGTAGGTTCCCACAATGACGCCGATAATAAGCGCGAAGGCAAACCCGTGGATAATCTCGCCACCGAACACAAACAGCGATATCAGCACCAGCAGCGTAGTGAGTGATGTCTTCAGGGTACGCGACAGGGTCTGGTTCAGGGAGCGGTTGATAATCTCCACTGGATCCCCCTTGCGCATCTTGCGGAAGTTCTCCCGGATCCGGTCGTAGACCACGATGGTATCGTTCAGCGAGTAGCCGATCACCGCCAGCACTGCGGCCAGCACGGTGAGATCGAACTCGATCTGGAACAGGGAGAAGATGCCGACGGTGATCACCACGTCGTGAATCAACGCAATCACCGAACCCAGCGCAAAACGGTACTCGAAGCGGAGTGCCACGTAGACCAGGATACCGATCAGGGCGTAGAGCATGGCCAATCCCCCGTCCTCGGTCAGCTCATCACCCACCTGGGGGCCGACGAACTCCACCCGGCGCAGGGTCGCCTCGCCTCCCTCCGCACTCTTCAGGGCGCTGAAGGCACGATCACTCAACTCGGCACCCTGAAGCTCCGACTTCGGAGCCAGTCGCACCAGCACATCCCGGGAGGTGCCGAAGTGCTGCACCGTGGCATCGCCAAAGCCCTCGGCCGCCAGCACCTGGCGCACCTTGGCCAGTTCGACAGCCTCGGTGTATCCCACCTCCACCAGGGTGCCTCCCGTAAAATCGATACCCAGGCTCAGACCCCGGGTCAGTACCGAACCCAGCGAGATCAGCAGCAGTATGATGGAGACCACCATGGCAAGCTTGCGCTTACCCATGAAGTTGATATTGAGATCGGATATTGCTTTCTGCATCGATGTCATCCCAATCAGATACTGAGCCTGGCCACGCGCCGACCACCGTAGATCTTGTTGATAACGGCGCGGGTACCCACGATGGCGGTAAACATGGAGGTAAGGATGCCGATAAATAGGGTTACGGCGAAGCCCTTGATCGGTCCGGTACCGAAGCTGAACAGCACCACGGCAGCGATCAGGGTGGTGATGTTGGCATCCACGATAGTGGAGAAGGCCTTTTCGTAACCGGCGTAGATACTGGCCTGCGGGGTACTGCCGACCCGTATCTCCTCACGGATGCGTTCAAAGATCAGCACGTTGGCATCCACCGCCATACCCACCGTGAGCACGATACCCGCGATACCCGGCAGGGTCAGGGTGGCCTGGAGCATGGAGAGGACCGCCACGATGAACACCAGGTTCATCATCAGGGCCAGGTTGGCGACCAGGCCGAACACCTTATAGTAAACGGCCATGAATATCATCACCAGGATAAGACCGATGACTACCGACTCGAAGCCCTGGTCGATATTGTCCTGGCCCAGGCTCGGACCGATAGTCCGCTCCTCGACGATGTCGATCGGGGCCGCCAGCGCGCCGGCACGCAACAGCAGGGCGAGATCATGCGCCTCCTCCGGGCTGTCCAGGCCGGTGGTCTGAAAACGCCGGCCGAACGGCTCCAGGATATTGGCGACGCTGATCACCTCCTCCACCTGGACCTTGCGAGTCACCGGCTTGCCATCCACCAGCCGGGTCTCCTTGCGGGTTTCGATAAAGACCACCGCCATCGGTTTGTTGACATTCTCGGTGGTGACATTGCGCATGCGCCGTGCACCCTGGCTGTCGAGACTGACCGACACCATCGGGCTGCCGCTACGCTGGTCGAATCCTGACGAGGCATCCGTGATCTGGTTTCCGGTCACGATGACCCGCTTCTTCAGCAGGATCGGCCTGCCGTCGCGGGTCTTGTAGAGCCTGGAACCGATCGGGACCTTTCCGGCCAGCGCATCCTCCACGCTATGCTCCGTATCCTCCAGCCGGTACTCGAGTGTTGCCGTCGCGCCCAGCAACTCCTTGAGCTTGGAGGGGTCCTGTGCCCCGGGCAGCTGCACCACGATACGCCGACTGCCCTGCTGCTGGATCACCGGCTCGGAGACACCCAGCGCGTTTACCCGGTTGCGCAGGGTGGTGATGTTCTGGTCCAGGGCAAACTTCTGCACCTCCCGCTGCTTGGTCGGCCCCATCCTGGCCTCGATCAGGAATTCGCCCGCCTCGTCCCGGGTGGTGGTGGTCAGGTCACGGAACTCGTCCGCGATAACGTCCAGCGCCTGGTCCCGCAGCGCGGCCTCCTGAAACTCCACGACAATGGCGTCACCCTCGGTGGAGACCCGGCTGTAACGCAGACGCTCTTCGCGAAGCTGGGTACGGATATCTCCGTTGTAGCGCTCCATCGCCTGGGCCACCGCCGCATCCATATCGACATCGATCAACACATGGATGCCGCCGCGCAGGTCCAGGCCCAGGTACATGGGCAGTGCGCCCAAACTCTGCAGCCATCCCGGGACATCGGTGGAGAGAGTCAAGGCCTGGGTATAATCACCCCCCAGCGCGGTCTCCAGCAACTCCTTGGCGCGCAGCTGATCCTCCGAGTTGCCGAACCTGACCAGCAGCTTGTCCTGGGACAGGTCGGCCGACTTGATCTGGATGCCCGCCTCCGAGAGACGACTGCGTATCCGCCCTTCGGTAGCCGTATCGACGATCGCACGACGATTGCCCGCTATTTCAAGAGAGGGATCCTGATCAAACACGTTGGGCAGCGCATAAACCAGACCAAGCAGGACCAGCACCACGACAAGAAGGTTCTTCCAGAGGGGATATCGGTTCATCGTTATCTGTTATTTTGGAAGCTCTGCGGGAGCGCAGACAATCCCGTCCGCGCCCGCGCATGGTTTAAGTACAGCCTGGCCGGATGGCCGGCCAGTGATCAAAGCTCTTTCAGGGTGCCCTTGGGCATGATCGCCGCGACCGCCTGGCGCCGGATCTTCACCTCGACCCCCTCTGCGATCTCCACCTTGATGAAATTCTCGCCAATCTCCGAGATCCGGCCCATCAATCCGCCTTCGGTCTGGACCTCGTCGCCCTTGGCCAGTGCCTCGACCAGTTTGCGATGCTCCTTCTGGCGCTTCATCTGCGGACGGATCATCAGAAAGTAGAGCATGATTATCAGGCCAATCGGCAGGATCAGACCTTCCAGTCCCGGTGCACCCGCACCACCTCCGGAGGCCTGGGCCATGGCATCGGAAATAAAGAAACTCATGGTATTACACCTTAAAATTTAGTGGTCAGAATGTAGTGAGTCGGCAAGGACGGCACCGATCGCGAATCAGAAACGCGGCATTATGCCACAGTTGGCCCGATTAAAGAATTGATCGACGCAACCAAACAGGACGCAGACGCAACCAAACAGGACGCATGTGGTGCCGCCCTGCATCCGTTTCAAGTACCTCCAGCACGCAGACGGTAAAATTCGTCCACAAACGCCCCGAAGCAGTTGCCGGCAATGGCGGCGCGGATATCCCGCATCAGGCTCTGGTAGTAGTGAAGGTTGTGGATAGTGTTGAGACGGGCACCCAGGATCTCGTTGCAACGGGCCAGGTGACGCAGGTAGCTGCGACTGTAGTTACGGCAGGTATAACAGCCGCACAGCGGATCGAGCGGCCCGGTGTCACGGGCATGAACCGCGTTGCGGATCCTGACTACCCCCTGGTGCGTGAACAGGTGGCCGTTGCGCGCGTTGCGGGTCGGCATCACGCAGTCGAACATGTCGATCCCCCGGGCCACCGCCTCGACAATATCCTCAGGGGTGCCCACACCCATCAGATAGTGGGGCTTCGCCTTCGGCAGGCGGCCGGCGAGGAAATCCAGTATGCGCCAGCGATCCTCCGGCGGCTCACCCACCGACAGCCCACCCACCGCGTAGCCGTCAAACCCAATCTCCATCAGTCCGTCCAGGGAGCGCTCCCGAAGCGACTCGTAGACCCCGCCCTGCACGATACCGAACAGGGCCGCGGGGTTGTCCCCATGGGCTTGTTTACTGCGCGCGGCCCAGCGCAGGGAGAGCTCCATCGAGACCCGGGCCTCGATCTCTGTCGCCGGGTACGGGGTACACTCATCGAAGATCATCACGATGTCGGAGCCCAGTGCCCGTTGCACCGCCATCGACTCCTCCGGCCCCATGAAGATACGACTGCCATCGATGGGGGAGCGAAAGTGCACGCCCGCCTCGGTGATCTTGCGCATCGCCCCCAGGCTGAAAACCTGGAAGCCGCCGGAGTCGGTCAGGATCGGACGCTGCCAGTGGATAAAATCGTGCAGATCGCCATGCGCAGCGATGATGTCGGTGCCGGGGCGCAACATCAGGTGGAAGGTGTTGCCGAGGATGATCTCGGCCCCGCTGGCCTCCAGCTCTTCCGGGGTCATCGCCTTGACCGTGCCATAGGTGCCGACCGGCATGAAGGCCGGGGTCTGGATGCGTCCCCGGGGAAAAGTGATCTGCCCGGTTCTTGCCGC
>JAPHTA010000040.1 GCA_026196475.1 Sedimenticola sp.
ATGGTGGGCGGCCGCGGGAACAGTTCGACACCGGTCTTGGGATCGACCTGCCTGGCCGGCGCCTTGATCTCGATGGGAGCCCTGGGCGCCGGCGCCTCGACCTGCGGCTCCTCTCCCAGCAGCGGTGCGATCGCCGGGCGCAGCACGTTGGGTGCCAGTTCGCCGATGCGGGGCAGGATCTCCTTGCCCAGAAGCTTGATCCCGGCCGCCTTCAGCTCGGTCTCCAGGATCGGCTCGATCTCCTCGGCGATCACCAGCTGATCCACGGTTTCCGCAAACTGGCGGATCTTGTCGAAGGGTACCGGGTAACTGAACCCCAGCTTGATCAGCGGTGCGTCGGGGAACGCCTCCCGCACGTGCATGTAGGTGGGGCCGGAGGTGATGAATCCGACCCGGGTGTCGCTGCCCGGTTCGATCCGGTTCAGCTCGGATGCCTCGCTGTAGCGCTGGATCTCGTTCTCCCGCTCGAACATCAGGGGCAGGCGCTGGCGGGCCACTCCCGGGGTCATGATCAATCGTCCCGGGTCCTTGACGAAGCCCTGGGACAGGGTGTGCTCGCTGCGCTCGCCGAGGTTGACCACGCCCTTGACGTGGCAGATGCGGGTGGTCAGGCGCAGGATCACCGGTACGCTGAACTGTTCCGAAATCTCGAATGCACGGCGGGTGAACAGGTACGCCTCCTGGGCGTCCGCCGGTTCCAGAACCGGCACGTGGGCGAAGCGTCCCCAGAAACGGGAGTCCTGCTCGTTCTGGGAGGAGGAGAGGCCCACGTCATCGGCCACCACGATCACCAGCCCGGCGCCGACCCCGGCCAGGGTCTGGCTCATCAGGGCGTCAGAGGCGACGTTGAGACCCACGTGCTTCATGGCACAGAGGGCCCGGCTGCCGGCCAGGGAGGCGCCGATGGCAACCTCCAGGGAGACCTTCTCGTTGACCGACCACTCGGTGTACATCTCCTTGTAGGGGGCGGCGAACTCCAGGATCTCGGTCGAGGGGGTGCCGGGGTAAGCCGCAGCCACGTTGCAGCCCGCCTCCCAGGCGCCACGTGCTACGGCTTCGTTTCCGGACATGAAGCGCCGGTTCGATTCGGCTGATGGGGAGACTGCACTCACGCTCTGTTACCTCTGGATCTATCGACACAACAGGGGCCTTTCAGCCCCTGCAAAATTTTACATATTACACCATTTTTTGTGTCAGATTATTTTTTTCGATGATCGATCACGCGAACCGCTTTACCTTCGGAGCGGGGCACTTCGCCCACGTCCTTGATCACCACCTTGCAGGAGACGCCGATGAAATCCTTGATGTCCCGAACCACCTTGGCGGCGGTCCGGTCCCTTGCCTCCTGCGGCTGCTCCATCAGCGGCGGGCTGCCTTCCACGTTGACCACCATGGTGTCCATGCTGCCTTCGCGGAACAGCTCGATCTGGTAGAAGGGGGAGAGGGTCTCGCTCTGCATCAGGATCGCCTCCACCTGGGTCGGGTAGACGTTGACGCCGCGGATGATCAGCATGTCATCGCTGCGCCCGGTGATGCGCTGCATGCGCAGGTGGGTGCGGCCGCACTTGCAGGGCGCCCGGTCCAGTACCGAGATGTCCCGGGTGCGGTAGCGGATGATCGGGAACGCCTCCTTGGTCAGGGAGGTGAAGACGATCTCCCCTTCCTCGCCGTCGGCCACCGCGCGACCGGTATTCACGTCGACGCACTCGACCAGGAAGTGGTCCTCCCAGATGTGCAGGCCGTTCTTGGCCTCGATGCATTCGTTGCCCACTCCTGGTCCCATCACCTCGGAGAGGCCGTAGATATCGACACAGTCGATGCCCAGGCGGGACTCCAGTTCGTAGCGCATCTCCTCGGTCCAGGGCTCGGCGCCGTGGATGCCCACCTTCAGCGGTAACTTGCGGATGTTGAGTCCCATCTCGTCGGCGGCTTCCGCCAGGTTCAGGGCGTAGGAGGGGGTGCAACTGATCGCGGTGGGAGCGAAGTCCTGCAGCAGCATCAACTGCTTCTGGGTCTGACCGCCGGACATCGGGGTGACCATGACGCCGAGTTCCTCGCCGCCATAGTGGAGACCCAGGCCGCCGGTAAAAAGACCGTAGCCGTAGGCGTTGTGCAGGCGGTCACCGGGGCGGACGCCGGCGGCCGCCAGGCAGCGTGCCACCAGTTGGGCCCAGGTACGGATATCGCGCCTGGTGTAGCCGACCACGGTCGGCTTGCCGGTGGTGCCGGAGGATGCGTGAATCCGCACCACCTGCTCCTCGGGCACCGCGAACAGCCCGAACGGGTAGTTTTCACGCAGGTGCTCCTTCTTGGTGTAGGGGAGGTGACGGATATCGCTCAGCTGCTGAATATGCTCCGGTTTGACTCCCAGTTCATCCATCGCATTCCGGTAAAACTTCACTGTATGGTAGCAGCGCTCCACGGTTGCCTTCAGGCGTCTCAGCTGCAGCGCCTCCAGCTCCTCTCGTGGCAGGGTCTCGAATTCGGAATGCAGAATCATCGCTTATCCTCCGGAATTTTGGTTGTTGTCCATCCACTCCGCGATCTTGTCCGAACGGCGGAATACAGTGCCGTTAAAGAGGCCCACCAGGCGGCCTTCACCGGTCTTCACCTCCACAGTATAGAGGCCGGTGCGGTTGGTGGAGTTCTCCTCACGCGCCTCCGCCACCAGACGGTCGCCCTCGCGGCTGGAGCCGGGAAAGCTGAGCTGGGTGGTGAGTGCCAGGGAGGTGGTGCCATGCGAGTTGGATGCCACGGCAAAGGCGAAATCGGCCAGTGTGAAGGTGACGCCGCCCTGGGTTACCTTGACCGCGTTGAGCATGTCCGGCCGGACGATCAGAGAGGCACGGGCGTAGCCCGGGCTGACCGACTCCAGCTGGATATCGAGAAGGCGGGCGAACTTGTCCTGCTGCTCCATCCAGCGGCCAATCGCTTCGGCTTGTTGTTGCGTATCGTTTGACATAAAAAACCTTATTCTAAACGCGGGACTGGGGATGACCAAGCCCTTTATCAGGCCTGGCCAGGGGGTTAACGGGGCGTCGCGGGGCTGCTGCAGAGACATGCGCGGCCGGGCCCGAAAAGGCCCGGCCGCGGTCTGCGGCTCAGTTCACGATGGTCCAGTCACCGTTCTTGATCTCCAGCATCTGGAAGGCATCCAGGCCGAGACCGAGGTGGTCGG
>JAPHTA010000296.1 GCA_026196475.1 Sedimenticola sp.
CCCTGGAACGCCCTGGATACCTGTATCTGCATGGGGTCGGCGATCGGCATCGGGCTCGGCATGGACCTGGGGCGCGGCGAGAGCGACAAGGAGAAGGCGATATTCTCCATTATCGGCGACTCCACCTTCCTGCACCTGGGGGTGCAGGGCCTGCTGGACGTGGTCTACAACCAGGGCAACGTGACGGTGATGATCCTGGATAACTCCGCCACCGGCATGACCGGCGGCCAGAACAACCACGGCAATGGCCGGGACCTGCGCGGGGGCGAGGCGCCGAAGGTGGATTTCGCCGAGCTGGCCTGTGCCCTGGGCGTTGCCCGGGAGCGGGTGCACGTGGTGGACCCCTACGACCTGCCGGTGCTCTACAAGACGGTCAAACAGGAGATGGCGGCGCCTGTACCGTCGGTGATCGTGGCCAAGCGGCCCTGCGTGCTGACCGAGCGTTTCGCCCCGCGGCGGCCGCTGATGGTGGACCCGGACAAGTGCAACGGCTGCGCCAACTGCCTCAACGTGGGCTGTCCGGCGATCCTGGTGACGCGACGCGAGAGCGAGAAGCGCAGCAGCGGGCGGGAGGTGATGAAGGCCTGGGTGCGGATCGAGTCGGCGGCCTGCACCGGATGCGACATCTGCCTGCAGAGCTGCGGTCCGGATGCGATGCTGCCGGCCGACCTGTCGCAGATCCAGCCGATCCCGGAGGGCTGAACGCCGGTTCCGGTGGTTACAGCAGGAACAGGGTGGCCAGGCCCAGGAAGGCGAAAAAGCCGACGATGTCGGTGACCGTGGTGAGCAGCACCGAGCCGGCCAGGGCGGGATCAATGCCCACCTTGTCCAGGGTCATCGGCAGCAGGGTCCCGGTGAGGGCGGCCAGTACCAGGTTGATGATCATGGCGGTGGCGATCAGCAGGCCGAGGTTGACGTCGTTAAACCAGAAGCCGGCAATCACCGCCACCACCGCGGCCCAGATCAGGCCGTTCAATGTTCCCACTGCCAGCTCCTTGAGCACCAGCCAGCGGGTGTTCTTGCCCGAGAGCTGACCCAGGGCGATGCCGCGGATAGTGAGGGTCAGGGTCTGGCTGCCGGCGATGCCCCCCATGCTGGCCACGATCGGCATCAGCACCGCCAGTGCAACGATTTTCTCGATGGTGGCCTCGAACAGGCCGATCACCCAGGAGGCGAGCAGGGCGGTGATCAGGTTGATGCCGAGCCATAGCGCCCGTCGCCGGGCGGAGACCAGGACCGGCGCGAACATATCCTCGTCTTCGGAGAGACCGGCCTGTCCCATGAACTGGTGCTCGCCCTCTTCACGGATCACGTCCACCACGTCGTCGATGGTGATACGCCCGATCAACCGGCCCTCTTCGTCGATTACCGGTGCCGACACCAGGTCGTGCTGCTCGAAGCGGTTGGCCACCTTGCGTGCCTCCCAGTCTGCCGGCATGGCACGGGCGTCGAGGGACATCACCTCGGCCACGGTATCGTCCGGCGCGTGGGTGACCAGCACCGTGAGCGGCAGCACGCCCAGGTACTTGCCGTCCCGGTTGACCACCATCAGGATATCGGTCTGGGGCGGGATCTTGTCTTTCAGGTGGCGCAGGTAGCGCATCACCACGTCCAGGGTCACCTCCGGCCGCACGGTGATGGTATCCGGGTTCATCAGGCCGCCGGCGGTATCCTCCGGGTAGGAGAGGATCGCCTCCAGCCGGTCCCGGTGCTGGTGATCCAGGGAGTCCAGGATCTCCCGGGTGATGGTGTCCGGCAGCTCCTGTACCAGGTCCGCCAGGTCGTCGGTGTCCAGGCCTTCAGAGGCGGCCAGCAGCTGGCTGGTCTCCATCTTGCTGATCAGGTCGGAGCGGACTTCGTCCGCTACCAGCATCAGCACTTCACCGCCGTTCTCCTCGTTGACCAGGCCCCAGACGATCTCTCGCTGGGCCAGGGGCAGGGATTCCAGCAGGTGCGCAATCTCGCCGGGATGCAAGGCGTTTAGCATGCGCCCGGCCTGGTTCAGGGTACCCTTGTCGAGTACCGCGTGCAGTCGTTCGAGACGGGTGGCGCCGGATGTTTCTTGGGTTTGATCTGACATACCGGGGTGTCACCTCGTCGGCCTGGAGTTCTCGGGTTCGGGTCGGGGCAGATTCTAGCAGTTGCAGATGACAAACGGGAGACGCAGCCGATGGCAGGGTGTTCCGGGGCTGCGCTACACGGCTCAGTGCAGGTGGCAGATCTTTCTCAGCATCTCCTCGTGCTGCGGGTCGGCCAGGTGTTTCATCAGCTTGCGGGTCTGGCGCGCCAGCTTGCCGGCATCAAGCTGCAGCAGGCTCTCCTTGGCCAGCAGCAGCGACCCCGGCTGCATGCTGAACTCGCGCAGCCCCATGCCCAGCAGCAGCGGGATGTAACGCGGATCACCGGCCATCTCGCCGCACATGCTGACCGGGATTCCGGCCTTGCGCCCGGCCTCGATCACCATCTGTATCAGGCGCAGGATCGAGGGGTGCAGCGGGTCGTAGAGATAGTTCACCTCGTCGTCGACCCGGTCGATCGCCAGGGTGTACTGGATCAGGTCGTTGGTGCCGATGGAGAAAAAGTCCAGCTCGCGGCTGAAGGCGTCCGCCGCCAGCGCGGCGGCGGGAACCTCGATCATGCCGCCGATCGGAATGTCGCCGTCATGTGCCACCCCCTCGGCCTCGAGCTGGGCCCGGGTATCGGTCACTATCTGCTTGAGGCGCCGGATCTCCTGCAGGTTGGAGAGCATCGGTATCATGATGCGCACCGGCCCGTGTGCGGCGGCACGCAGGATCGCCCGGATCTGGGGCTGGAACATCTTCGGCTCCTTCAGGCAGAGCCGGATGGCGCGCAGGCCCAGGGCCGGGTTGCAGCTGGAGGCGGTGCAGCCGTCCACCTGCTTGTCCGCGCCCAGGTCCAGGGTGCGGATGGTGATCGGGATCCCGTCCAGCCCCTCCACCACCTGGCGGTAGGTCTGGTAGTGCTCCTCCTCGTCCGGTGTGCCCTCCCGGTTCATGTACAGGAACTCGGTGCGATAGAGGCCCACGGCATCGGCCTGCAGCTCCCGGGTGGCCTGAATGTCCTCCGGCAGCTCGATATTGGCCATCAGCTGGATCCGGGTCCCCTCCCGGGTGGTGGCCGGTTGTCCGATCAGGCTGCGCAGGCGGATCTGTCGCTGTTCGGCGCTGTCCATGCGCCGGGCGTAGTGGGTCAGGGTCGCCGGGTCCGCATCCGCCAGCACCACCCCCTGTTCCCCGTCCACCACCACCTGTTCACCGTGGCGCAGGATACGGGTGATGCTGTGCACGCCGACCACTGCCGGGATACCCAGACTGCGGGCCAGGATGGCGGTGTGGGACATGGGGCCGCCGAACTCGGTAATGAAGGCGGCGATCCCCTGGTGGCGCATAAGGATGGTATCGGCCGGGGTCAGGTCCTGGGCCAGGATCACCTTGCCGGCCAGCTCCTCCTCCGCCTCCTCATCAAGTTCCAGCAACGCTTTCTGGATCTGGTTGACCACGTGTTCCACGTCGTCGCGCCGGGTGCGCAGGTAGGGGTCATCCATGGTGTTGAACACCTGCACCAGCGCATCACGCTGCAGCTGCAGGGCCCACTCGGCTGCGTAGGAATGCCTGCTGATCAGATCAATGGGGACCTCCACCAGGGCGGCGTCGTTCATCATCAGCAGGTGGGTGTCGATGAACTCGATGATATCGGAGCGGGTTGATTCGGGAATTTTGCGACGAATCCCCTGCAGCCGCTCGCGGGCGTTGTTCACTGCTTGGCGAAAGCGCTCCGTCTCCGCCTGAACCTGGTCCTGTTCTATGGTTCGGGGGCTGATCTCCAGCTGGTCGCGCTGCAGGATGTGGGCGGGGCCGATGGCGACGCCGCGGGTGATACCGATACCGTTGCCGGCATAGGTCACTCCGGCTCTCCGAAGCGGTCGTTGATCAGTCGTTCCAGCGCCTCGGCTGCCGCCACCTCGTCCTCGCCGTCGGTGATCAGTGTCAGCTCGGTGCCCTGGCTGGCAGCCAGCATCATCACCTCCATGATGCTCTTTCCATTTATCGGGTTGCTGTCACGTGCAAGCTGCACCCGGCTGCTGTACTGGCCCGCTTCGGTTATGAACTTGGCCGCGGCACGGGCGTGCAGGCCGAGTCGATTGATGATTGTTATCTGTTTGGTAACCATAACGGGTTGCAGTCGCCTCATCTCCAGACAAAACAATATCTCACAATCTGCGCCGGTAACAAAACCTGCGACTGGCGGGTAATCCGCCCTGGCTAGTCCCCGGTTGTGGCCAGGTCCCGGTGCCGGGTCTGGATGCGACGACCACAGGTACGGAAGTGGGAGGCGAGCTGCTCCACCAGGTAGACGGAACGGTGCTGTCCGCCGGTGCAGCCGATGGCCACGGTCAGGTAGCTGCGGCCTTCGCGCTCGAAGCAGGGGATCCACTGCTCCAGGAAGCGGACGATATCCTCCTTGTACCGTTGCACATCGGGAAAATCGCCAAGGTAGCGGGCGACGGGTGCGTCACGCCCGCTCAGCGGGCGCAGTTCCGGCTCCCAGTGGGGGTTGGGCAGGCAGCGGGCGTCGAACACGAAGTCGGCATCCCTTGGCACGCCCTGTTTGAAACCGAAGGACTGGAACAGCAGGGAGATCTTGGTATCCAGTCGTTCGCTGACCCGGCTGCGTACCAGGTGTTTCAGTTCGTGCAGGCTGGTCCGGCTGGTGTCGATACGCAGGTCGGCCACGCTGAGAAACGGTGCCATCAGCTCCCGTTCAAGGCGAATCGCCTCCTCCAGGGGGCGATCACCCCCGGTCAGGGGGTGGCGGCGCCGGGTTTCACTGAAACGCTTGATCAGGGTCTCGTCCTGGGCCTCCAGGAATATGATGTCGTGGCGGATGCCGGCCTGCTGCAGCGGCTCCAGCAGGCTGCTGATGCTCTCGAACTCGGCCGGGGCATTGCGTGCATCGATGCTGATGGCGACCAGCTTGAATCGCTTGTCCTGCCGCTTGACCAGTTCACCGGCGAATGCGGGCAACAGGAACAGCGGCAGGTTGTCCACACAGTAGTACCCCTCGTCCTCCAGGGTGTGCAGGGCAACACTCTTCCCCGAGCCAGAGAGGCCGGTGATGATGGCCAGTTTCATAGAGGAGTTGGGTGTCGCCACGGGGCTGTTCATTCCTCAGCCGCTGGCGCTCTGGGGTATGGGCTCCCGCAGGATAAACTCGTCAAGCAGGGCTTGTGGGTTGCCGGCCTTGCGCAACCGTTCGCAGAAGCTGTCGTCGCTGAACAGGGTGGCCAGCCTGGCCAGCAGCTGCAGGTGCTCCTCGGTCGCCTGTTCCGGTACCAGCAGGCCGAACACCAGGTCTACCGGTTGCCGGTCGATGGCGTCGAAATCGGCCTTCGACTGCAGTTGGACAAAGGCACCGCGGGCCTCGCCGACGCCGGCCATCCGGGCGTGGGGCAGCGCTATGCCGTTCCCCAGCCCGGTACTGCCCAGTCGTTCCCGCTCCAGCAGTTTGTCAAACA
>JAPHTA010000354.1 GCA_026196475.1 Sedimenticola sp.
ATGATCACCTTGCTGGCATCCTCCATCCAGTAGATCGCATCCTCTACCGAGGCCGATCGGACCCCCTTCTCCACCGCCTGGGCGGCAGCGCTGGACGCTCCGCCCGAGGTGTCGCTGCCGAAGCCGCCGAAGACCACGTTGATAATGGAGCGGTTCATCGCCTTGCACATGATGTAGGAGAGGATGGCACCGGAGAACCCGACCAGGGCACCGACAATGATCAGCAGGTTGTTCTGCAGGGTGAAGCCGGTGGCGGCCGCGGCCCAGCCCGAGTAGCTGTTGAGCATGGAGATGATCACCGGCATGTCGGCGCCGCCGATGGGAATGATCAGGGTGAAACCGAGCAGGAAGGCGAGCAGGGTCATCAGGGTCAGGGAGAGAAGGCTCTCGGTCATGCCGAAGTGAACCCCGAAGCCGACGATCACCAGGCCCAGCAGCGCATTCAGCATGTGCTGTCCCTTGAACACCACGGGCTTGCCACTGATCAGCCCCTGCAGCTTGCCGAAGGCGATAACCGAACCACTGAAGGTGATGGCGCCGATCACGATGCCCACCGACAGCTCGGCCATCAGTACCGGGTTCAGCGTACCGGCGGCAGCCCGGTTGATGTAGGTTCCGACCGCCACCAGCACCGCCGCCATGCCGACAAAGCTGTGCAATGCGGCAACCAGCTGCGGCATGGCGGTCATCTTGACCCGCGCCGCCAGCACGGCACCGATCAGGGCACCTGCCGCCACGCCGGCGATGATAAAACCGTAGGACTGTACCTCGGCCCCGAGCAGGGTCGCGATCACGGCAATCGCCATGCCGGCGATACCGTAATAGTTACCACGCCGGGCGGTGGCCGGATGGGTCAGCCCCTTGAGGGCGAAGATGAACAGTATGGCGGAGACCAAATAGGCGAGTGCCTGCATGTTGGCTGTGATCTGCATGGTCGTTCGGCTCCCTTATTTCTTCTTCTTGAACATGGCGAGCATGCGATTGGTGACCAGGAAGCCACCGAACACGTTGATCGAGGCGAGCAGGACGGCAAAGAAACCCATCAGCTCCGCGACGCCGCTGACATCCTGCAGACCGGTCACCAGCAGGGCCCCGACAATGATGATGCCGGAGATGGCATTGGTCAGTGCCACCAGCGGGGTATGCAGGGACGGGGTCACGCCCCAGATCACGTAGTAACCGATGAAACAAGCGAGCACAAAGACGTACAGTGCTACCAGTGTATCAGGCATCTTGCTGCCCTCCTTTTTCAGATTCTGTCACAGGGCGGGAGATCGTTTTTTGCGGCCGGTTCCGTCGCCATGCCGCGGTGCTCCCCAACCTGCGGTAAAAGTATTCAGGACTCGGGACGCAACAGTGCGGCCCGGGTGATCTCGTCTTCTTCAAAATCGTTCAGCACCAGGGCACCCTCCTCTTCGCGCACCACGATCTCAAGCAGGTTGGCGATGTTCTTGGCGTAGAAGGCACTGGCATCGGACGGCATCATGGACGGGTAGTTGGTATGCCCGACCAGGATCACGCCGTGCCTGTTGACCACCTGGTCCATTTCGGTCAGCGGGCAGTTGCCACCGGTCTCCGCCGCCAGGTCCACGATCACCGAACCCTCGCGCATGCGCTTGACCACGTCCTCGGTGACCAGCACCGGGGCCGGACGGCAGGGAATGAGAGCGGTGGTGATCAGGATGTGCGCCTTGCTCAGCTCATCCGCCAGCAGCTGCTGCTGTTTCGCCTTCGCCTCCTCGGACAGCTCCCTGGCATAGCCCCCTTCCCCGGAACCGCTCTCTCCGATGTCCAGGTCGATCGGCTTGGCACCCAGCGAGAGTATCTGCTCCCGGGTTTCCGGGCGGATATCGTAGGCGTGGACATCGCCCCCGAGGCGCCGCGCGGTGGCGATCGCCTGCAGGCCGGCCACGCCGACACCCAGCACCACCACCCGTGCCGGCTTGGCGGAACCGGCGGAGGTCATCATCAGCGGTATGAACCGACCGAAGCGGTTTGCCGCCTCGATCACCGCCCGGTATCCGGCAATATTGCTCTGGGAAGAGAGGGCGTCCATCGACTGGGCACGGGAGATACGTGGAATACGTTCCAGGGCCAGCGGACGGATCTGCTTGTCGAACATCGTCTTGAGCGTGCCGTCATCCTCGCACAGTTCGATAAAACCGATCACCACGGCGCCGCTGGACATGGCGGCGATCTCGTCCGACGATGGCCGACGAACCTTGAGAACGATATCCGCCGCAAGGGCATCAGCCCTCTCGCCCAGAGTGGCCCCGGCAGAACTGTACTCGTCATCGGTGAAGTGGGCCGCCTCGCCGGCGCCCCGCTCCAGCAACACGGTGAAGCCCCGGGCGACCAGCTTCTTTACGATGTCGGGCGTGGAAGCGACCCGCTTCTCCCCGGCTGTGGTCTCTCTTGGAATACCAATCTTCATATTCTTGTCTTTTTGCAGAAAACCCTGATAAAACAGGATAATTTGTTAATAAAAACAGGCCATTATGTTTACTAACCAGTAGCCATACAAGCGGGAAATCTTATGGAATGCCAAAGAAATTTTTATCTGCAACCAGTACTCCGCCAAGATGACATTGACCGAGCAGGAATCTCCGGTAGACACGCGAACCCCACCCCGAAAATCGTTGGGTTCATGTCCCAGTGTAGTGGCTTTTGAGCCGGGCAGCAGGGATATTCTTCAATCGATCGGTGGGCAGCGGTACGACACAAGCGGTGGCAGCTGTCAGCGAGAGCGCACCGCCTTGACGATGCGCGAGGAGACCTCCTCAATCGAGTGGGTGGTGGTATCCAGCACCCAGATGTTGTGCTTTTTGAACATCTGCAGTGCCTGGCGCACCTCCGAGGCACAACGCTGCAGAGAGGCGTAGTCACTGCCCGGCCGACGCTCCTCCCGAATGCGATTGAGCCGGGGCGGATCGATAGTCAATGCGATCAGCTTCTCCTTGTGCTTGAGCAGCTCGTCCGGGATCCGGTTCTGCTCGAAATCGTCCGGGGTCAACGGATAGTTGGCCGCCTTGATCCCGAAGTGCATGGCCAGGTAGAGGCAGGTTGGGGTTTTTCCGGAGCGGGAGACACCGATCAGGATCACGTCGGCCTGGTCATACTTGTCCAGGCGCGCACCGTCATCGTTGACCATGGCGAAGTTGATGATATCCATCCGGTCCTCGTAGCTGTCGCCATTGGCCATGCCGTGACTGAGGCCGGTCTTGCCCGAGGGATTCACCCCCAGCTCCTTGCTAAGCGGGGCGATGAAGGTGTCGAACAGCTCGATATAAAGACAGTTGGAGCGTTTCAGGATGACCCGGGTCTCGTACTCGACCATGGTGGCAAAGACAATCGGTCTGGCACCATCCCGCTCCGCCACCACGTCGAACTGACGGCTCAGCTTGCGCGCCTTGTCCACGGTATTGATGAAAGGCATATAGACCGTCTTGAAATCGATAGTCTGCTCGAACTGGGAGATCAGGCTGTGACCCAGGGTCTCGGCGGTGATCCCTGTACTCTCCGATACGTAGTATACTGTGCGCTGTCTTGGCATCTGCCACTCCACCTGCCTGGTCATTAAATACCTGCTGTCACCCTATGCCCGGCTTCATCGCAATCGCGGTATCCAGCATGCGGTTGGCAAAGCCCCATTCGTTGTCAAACCAGGTCACCACCTTGGCAAAGTGATGGTTACAAACCTGGGTCTGATTACTGTCGACAATGGAAGAGCGGCTGTCGTGGTTGAAATCACAGGAGACCAGCAGATCCTCGATATAGCCGAACAGTCGCCCCCCTTCCTGCTCACTCAATGCCTTCAGCTCCCGGTTCAACTCCACACCGGTGGTCGGCGCCTCCAGCTCGATCGACAGATCCATCATCGAGACATTGGTGGTGGGAACCCGGATTGCCTGGGCATGCACGCGGTTTTTCAACTCGGGCAGTATCCGCACTACGCCCCTCGCCAGCCCGGTCTCCACCGGGATGATCGACTGCAAGGCGGAACGGGTCTTGCGCAGATCGCTGTCGTAGGCATCAATCACCGGCTGGTCATGCATCGCCGAATGGATGGTGGTGATCAGAGCGCACTCGATGCCGTAGCACTCCTGCAACCGGTTCAGCACCGGGATCACCGCGTTGGTGGTACAGGAGGCGTTGGAGACAATGGTATCTCCGGGTTTCAACTGCTGGTGATTGACCCCGTAGACGATGGTGGCATCCACGTCCGGCTCGGCGGGATGGGAGAACAGCACCTTGCGCGCACCGGCCTGCAGGTGACGGCGGGCATCCTGCCGGCTCTTGAACACGCCGCTGCACTCCAGTACCAGGTCAACACCCAGTGCTCTCCATGGCAGCAACTCCGGCTCCGCCCGGGATAACATCGAGATCGGTTCACCGTTGATCAGCAGATGGGATGCGTCCCGTTCCACCGTACCCGGGAAACGGCCGTGGGTGGTGTCATACCGGGTAAGGTGGGTCACCACGTCCAGGTCGGCCAACTCGTTGATGGCAACGATCTGGAGCCGGTCACGATAATGCGGTGACTCGTAGAGGGCGCGGAGAATACAACGACCAATGCGTCCATACCCGTTGATGGCAACTTTCAGTTTCATTTACCCGGAAACTCGATTGTAATGGGGGCTGATCAATGCGGACCGTAAAGCGGACAATTTTCCCATAGTTGACGGGCATTTCCCAGCCGAATTGCCCCTTCAACCCGAAACCAGGCATGACAAAACCGTTCCAGGACCACTTCTCCGGCCAGGCCGACAGTTACGCTCACTATCGCCCGGGCTATCCGTCTACACTGTTCGATTACCTGGCCGACCGGGCGCCCGCCCGAACACTGGCCTGGGACTGCGCCACTGGCAGCGGCCAGGCGGCCTGCGAACTGGCTAAACGGTTTCGCAAGGTGATCGCCAGCGACGCCAGCCAGGCACAGATCGATGCCGCCATCTCCTGCACCGGGGTTGAATACAGGGTCGCCCGGGCCGAGCAGAGCGGACTCGACACCGCCAGCGTCGACCTGGTCACGGTCGCCCAGGCACTTCACTGGTTCGACCTGGAAGCCTTCTACCGGGAGGTGGAGAGAATCCTGCGGCCAAGCGGTCTGCTGGCGGTATGGAGTTATAACCTGCTGCGGATCAACCCGCCGGTCGACCGGCTGATCGATCGCTTCTACCGGGAAACACTGGCCGACTACTGGCCACCCGAACGAAAACAGGTTGAGGAGGGGTATGCGGAAATCGACTTTCCCTTCCGAGCAGAAGCAGACCTGCCATGTTTCGACATGTCGACGGAGTGGTCACTGCCGCAACTGATCGGTTACCTGGGCACCTGGTCGGCCACCAGCCGCTACCGGGAGGCAACCGGGCAGGATCCCCTGCAGCCGCTGGCAGCGGAACTGCAGGGGATCTGGGGAGAAGCGGAAACGCGGCACAGGGTGCGCTGGCCGCTCAGTCTCAGGCTGGGGTACCGCGGCTGAGTCGGTCGCGAACGACCGCTCACCCGCGCCCCTTCAACTGATCAGCCGCCGAGAAGCGAGGGTCGCGACGCCCGGTTACCGCTGCGACGCCGTTGCCTGCCGGTTGAACCAGCCGGTTTGGCGGCCGCGGCCGGCTTGGCACCACTGCTCCGGGCCACCCGAGGCTTGTTCTCCGAACGCCGCTCCGGCTGTTCGGAACGGTGGTGACGTGACCGCTCATCCCGGGATGGACGACCGTGTCCGTTCCCCCGGGCTTCGCGCTGACCCTGTCCACGACCCCGGGCCCCGTTACGGCCGTTCGGAATCGGCTCCGGTTTTGCATTCGGATCGGGCTCGTATCCGGGCAGCACCTCTTTCGAGATCTCCCGTTTCAGCAGGCGCTCGATATCCCGCAGGAGCTTGTGCTCGTCGACACAGACCAGGGAGATCGCCTCCCCTTCGTTACCGGCGCGACCGGTGCGGCCGATCCGGTGCACGTAATCCTCGGGGACGTTCGGCAGTTCGTAGTTGACCACGTGTGGAAGCTGATCGATATCGAGACCGCGGGCGGCTATATCGGTTGCCACCAGCACCCGTACCTCTCCCTGCTTGAAGCCGGCCAGTGCCCGGGTACGGGCACCCTGGCTCTTGTTGCCATGAATCGCCGCGGCGCTCAGGCCGTCCTTCTCCAGCTGCTGGGCCAGGCGATTGGCACCATGCTTGGTGCGGGTAAAGACCAGCACCTGCTGCCAGTTCTGTGATCCGATCAGGTAGGAGAGCAGTTCCCGCTTGCGCTCCCGGTCCACCGGGTAGACCCGTTGTCCGACCTTTTCGGCAGCCGTGTTGCGACGCGCCACCTCGATCAGTTCCGGCTGGTTCAGCAACTTGTCCGCCAGGGTCTTGATCTCTTCAGAGTAGGTGGCCGAGAAGAGCAGGTTCTGGCGACCTGCCGGCAACAGCGCCAGCACCTTGCGGATATCATGGATGAATCCCATGTCCAGCATCCGGTCCGCCTCGTCCAGCACCAGGATCTCGATGTGGGAGAGATCGACTGTCTTCTGCTGTGCGTGATCGAGCAGGCGTCCGGGTGTCGCCACCAGGATATCCACGCCGTGGCGCAACTTCTCGATCTGGGGGTTGATCTTGACACCACCGAAAACAACGGTGGATTTCAGTGGCAAGTACTTGCCATATACCTCAACACTCTCCTGCACCTGGGCCGCCAGTTCACGGGTCGGGGTCAGTACCAGGGCCCGGATCGG
>JAPHTA010000240.1 GCA_026196475.1 Sedimenticola sp.
ATCCGGCCCCAGCACATGGACGATGGCGGCGACCCCTACCAGCGCACCATGATCCGCATCTACGCCGAGTACCAGGCCGCCTGCGAGCGTGGCGGGGTGGTCGACTTCGCCGAACTCCTGCTGCGCGCCCACGAGCTGCTGAGGGACCGTCCGGACATCCTGCATCACTACCGGGAGCGCTTTCAGCACATCCTGGTGGACGAGTTCCAGGATACCAACACCATCCAGTATGCCTGGCTGCGGCTGCTGGCCGGGGAGCGCTGCAACCTGTTCGCGGTGGGTGACGACGACCAGTCGATCTACGGCTGGCGCGGGGCCCGGGTGGAGCACATCAGGGATTTCCAGAAGCACTTCCCGGATGCGCCGTTGCTGAGGCTGGAGCAGAACTACCGCTCCACCGGCACCATCCTGAAGGCGGCCAACGCGGTGATCTCTCACAACCCCTCGCGCCTCGGCAAGGAGCTCTGGACCGACGGTAGCGAGGGTGAGCCGATCCGTCTCTACAACGCCTTCAACGAGGTGGACGAGGCGCGCTTCGTGGTGGAGCGCATCCGGCACTACACCCAGGAGGGACACCGCCGGGACGAGTGTGCCATCCTCTACCGTTCCAACGCCCAGTCGCGCCAGTTCGAGGAGGCCCTGATCCAGGCCCAGCTGCCGTACCGGGTGTACGGGGGGCTACGCTTTTTCGAGCGGGCCGAGATCAAGGATGCCCTCGCCTACCTGCGCCTGGTGGCCAACCCGCAGGAGGATCCGGCCTTCGAGCGGGCGGTCAACCAGCCGCCCCGGGGTATCGGACCGCGCACCCTGGACGCGGTGCGCGCCCATGCCCGGGACTTCGGCTGCTCCCTGTGGCAGGCGGCGCAGGAGCTGATCCAGGGTGGTGGCATGGCCAAGCGGGCGGCCAACGCCCTGAACGGTTTCCTGGAGCTGATCGCCGAACAGCAGGCGAGTATCGACGGACTCAACCTGCATGAAGTGGCGGACCAGGTGATCTCCGCCTCCGGGCTGGCGGAGCACTTCCGCAAGAGCCGTGACGGCAAGGGGCAGGACCGGGTGGAGAACCTGGAGGAGCTGGTCAACGCGGCCCGGGAGTTCACCTACGAGGTGGCGGAAGACGAGGACGAGCTGGATCCGCTCTCCGCCTTCCTGGCCCACGCGGCACTGGAGGCGGGCGAGAACCAGGGTGATCCGTTCGAGGACTGCGTGCAGTTGATGACCCTGCACTCGGCCAAGGGGCTGGAGTTTCCGCTGGTTTTTATCGCCGGGGTGGAGGAGAAGCTGTTCCCGCACAGTATGTCAGCGGACGATCCGGAGCGGCTGGAGGAGGAGCGGCGGCTCTGCTACGTGGGTATGACCCGTGCCATGCAGCAGCTCTACCTTACCTATGCCGAGAGCCGGCGACTGCACGGCAGCGAGAACTATCCCCTGCCCTCCCGCTTCCTGCGCGAGATCCCTGCCGGGCTGGTGCAGGAGGTGCGGACCCGATCCCAGATCAGCCGTCCGCTCTACCAGCAGGATCGATTTTCCGGCGCGGACGATGAATCAGGCTACCGCCTGGGGCAGCGGGTACTGCACCCGAAGTTCGGTGAGGGGGTGGTGCTCAATGCGGAGGGCCAGGGCGGTAGTGCGCGGATTCATGTCAATTTTGAACAGGTGGGTGCCAAGTGGTTGGTGGCCGCCTACGCCAATCTGCAGCCTCTCTGAGAGTGAGTGCTTACCCTGAAGGGGCACCGTTGGCCTGGGCCGGTGGCTGTGAGCGGTGCAGCATCTTGTCGACCGCCGCGATAAGTTCACTGGCGGAGAGCGGTTTCACATAGGTGGCGGCAACCAGGGGCTTGGAGAGTTCGATAAAGTCGGGGTAGGCGGAGATCACGATCACCGGTATCCGGTATTTGCCGATCATCTTGAAGATGCCCTCCAGTCCGTCATGATCCGGCATCACCAGGTCGGTAATCACCAGTGCCGGGTTGTGCTGCTCAATGAGAGCAACGATATCCTTGCTGTTGTCCGCCTCTACCACCTGGTAGTGGGCCTGGGTCAGGGAGAGGCTGTAGTATTCGCGCAGTGGCTGGTCATCCTCCAGCAGTAACAGGGTATCCATGGCCATCGGTCCGTCCTTTTGTAAATGCCGGTTGTACTTCTTCTTCTGTTTATCGTCCAAGTATGGCAGAAGAATCGGGGTTTAACCGGGGCCGGTAGCGCGCTTCAGAAGGGGGCGCGGCTGTGCAGCTCGATTGCACGGCCGCTAGCCGGGTGGATGAAGTGGAGGGCGCTGGCGTGCAACAGCAGTCGCGGAGCCTTTGACCGGAGGTCGGGGCTGGCGTACAGGCTGTCCCCGAGAATGACGTGGCCGATCGCCAGCATGTGGACCCGTAGCTGGTGCGAGCGGCCGGTTTCCGGTCGCAGCTCCACCCGGCTGCTGTCGCTCTCCGGCCGATAGGCCATTAGCCGGTAGCGGGTGACCGCGGGCTTGCCGAGTTCGTGGTCGACCCGTTGCCGGGGCCGGTTCGGCCAGTCGGTGATCAGGGGCAGACGGATAGTTCCACTTGGCGGCTCCGGGCAGCCGTTCACCACTGCCAGGTACTTTTTTTCGATTGCCCGCTGCTCGAAGAGTCTTTGCAGCCGGCGCTGCATGTCGGGCCCGCGTGCCATGATCATCAGGCCGGAGGTGGACATGTCCAGGCGGTGTACTACCCTCGCTTCCGGGTACTCCGCCTGTGCCCGCGATGCCAGTGAATCCTGCTTCTCCTCGCCCCGGCCCGGGACCGAGAGCAGACCGCTTGGTTTGTCCAGCACCAGCAGGGAGTCGTCCAGGTGGATGATCTCCAGGCCGGTATCGGGCGGGGGGTGGTAGGTGACCGGATGGGGGTCAGTGGTCATCGTGAGTCGCGGCCTCTCTGGATGCGCCGTCGTCAATTCGTACCTCGACACGCTCCTTGCCCCTGCCGGGATTTTTTCGTTTCAGATGAACGCGACCGATCTCCCCTGTCCGTTTCAGATGGGTCCCGCCACAGGGCACCCGGGCGAAGCCGTCGATCTCCCAGAAACGCCGCTCCAGGGCGCTGTCGCTGAAGCCGGTGATGATCGGCAGGTCATCCTGGACCATGCGGTTTACCGCATTTTCGATACCGACCAGCAGCGGGGCCAGGGAGTCCTGGTGCAGGAAGTCGATACGTGCCTTGTCGGCGGCGATATGGGCGCCGATGCGTTCGATGCCGGGCAGCGCCTGGCAGATCAGTTCCAGGGTGATCTCGCAGGCGAAGTGAAGTTGCATCAGGCGGTAGCGGCGCGGCCAGTCGATCTCCACCTCCACCGCCAGTCCGGGCTTCAGGTCATGATCCGGCGGCAGTCGGTAGAGGATCTCCCGTCCCTGCTTGCGGGCCTCCAGTACCGGTTGACCGCCGATTCGGCCATGGTCGCTCTCCTGGCCCCCGGAGAAGGCAAAGAAGATGCTTCGGTCGAGGGTAATGGTCTCGCCCGAGACGCCAGTGACCCGGGCCGACAGCCGGCTCCGGTAAGGGTCGTCCCAGAAGATCTTCTCAACCATCGTTGTCAGGCATGTGCAGCACCTTGCCCGGGTTGAGCAGGTGTTGTGGGTCGAGGGCTCTTTTGATCTGCCGCATCAGCTCGACGCCGGCCGGATTCTGCTCCTGCAGGAAGTCGATCTTGCCCTGACCGATGCCGTGTTCGCCGGTGCAGGTGCCCTCCATTGCCAGGGCACGGCGTACCAGTCGATGATTGAGCGCCTCGGCCTCCTCCACATCCTGTGGCCGGTCCGGATGGGGCAGAATGGCGAGGTGGAAGTTGCCATCGCCGACGTGACCCAGCATGACGATAGGCATGCTGGCGCGATCGATGTCTTCCCGGGTCTCCCGGATGCACTCCGCAAGGCGCGAGATCGGGACACAGACGTCGGTAGTGATGGCACGGGTGCCTGGCTGAAGCTGCAGTGCTGACGGGTAGGCGTCGTGGCGCGCCTTCCACAACCGGTTGCGTTCCTCGCTGCGGGTGGCCCAGGAAAAGTCGCTGCCGCCGAACTCGCTGGCGATCTCCTGCACCGCCCGGGCCTGTTCCACCACCCCGCTCTCGCTACCGTGAAACTCCAGGAACAGGTGTGGCTGCTCCGGGTAGTCCATTTTCGAGTAGCCGTTGATGGCACGCATCATCAGGGCGTCGAGCAGTTCGATGCGGGCAATCGGGATACCTGACTGGATGGTGTGTATCACCATGTTTATGGCGTCGTCGACGCTGGTGAAGCTGCATACCGCGGAGGAGACCGCCTCCTGCAGGCCGTGCAGCCGCAGGGTTACCTCGGTGATGATACCGAGCGTACCCTCGGAACCGATGAACAGGTGGGTCAGGTCGTAGCCGGCAGAGGATTTCTTGGCCCGGGTGCCGGTTTTGATTATGCGGCCATCGGCTGTCACAACCTTGAGGGACAACACGTTCTCTTTCATGGTGCCGTAACGCACGGCGTTGGTGCCGGAGGCGCTGGTGGCGGCCATGCCGCCCAGCGATGCGTCGGCACCGGGGTCGACCGGAAAGAAGAGGCCGGTATCGCGCAGGTGACTCTCCAGCTGCAGCCGGGTGACACCGGCCTGCACAGTGCAATCCATATCCTCGCGGTTCACTTCGAGAATCCGGTCCATGCCGCCCAGGTCGATGCAGAGACCGCCGTGCACGGCCTGCACGTGACCCTCGATGGCGGTGCCGGTGCCGTAGGCGATAACCGGTATCCGGTGGCGGGCGCAGATTTTCATGATCTCGCTCACCTCCTCCGTGGTCCTGGCGAAGGCGACGGCATCGGGCGGTAGCGGCCTGAATCCGGATTCGTCGTGTCCATGGTGCTCACGCACGGCGCTGGCAGTGGAGAGCCTCTCGCCCAGCAGCCGGATCAGCTCGGGAAGGGCTGTGTCGATTTGACCGTAGGTGGTGGTCATAGTGAGGTGTCCCCTGAAACGGAAGTTGACCCGACGATTTTCCCCTACAATCAGGCGATACGCAAAACCTGCAGATTGAAGGGATTCTTACGCAGTTCCGATGCGGCGGATTGAGGTGGTTTATGTCGATTGAATCTTGTATTGTTCAATGGCCTTACCGTGGTATCCCATAATAGTTTGCCCACAAGGGTGTGATATCTATGCACAAGCTTTTACGTTTTTCCGGCATTGTCGATGCCGTGAACGAACGGCTGGGTCGGCTGATTTCCTGGCTGGTTTTGATCATGGTGCTGCTCGGTGTCTACAACGCGGTTACGCGAAAGTTGAGCCAGACCATCGGTGTCGATCTCAGTTCCAATGCCTATATAGAAGCCCAGTGGTACATGTTCAGCCTGGTTTTTCTCTGGGGCGCGGCCTATGCCCTGAAGCACCGTGCTCACGTGCGGGTGGATATTCTCTACTCCCGGGTCTCCGACCGGGTGAAGGCGTGGATCGATATCTTTGGTACCTGTTTTTTCCTGATGCCCATATCGGTCCTGATCGTCTGGGTCAGCTGGAGCTATGCCGCCGATTCCTGGGCCATCCTGGAGTCGTCACCCGACCCTGGCGGTTTGCCTCGCTACCTGGTGAAGTCAGCGATCCCCATCGCCTTTGTCCTGCTCATCGTGCAGGGCGTCAGTGAAGTGATCAAGATGGCAGCCTTTCTCAGGGGGTTGATCCCCTTCCCGCACACCGAAGCCGAGGAGGAGGGGCTATGAATCCGGATCTTTTGGGGCCGATCATGTTCGGCGGTGCGCTGATGCTTATCTTTCTCGGTTATCCGGTTGCCTTTGCCCTCGGTGGCACCGCGATCGGCTTTGCCATCATCGGCATCGAGATGGAGTTTTTCGATTTCGCCCTGCTACAGGCGATGTCGCAACGTATTTTCGGCGTAATGCAGAACTACACCCTGCTGGCGGTGCCGTTCTTCATCCTGATGGGCATGATTCTGGAGCGAACAGGTCTGGCTGAGGACCTGCTGAAAACCATGGGTATCGCATTCGGTCGTGTGCGCGGCGGACTGGGTTTCTCGGTGGTGATTGTTGGTACCCTGCTGGCTGCCGCAACCGGCGTGGTGGGCGCAACGGTGGTGGCGATGGGGCTGATCGCACTGCCGATCATGCTGCAGTACAACTACTCCAAGTCGCTGGCCTGCGGCATCATCTCCGCATCCGGTACGCTTGGCCAGGTGATCCCTCCCAGTATCGTGCTGATTGTGCTGGCGGACCAGTTGGGCGCGCCGGTAGGTGATCTCTTCGTCGGTTCCCTGATTCCCGGTCTCCTGCTGTCGGGTATGTACATGCTTTACATAGGTGCCATAGCCATTACCCGCCCCAAGCTGGCACCGGCCATGCCCGCCGCGGCAAGAGCAATGGAGGGGAAAAGGCTGAGCCGGGAGAATGCGGTGGTGATGGTGCCGCCGCTGGCACTGATCGTGGTGGTGCTGGGCAGTATCTTTACCGGCTGGGCGACACCGACCGAGGCAGGTGCATTTGGTGCCGTGGGCGCAATCGTCCTGGCCTTCGCCAAGAAACGCCTGACTCTCAAGTCGGTGCTCAACAGCATGACCGAGACTGCCAAGCTTACCAGTATGGTGATGTTCATCCTGGTCGGTTCCCAGGCCTTTTCGCTGGTCTTCCGCGGCCTGTACGGTGATCTTTGGGTGGAGGATCTGCTCACCTCCCTGCCGGGCGGTATTGTTGGCTTCCTGATACTGGTCAATCTCGCAGTGTTTGTACTCGGCTTTTTCATCGACTTCTTCGAAATCGCTTTCATCATCGTGCCCCTGCTGGCACCGGTGGTGGTGCGGATCCTGGCGCCGATGTTTGCCGAGTTCGATGAGCCGGCGAGGATGGCCCTGGTCTGGTTCGGCGTCATGATTGGCATGAACCTCCAGACCTCTTTCCTGACGCCACCGTTTGGATTCTCCCTTTTCTATCTGCGGGGCGTGGCACCGAAGTCGGTAAAAACCGCGGATATATACCGTGGAGCGATACCCTTCATCATTATCCAGTTAATAGGATTAACGGCACTGTTCTATTTCCCGCAACTCGTAACCGGTCTGTTAAGTATCGGAGTGGGACAATCCTACTAGGGCCTGTTAACACTAATTTGATTGCCGGCGTTGCGGCTAAAAATGTGCCAATCAAGGCGCGCCAAGCGTGCTTTGGTGGCCCCAAAGGAGCGCGG
>JAPHTA010000303.1 GCA_026196475.1 Sedimenticola sp.
CGCGCTCCTTTGGAGCCACCAAAGCACGCTTGGCGCGCCTTGATTGGCACATTTTTAGCCGCAACGCCGGCAATCAAATTAGTGTTAACAGGCCCTAGAATACCGTTACGTGACTGAACTTGAATAAATAGAGAACGAGCAGGGGGAAGTGATGAAACGCATGATCTCGAAACAGAGGGGAATGACCCTGACCGGCTGGATGACGGTAATCGCCCTGATACTGTTTTTCGCGCTGCTGGGCATGAAGATCGCACCGATCTACCTGGAGAATCTGACGGTAAAGGATGTACTCAAGTCTCTTAAAGAGGAGCCGTTGATCACCAAGAAAACCAGTGCCCAAGTGAAAAATATGGTAATGAAGCGTCTGAACATCAACAGCGTGTACGACCTGAAGAGCGAACACGTAAGCGTCAAGAAGAGCCCCGGCGTGATGAAGGTTGATATCACCTACACGGTGCAGAAGAAAATGGTCGGCAATATGGATATCCTGGTCTCCTTCTCCGACCAGATCGAGCTGGTTTCAAATTGAGAGAGCCGGTTGAACGCCTGTGTCAGGCGATAGGATACCGATTCAACGATCCGGGACTGACGGAAACAGCCCTGACCCATCGCAGTGCCGGTAGTAGCAACAATGAGCGGCTGGAGTTCCTGGGTGATGCCATCCTTGGCTTCGTGATCGCGGACTATCTCTACAGCCACTACGGTAATGCGGACGAGGGTGAACTGAGCCGTCTCAGGGCGGCACTGGTAAAAGGCGATTCGCTGGCGGAAATTGCCCAATCCCTGCAACTGGGGATGTATCTCAACCTGGGTCCGGGAGAACTGCGAAGCGGGGGGCACTCCCGTGCCTCGATTCTGGCGGATGCAGTGGAAGCGTTGCTTGCAGCGGTCTACCTGGATGGCGGATATCCCGCGGCACGCGAGGTTATTCTCAGGCTGTTCGAAGAAAAACTCGCCGGACTGGGGAGAAAATCCCGGCAGAAAGATCCGAAAACCCGTCTTCAGGAGTTGCTCCAGGCAAAAAAAACAGCACTGCCTGTCTACACCATTCTCAGTATCACCGGGGAGCAGCATGAACAGCGTTTCAGGGTCAGCTGCAAGGTCGAAGAGCTGGACCTGGAGTCCGAGGGCACCGGCAGTAGCCGTCGAAAGGCGGAGCAGAATGCGGCCAGCCAGTTATTGAGGGAGATTGAGCGTGTCTGAAACACACACCGGGCGTTGCGGGTTTTGCGCCATCGTTGGGCGTCCCAATGTCGGCAAATCGACCCTGATGAACCGCCTGATCGGGCAGAAGCTGGCGATCACCTCGCACAAGCCCCAGACCACCCGCCATAGCATCCTGGGTGTAAAAACACGGGATGAGGGACAGATTATCTACGTTGATACCCCGGGGATCCACAAGCGGGGGGATCACGCGATGAACCGCTACCTGAACCGCACCGCGCGCTCCGCGCTGGCCGATGTGGATCTCATTCTGCTGGTGGTGGAAGCCCTGCGCTGGACGGATGAGGACCAGGCGGTACTCGATGCGGTGAGAAAGCTGGATATACCGGTGATGCTGCTGGTCAACAAGATCGATACCCTCGCGGAGAGGGAGGCTCTGCTGCCGTACCTGGCGGAACTCGCGGACAAGCACGAATTTACCGCGGTGATTCCACTCTCGGCGCGCAAGGGCGACAACATCGAGGCACTTGAAACGCAGGTTCTCGGAAGCCTGCCGGAAGGGGACCCCTGTTTTCCCGAAGACCAGCTCAGTGACAGGAGCGAACGTTTCTTTGCCGCCGAGTTGATCCGTGAACAACTGACACGTCGCTATTCCCGGGAGATCCCCTACTCACTCACGGTGGAGATCGAAAAGTTCGAGGAGGAGGGCAACCTGTACCGAATCGACGCCCTGATCTGGGTCGAGCGCCAGGGCCAGAAGAACATCATCATCGGGGCCAAGGGGGAGGCGCTCAAGGAGGTGGGCACAAAAGCTCGCCTGGAGATGGAGAAGTTTTTCGACAAAAAGGTCTTCCTTCAGCTCTGGGTCAAGGTGAAGAAGAGCTGGTCCAGCGACGAGGGTGCGCTGTCACGACTGGGTTACAGTGATTGAACCTCATGGGGTCATCCGGTTTTTCACCGGCCTTCATTCTGCATCGCCGGGACTATGCCAACAGCAGCCTGCTGCTCGAGTGCTTCACCGAAGCGGAGGGGCGGTTCCCGGTGATTGCCAAGGGAGTCAAGAGGCGCAGGCAGGGCGGAATGGGCCTGCTGCAGCCCTTCACGCCACTGCAAGTACGCTGGAGCGGAAGGGGTGAGGTCAAAACCCTGACTCACTATGAGCCTGCCTCTACCCACCAGCCACAACTGAGCGGAAAATCACTCTACTGCGGTTTCTATCTGAACGAACTGCTGATGCGCATGCTTCAGCGCAACGATCCACACGAACGGCTGTTTCTGGGCTACTCCAGGCTGCTGAATCAACTGGCCCATGGTGGGGTGGATGAGGCACTTCTGCGTTACTTCGAGCTGGACCTGCTGGAAGAGGTCGGCTATGGAGTCACCCTGGAGCGGGAGAGTTCCGGTGGGGAGCCGGTCAACTCCGGAGCGGCTTATCGATATGTGCATGAGCAGGGGTTCGTGGCCGTCGGCAGCAGCGAGGAGGAGAGCGTCAGCGGAGAGACGCTTCTCGCACTCCAGCACCGTACGCTGTCGAATCCAGCCGATCTGAAGGCGTCGCGCCACTTGTTGCGGACCATTATCTCCGCCTATCTGGGGGGAAAACCGCTCAAGAGTCGGGAACTCTTTCGCCAACGCTTTCCGGGCTGATAGAATCACCCGCACACGCGTCCAACAACCAGGCTGACTTCATGAGTATGCCCAAAACCACCCTTCTCGGGGTCAATATCGACCACGTGGCAACCCTGCGGCAACAGCGGGGTACCCGCTATCCGGAACCTCTCCAGGCTGCGCTGGTGGCCGAGCAGGCGGGTGCCGACCTGATCACCGTCCACCTGAGGGAGGATCGACGCCATATACAGGATCGGGATGTTCTTCTTCTGCGCGATGTGCTGCAGACCCGGATGAACCTGGAGATGGCCGCGACCGATGAGATGCGGCAGATCGCCTCCGATATTCGCCCCTCAGATTGTTGTATCGTTCCGGAGCGACGCGAGGAGCTGACCACCGAGGGTGGACTGGACGTTGAATCCAATCTGGATTATCTCACCGGCTTTTGCCGTTCGCTGAAAGAGCGGGGAATACGGGTGTCGATGTTTATCGACCCGGATGAACGGCAGCTGGAGGCCTCACGTAACGCCGGCGCACCGGTGGTGGAGATCCATACCGGTCACTACGCCGATGCCCGGACGCCGGAAGCCCGACAGGAAGCTCTGAAAAAGATCCGTCATGCAGTCGACTACGGCGTCGAACTGGGTCTCCAGGTGAACGCAGGGCATGGCCTGGACTACCACAATGTGTCAGAGATCGCGGCTATCGAGGGTATCCGGGAGCTCAATATCGGTCATGCCATCATCTCCCGCGCTGTCTTCTCCGGGCTCTCCAGTGCCGTCGCGGAGATGAAACGTCTGATTCAACAGGCGCCAGCCTGGACCACATAGCTCAAAAGCCATCGTCTTCATGACATTTCGGGCTGACTATCCTGGTCGCAGCAGCCGGCGATGGCGATAATCCGGTCGATCTGCAGGTGAGCCTCCGCGGCATCGGCCAGGCGCTCGATGGCCGCTTCCCGGAATGCCTGGTAATCCGGCGTCTCCGGTTGTTCCAGACCGGCCCAGGCAAGGAGGGCATCACAGGCGGGCCGGGATTCGAAGATGCCATGCAGGTAGCTTCCGGCAACCTGGCCGTCTGCCGACAGGGCACCCTCCCGAACGTCCCCGGAAAGCAGCACCAGTGGACGCTTCAGGGCCTCGCCACGGGAGATGCCCATGTGGATCTCGTAACCGGTTACCGGGGCCTGATGCAGGCAGAGTTCACCACTCACCAGGCGTAGCTGCTTCTCCCGTTCCAGCCGGGTCTCCATGTCCAGCAGGCCCAGCCCCGGGGTGCTGCCGGCCGGACCCTCGATCCCTTTCGGATCGTGAATCATATTTCCCAGCATCTGGAAACCACCACAGATTCCGAGCACCTTTCCGCCATAGCGGAGGTGATGCTGAATCGCGGTTGCCCAACTGCTTTGCCGAAGGTACTCCATATCCGAGCGGGCGCTCTTCGAACCGGGCAGAATAATCAGGTCGGCTGCGGGAATCGACTGGTTCGGGCCGATCCACTGGAGATCCACCTGTGGATGCAGCGCGAGTGGATCCAGGTCGGTGTGGTTGCTGGTCCGCTGCAACCAGGGCACCACAATCTTCAGCGGATTCTCGATACCTGGAACGATGGCGCAGTCTGACAGGCTGTCCTCCGCCTCCAGGTGCAGCCCCGGAAGGTAGGGTAGTACGCCCAGAACCGGTTTTCCGGTATGCCGCTGTAACCACTCCAGGCCCGGCTGCAGAATGGACAGATCGCCCCTGAAGCGGTTGATAATGAAACCCCTGATTCGCGCCTGTTCACTGGCCGAGAGCAGCGCCAGGGTTCCCACCAGGTGGGCAAAGACACCCCCCTTGTCGATATCCGCCACCAGTAGCACCGGGCAGTCGACCGCCTCGGCGAATCCCATGTTGGCCACATCCCCCTCCCTGAGATTGATCTCCGCCGGGCTTCCGGCACCCTCCACCAGGATATGTTGATACTGCCTGGTCAACCGGTGATGCGAGGCGAGTATGGCGGGCATTACCCTCGGTTTGTAGGCGTGGTAACCCCAGGCTTCCAGGTTGTCCTGTTGCGCCCGACCCTGCACGATCACCTGACAGCCGGTATCGGTGTTCGGTTTCAGCAATACAGGATTCATATCCACGTGAGGGGAGAGGCCGGCCGCCTGGGCCTGAACCGCCTGGGCACGGCCGATCTCCCCCCCTTCCGGAGTTACAGCGCTGTTGAGTGCCATGTTCTGCGGCTTGAAGGGGACCGGATTCAGACCACGCCGCCTGAATACCCGGCAGAGTGCCGCCACCAGAGTGCTTTTGCCGGCATCCGATGTGGTGCCCTGGATCATCAATGTTTGACATTCGGCCATGGTATGGCAACCCGAAGCCGCCCCGATGTACCCCGGGGGTTCAGACAACCGGCCGGCAGAGGTCCTGGGGAGTGCTAAAATCAGATGTTAGAGAGGGAGCGCATAGTACCACATTCGGCCGTTTCCGATGCCGGCGGGAACACCCCCAGGTTACCACCCTGAAAGGAGCATCCATGCGCAGCATCAGCATCGTCGGCGCAGGAAGGATCGGCAGATTGATTGCCCGTCTGTTTCAGTCGACAGGCGAGTACCACATACTGCTGATTGACCAGAATCCCGACGCCCTGAGAGGTCTGGATGAGCTGCCGGGAGTACGGTCGATTGTACTCACCGCTGAACAGCAGGAGAGGTTACGTGAACCGCTCACCCAGGGAGACGCTGTTATATCCGCTTGTGGTTACAGGAGTAATCCGGCGATTGCCCGGGCCGCAGCAGAGGCGGGGATCAGCTACTTCGACCTGACCGAGGATATCGCCACCACGCGTGAGATACAGGTAATTGCAGAGGATGCTGCCGAGGGGCAGGTCTTCGTTCCCCAGTGCGGACTGGCCCCGGGCTTCATCGGCATGCTGGGAAACCATATGGCTGGCCGCTTCGAGACCCTTGATACCCTCAAATTGCGGGTTGGGGCACTGCCGGAGTTTCCGACCAACAACCTGATGTACAACCTGACCTGGTCCACCGAGGGATTGATCAACGAATACTGCAACCCCTGCCATGCCATTCGCGCCGGGAAGTTTGTCGAGCTGACACCACTGGAGGGGCTGGAAACCTTCTCCCTGGAAGGTACCTCGTTCGAGGCGTTCAACACCTCGGGTGGTCTGGGCACGCTCTGCGAAACACTGCAGGGGAGGGTGGTGGACCTGACCTACAAGACCATCCGCTACCAGGGTCACCAGTACCTGATGAACTTCCTGATCAATGATCTTCGGTTGGGAGAGCAGCAGGCCCTGCTGAAACAGATTGTCGAGAGAGCGGTGGCGGTGACACACCAGGATGTGGTGCTGATCATGGTTACTGCTACCGGCTTCCGGGACGGGCGTTTTATCCAGGAGACCGACAGCCGCAGGATTTACCATGGCGAGCTGGCAGGCCAGCACTGGGGGGCAATCCAGATCACCACCGCATCCAGTCTCTGCGCCATGGTGGATCTCTTTTTCGAAAAGCGACTTCCGCGGCGAGGCTACGTACGACAGGAGCAGGTCAATTTCGATGACTTCATGGCGAACCGTTTTGCCAGCTGTTTTCGCAAACGGGAGCGCCGCGACCACCATCTGAGAGATCAAGAGGAGTGACATGAAAAACCGCATCATTGAGCAACTGGGCATTGCCCTCGACTCCGACAACAGCCGCTTTCCCGGCCTGGCGCGACGGGGGCTGGCGGAGGTGGGCCAGGGAGCGGCGCTGTCCCTGCATTCGCCGATCGATGGCGGACGGCTGGGGACGGTCAACCAGGTCTCAACCGGGCAGGTCTCCTCAGTCATCGAGGCGGCGAACAATGCGTTCCGGGAGTTGCGGAACATACCGGCCCCCCGGCGTGGAGAACTGGTACGCCAGTTGGGTAACGCATTTCGTCAGAAGAAACAGCAACTGGGCGAGCTGATCAGCCTGGAGTGTGGCAAGATTCTCCAGGAGTCACTGGGAGAGGTGCAGGAGGTGATCGATATCTGCGACTTCGCCGTCGGTCTCTCCCGGCAGCTGCACGGCCTGACCATAGCCAGCGAGCGTCCTGAACATCGGATGATGGAGCAGTGGCACCCGCTTGGGCCGGTAGCGGTGATCAGTGCCTTCAATTTCCCCATGGCGGTCTGGTCCTGGAACACGATGATTTCGATCGTGTGTGGCAACCCCCTGGTCTGGAAACCGTCGGAGAAAGCCCCGCTTTGCGCACTGGCCTGTCAGAAGATCATCAGTGACACGCTGGCTGAATTTGAAGAGTTTCCGGAGGCCATAAGCCAGGTGGTAATCGGTGACGGGGAGGTGGGACAGCAACTGGCGGCCTCACCCGACATCCCGCTTGTGTCGGCAACGGGATCGGTTCCCATGGGCAGGAAAGTGGCCACCACGGTAGCCGCTCGTCTGGGTCGCTCGCTCCTGGAACTGGGCGGCAATAACGCCATGATCGTCGCGTCATCGGCAGACATCGAACTGGCACTGCGGGCCATCGTATTCTCTGCGGTGGGGACCTGCGGACAGCGCTGCACCTCCCTGCGCCGACTTATCGTGCACGAGTCGATTATCGACAACCTGTTGCCACGTCTCGCCGACAGCTACCGTTCACTGCCTATCGGTAATCCATTTGACAGCATTACGCTTGTCGGGCCGCTGATCGATCAACAGGCATACCGGCAGATGCAGCAGTCAATCGGGCTGGCCCGGGAGCAGGGGGGTACCCTGGTCTGCGGTGGCAACCGGGTGGAGAAAGCGGAGCTGTCGGGCGGCTGGTATGTGGAGCCGGCAATTGTCTCGATCGATCACAATGCGCCGATCGTGCAGCAGGAGACCTTCGCCCCGATTCTCTACGTCATGCGATACCGGGAGATCGAACAGGCTATCGCGATCCAGAACGGTGTCCCGCAGGGGCTCTCCTCTGCCATCTTCACCACCAACCTGAGAGAATCCGAGTTGTTCCTCTCCTCGGTCGGCTCCGACTGCGGACTTGCCAATGTGAATATCGGTACCTCCGGCGCGGAGATCGGTGGTGCTTTCGGTGGCGAGAAGGCGACCGGCGGCGGCCGGGAGTCGGGGAGCGATGCCTGGAAAAACTACATGCGCAGGGCAACCAATACCATCAACTACGGTCACCAGATCCCGCTGGCACAGGGGATCAATTTCGGTTAACGTTCGCCTGCCGGAACAAAGGAAAATACCGATACCGGAAGCTTGCCGTGTGCGAGGCGGTTTACCTGTCCGGGTCGCCTCACTCCAATCCTCACCTTGGAGGAGAGGAGGAATTCGTGCCAATCGATAGAGTATTGAATCCGGGCCTGAAACAGAGAGTACCCCCTCCCTCAGGGAGAGGGGTAGGGTGAGGGAGCAAACCGGGTGATTTGCATGTTGGGACCACCTCACCCCGGGATCGTCTGTTCCTGATGCTCCAACCAGCTAGATCCCTATCGTGGTCTTTTTGTCGGAGACCGGAGATCAGGGTGCGGTTGTATGAAAGAATAAAGGCAACATCTTCCGGCAATAACCGGTCTCGAGGAGATCCATGTTAAACGCCCTTTATCGCGCTTCCACCCGGAGAACGTCGTGGCTGATGCTGGCCTTGAGCGCACTGTTCCTGGAGCTGGCTGCACTCTATTTTCAGTACCAGAAGGATCTGCAGCCCTGTGTCCTCTGCGTCTACGAACGGACCGCGGTGATGGGGCTGATGCTATCAGGCACGCTGGCAGCAATTGCTCCCGGAATCGCACTGGTCAGGATGCTGGCCATGCTGCTGTGGGGGGGGAGTGCACTATGGGGACTTCAACTGGCGATAAGGCATACCGGGATACAGCTGTTTCCATCGCCCTCCAACACCTGTGATTTTGCCGCCAACTATCCCGCATGGGCCAAGCTGGACGAGTGGGTTCCCTGGCTCTTCCAACCAACCGGGTTCTGCGAGGATATCCAGTGGCGATTTCTCGGTTTCACGATGCCGCAAACCATGATCGGGATCTATGCGATCTACCTTCTGGTGTTAGTCATAGTGATCTCGGCGTGGCTGTTCGGAAGATCGGCCCTCTCTCCGTCCGGGGGAAGGGGGGAATGATGCACAAGAATACAAAATTGCCACTCCATCAACCCATCGCCGGTTCACATCGGCGTGGTCGTTCCCATCAGCGTGTGCTGCCAGAGATCCCGGACTCACTGCTGTTCTCCTGCTTCGGGGAGTAGAGTGCATCGCAATCCCGTTCAACCTGTTCCAGGGCCACCCTGATCAGCTCCGGATCCCCCTTGCCGGCAACCTGCTCCAGCCTGGCCACCGAGGCCTTCAGGGCGGGCACACCGCAAACCGCACAGGCGCCATGGAGCTTGTGTGCCAGGGTCATAACGGCATTGGTGTCATGCCTGGCGAAATGTGCCTTCAGACTTGCAACCTGCCCCGGCAGCTCACTCATGAACTGCTGGAACATCTCGTCCGCAAGATCTTCCCTTCCGCCCGTGGACCTGAGTGCGTCCTCCAGGTCTCTCGACGGCAGAGATGGCGCTGCATCACCAGCTTTGGGCGGATGATAGGGGGGCGTGATCCCAGGCAACGTGAGATGTTCTTCATCCGGGTTCAAGAGTGATTTAATCACTGCCCACAAGCGTGTATCTGAGACCGGCTTTGTCAGGTAGACATCGACCCCGGATGCGAGCAGGTCATCGCGGTGGCTTGGTGTAATATCCGCGGAGAGAGCAACTATCGGTGTATGATGCATGTCACCCTCCCGTTTCCGGATACGCCGGGTAGCCTCCTTGCCGTCCATCACCGGCATGTGGACATCAATGATCAGGAGGTCCGGTCGCTGCTCATTGTAGGCCCGCAGAACATCAACACCGTTCTCAGCGGTCACGATCTCGGCTCCGGATGATTGCAGAATGGTCGAGATCAGTTGCAGGTTTATCGGGTTGTCATCGGCGACAATGAAGCGCTTGCCGACGAACAGCGGGCTGTCTGTCCGGACCGCCTCCACCGAGAATCTCAGGGGAGGTGTATCAGTGAAGACCTGATCCAGAATCCGTTCCAGTACCACCTGGCTCACCGGCCGGGAGATACACGGCACCTTGGACAGATCCTGCACCGTTTCCAGCACTGCCGAATCCGAACTGCTCAGCAGCACGAGCATTCGTCGCGGAGCGAGATTTCTCAGCCTCTCCAGGCGGAAAGGTATGGCCCCGGAACTGATCTCGCTGGCGCTGAAACCCGCCACCACCAGGTCGAAGGAACTGATCTCATCCCGCTCGAGGTTGTCCCAGCTGCACTCTGTAACCGAGATTCCCAGCGCCTCCAGTCGGTGTGTCAGGGCCAGTTGGGACATCACATGCTGATCCAGCACAGCACATCGCTTGCCTGGGAACAGCCTTTTTTCCGCACTCGTCCCCCGCTTTTCCAGCTTGGGCAGCCGCAGCGTTACCCGGAAACAGGAGCCTTTGCCCTCCATGCTCTCCAGGGAAATTCCGCCCTTCATCGACTCGGCGAGTTTCTTGCTGATACTCAGGCCAAGGCCGGTACCTCCATAGGTCTTGCTGGTTTCCCGCCCCCCCTGCTGAAAAGAGGTAAAGAGGTTGCGCTGTACCTCCTCGCTGATGCCGATACCGGTATCGGTTACCGAAAACTGAAGGGTACAGGTATCATCCGACTCGTCCTCCAGCATCACCCTGACAATAATCTCCCCCTGGTGGGTGAACTTGATGGCATTGCCGACCAGGTTGACCAGTATCTGCCGGATACGGGTCTCATCCCCGAGCAGTTCATCCGGCAGATCGGAATAGATCAACAGGACGAGTTCAATCTGCTTGTCATGTGCGGTGGGGGCGAGCAGGGCTATCGGCTCTTCAAAACAGGAGCGCACGTTGAAGGGGGCATATTCGGGTTCCAGCTTGCCATATTCGAGCTTGGAAAAATCCAGAATGGTATTGATGATGTTGAGCAGGCCGGAGGCGGATTTCTCAATCGTCTCCGCCAACTCCCGCTGCTCGGGGGTGAGACGGGTTTTCATCAGAAGATTGGAGAACCCGATCACCCCGTTCATCGGGGTTCTGATTTCGTGGCTCATGTTGGCGAGAAATTCCGACTTCGCCTGGCTCGCCTTGAGCGCACGCTTCCGGGCCAGGTCCAGCTCGACGTTCTGGATCTCCAGCGCCTCCATGGTCTGGGTCAGGTCCGAGGTGGCACGCTCAACCTGGTACTGCATGGCATCCTGGAAGTGTTTCAACTCCCTGGCCATCGCATTGAAGCCCTCCTCCAGGCTGCGAAGCTCCCCCTTGGACTCCTCCGGGACCGTTACCGAAAAATCACCGTGCTTCATGCGGATAACCGCCTGGGTGAGCCGGGACAGGGGGCGGGTGATCTTGTGGCTGAGAAGAAGAGCGAGCAGGGCAGTCAGCAGGAGCCCGGAGACACTGATAACCAGGCTCGTCATAATCGAGTTGCGTTGCTGCTCGAGCAGCCTGGAACGATCGAGTTCCACGGTAACAGATCCAATGCTTAACGGACCGGAACCGGTGGCCCCCGGGCTGAACTGATCAGGATAGTCGGCAATAACGTTGCGTCTGAAACCGCTAACCACCTGGCTGTAGAAGAATGAAGAGTTGATCCGGGGTGGTATCTTCAGGGAGGTGAGGGGACCGGAATTCTCACCCACATTGGCAATCAGCTTGCCATCGGCAGCATTAACAATAATGGAGAGTATATCGCCACGTTTTTGTATCGACTCCAGATTCAGGCTCAGTGACTCGGAGTCACCGCTGAATATTCCGTAGACACTGGCCGCCGCAACCTCCTGCGCAATCGCGTTGCCCCTCTCCTGAAACGCGAGTTCGAGATTTTCCAGCTGTGCGCTTATCAGGTACCAGGTGAGTGCCAGCGCCATGAACGCAGCGGGCAGGATACCCAGTAGCAGTGCGCGGGTCTTGATTCTGGAATAGGGTCGTCGCCTGATCATCGGTCTGACTCTTGCCTGATTAGCCGAACAATATCCGCCTCATCCGGAAGCGATATCCCCAGCGATCTTGCCACGCTGTGATTGATGGCAATGCTGAAGTATTTCGGGTACATGATTCCGGGCGTGACTCCGCTGCCCGATACCGTATGTGATCTGATGATATCCGCCAGGTGGCTGGCGATATCCCTGGGTGAGGAGAAGGCTGCGATCAGTGCCCCGGCCTTGACGTAGGCCGCTGAGAAACCGATCACCGGTACCTTGTTGTGGTAACTCGACAACAGGATATTGAAAATGGTCTTTCTGTTGAAAATAAGTGGATCCGGCAACGCCAGGAGAATATTATTCTCCTCCAGCAGCTCTTTTAGCAGGGGGCCCACCTGGGATTCGTCACCGAGTTGCCGGTAACTCATGGGAATCCCCTGGTGATCGGCCTCAGACCGCAAAGGCTGCAGGTAACCTTTGCTGGAAGGGCCGAGGAGAACGCCCAGGCGGGGATCCTGCCTGACCAGCCTGGCAAGTCGAAGCTGGCGGGATATCGGCTGGTCGAGAAACAGCGACAGGTGCCTGTGGCCATGTACAAGCTGGCCGTTGGATGCCTTTGAGATCAGGGCGTGGACAACGGGAACGTCATTATCCCATTCAGCTACCAGTTGGGCCGCCTTTGCGCCCAGGGTGATGATCAGGACGGTATCAGGGGGTATTGAGAGCTGCTCACTGTTGCTTCTGTAGTCAAGGCTGTACCCGGTCGCCGGGCAATCATAAGTTGCATCGCAATGGCCGGCCAGGTTGGATTGCAGATCCGACACCAACTCCGAATAGACAGCCGCCTTGCCGTTACTGACCACCAGGATCGATCCTTCGGCTGCGTGCGCCATGGACGGAGAGGCCAGAAGCAGCAGCGCCTGCAGGAAAAGCATGCAGATCACCACCAGGCTCCCTTTACGGGCCCGGATCTCCCCCCGGAGACCACAGATCGTTCTAAGGCCGCTCATGCCGCCACTCCGGACGTCAATGCACTCCGATGCACCACCCTTTAACCTCCATGTCCGTCAAACTCTCCTCTCTCCATCCGGTGGTTCAGTGCCAGTTCAGGCGTGCTTCAAGGAACACCCTGTCGTCCCACAGGTTCTCATCATGAAAATCCGCAAAATCATTGTCCGGGCCGATGTTCTGCAGCACCAGTGAGATCTCGCCATCGGCTCGCTGCAGTTCGAATGCCTTCGAGAGCTTGATATCCCAGCGGCGGTTGATCGGCGTATCGTCCCCATCCCCGGCCCAGGATATCTCATCCATGTAGTAGTAGGCGGAGCTGAGCCGGATACCGTTGTCGAACTCGTGGCTGCCCAGCACGCTGATGGTCAGAGGCGGCACCCGGGGATCCAGGATGCGGTAGTCCAATGCCGTTGAAGGAGGGATTTTTTTTACCTGGCTGCCGTAGGTGTTAGTAAGACTGTAGCCAATGTGGAGCATGCTGCGTGGAGAGGGGTCCCAACGCAGGCCGATTTCGAATCCATTAATGTTTAGCGAGCCACTGTTAATATACTCAAATGGGAGGTAGCTGGCGTCGTTGAATGGTGGTGGAGGTAAAGGCATAGATACATCTTTTACCTCAGCGATCATGTCTTTGATCTCTTCATGAAACAACTTCATATCAAGTGAGAGGCCGATTTCTTTAAATGATCCCAAATAACCCAATTCATACGACTCGATATACTCCGGTTTCAAGTTGGTCCGATTAATATAGGTATCCAATATTGGTGTCATTGTTGTGGTAAAAACTACTGACTGATCAGAAAAATCCTCCCAGAAAGTGGGCATGCGGTAGGCCCGGGTGGCGCTGAAACGGAAGGTGTTCATCGAATCCGCCTTGAGATTGATGCCCAGCTTGGGTGAGAAGAAACCGCTCTTCTGGTCGAACTTTTCGTACATGCCGCCCAAGTTCAACAACAGGCTGTCTGTCAGGCGCCACTCGTAGTTACCAAACACCCGATACTGATCCCGGGTCATCCAGTCGCTCTTTTTAAACGTCCAGACCCCCTTGGCCTGGTCCCTGCGTGCCCCCAGGCCCCATACTAGCCGGTGCTCGGGGTCGAAGGCGTATGTATGTTGAAACTCTAAATCGTAGCGCTGGGACTCGAAGCCGTATCCCATGGAGATACTCTGAGGTAAGAGGTTATCATTGGAAAAACTGTCATCAATCAACTGGTAGTTGTGGTAGAACTGCAGCGAGTAGGCGTTTCCGGGGGACAGACTCCGGGTCCAGCGCAATTGCTGGAAATTGTGGTCATCTTCTGTTGCCCTTTGTGGCTGGTCGTCATCGCCCATAAAACCGTCTTCCCGGGTGCCACCGCTGCTGCCCATCTCGAACAGGAGGGAGTCGTTACTGTCGATCTGGTAATCCCCCCGAATGCCTATCCAGCGGGTATCGGAGCTGTCGTGACGGGTATCGAATCCGTCATTTTCATCGTACTTGAGGGCCACCCGGTAGGAGAGGTCGCCCTCGGTACCGGCGTAGCGCGAATAGACCTGTTTCCTGCCTCCCTCGCCCAGCACCGTTTTTACCGATACGCCGCTCTGTTCCGAGGGGTGGCGGGTGATGATGTTGATCACCCCGGCAAAGGAGTTGGAGCCGTGGGTGGCCGCATTGGGACCCCGTATCACCTCGATCCGCTGAATGTCGTCCATGTCCAGCTCCTGATCGCTCCAGGTGACACCGCCAAAGGCAGGGTCATAGATCGAGCGGCCATCCACCAGCACCTGCATGTCCCGGGCAAAGCGGTCTATATTGCCGTGGGAGGAGATGGTGAACTTGGAGCCGGTATAGA
>JAPHTA010000251.1 GCA_026196475.1 Sedimenticola sp.
CAGCTGGCCCTCCAGGTTGGCCACGAACAGGCGAAGCTGGTGCTGGCTCTGCTGTTGTAACGTTTCCAGGGCCAGTTGCCTGGACCAGTGGGCGGTCTGCCACAACACCAGGACGAGACCGAGCAGAACCAGGAACCAGATCCCGTGGCGGCGGTATCGTCTGGGTGGGCTGTATGAGTGATCTTTGTCCATGGCCTGGGGAGAAGTATAGGTGCAGTGCTCCGATTATACCCGGCCAGGAAGAGGGGGATGAAAAAAGCTTCTCGGCGGGGCCGCCGCCCCTATGCCCGATGCTGCCTGCAGGAGGCCCACCCCCGGGCGATGAAAACCTGCACCGCCGGGAGCAGTATAAAAAAACCCCGCCACCCGGGCGGGGTTTCTCTGCACAGCCTGTAATCAGGACTTTGTCTTGCGGAGCTTCTCGATCGCCCTCAGCTGGGCAACCGCCTCGGCCAGTTCGGCCTGGGCCTTGGCGTACTCGAAGTCCTCTTTCTGGCCAGCCAGTGCCTCTTCGGCCTTGCGCTTGGCCTCAAGCGCGGAAGCCTCGTCAATGTCCTTGGCACGAATAGCGGTATCCGCGAGAACAGTGACCACGTGCGGCTGGACCTCGAGGATCCCGCCCGAGACGTAGAAGTGCTCCATCTCGCCCTTACCCGAATCCACCCGGACATCGCCCGGCTTGAGTCGGGTGACCAGCGGGGTGTGGCGGGGTGCGATACCCAGCTCACCCATCTCGCCAGGTGCGTAGACCATCTCGGCCTGACCCGAGTGGATGGCTCCTTCCGCGCTGACGATGTCGACATGTATAGTCATGGCCATTTAGTTTCTCCGGTGTTGATTAGTCGCCTGCGCCACGCTCAACAGCCTCTTCGATACCGCCGACCATGTAGAAGGCCTGCTCCGGCAGGTGATCGTACTCACCTTCCAGGATCGCCTTGAAGCTGGCGATGGTATCCTTGACCGAAACGTACTTGCCGGGAGCGCCGGTAAATACCTCGGCGACGAAGAACGGCTGGGAGAGGAAGCGCTGCATCTTACGGGCACGGGACACGGTTTGCTTGTCCTCTTCGGAGAGCTCGTCCATACCCAGGATGGCGATGATATCCTTCAGCTCCTTGTAGCGCTGCAGGGTACCCTGAACACCACGGGCCACACTGTAGTGCTCTTCACCCACCACGTGAGGGTCGAGAATTCGCGAGGTGGAATCCAGCGGGTCCACCGCCGGGTAGATACCCAGCTCGGCGATCTGACGGGAGAGTACCAGGGTGGCGTCAAGGTGCGCGAAGGTGGTTGCGGGGGAGGGGTCGGTCAAATCGTCCGCCGGTACGTATACCGCCTGGAACGAGGTGATCGATCCGGTCTTGGTGGAGGTGATACGCTCCTGCAACACACCCATCTCCGCGGCCAGGGTCGGCTGGTAGCCCACCGCTGACGGCATACGACCCAGCAGCGCGGATACCTCGGTACCGGCCAGGGTGTAACGGTAGATGTTGTCGACGAAGAGCAGTACATCGCGACCCTCGTCGCGGAAGTTCTCGGCGATGGTCAGACCGGTCAGGGCCACGCGAAGACGGTTGCCGGGGGGCTCGTTCATCTGGCCGTAGACCAGGGCCACCTTGTCCAGTACGCCGCCCTCTGCCATCTCGTGGTAGAAGTCGTTACCCTCACGGGTACGCTCGCCCACGCCGGCGAACACGGAAAAACCGGAATGCTCGACAGCGATGTTTCGGATCAGCTCCATCAGGGTCACGGTCTTGCCGACGCCGGCGCCGCCGAACAGGCCAACCTTACCACCCTTCACAATCGGCATGATCAGGTCGATCACCTTGATGCCCGTCTCCAGAATCTCGGTGGCCGTGGACTGGTCTTCCAGCTTGGGCGCGACACGATGGATCGGCATGAACTCCTCGGTCTTTACCGGGCCCGCCTCATCCACCGGGTTGCCCAGCACGTCCATGATACGGCCCAGGGTACCCTGGCCGACCGGAACGGTAATCGGAGCACCCGTATTGGTTACCTCGACACCACGCTTAAGACCATCGGTTGATCCCATCGCAATGGTACGGGCAATGCCGTCTCCCAATTGCTGCTGTACTTCAAGGGTCAGACCAACTTCTTCGATCTTCAGCGCATCGTAGACCTTCGGCATCTTGCCCATGGGGAACTGAACGTCCACCACGGCACCGATGATTTCCACCACTTTACCCGAACTCATCTCTGGTTCCTCTTGTCGCTGTCGACGACTTTCTAATGTTTAAAAACTTAACCTGTTCTACACCAAGCACTTATACTGCGGCGGCGCCAGCCACGATCTCGGAGATCTCCTGGGTGATGGCTGCCTGTCGCGCCTTGTTGTAGACCAGCTGTAACTCATCGATAAGGTTGCCGGCATTGTCGGTTGCCGCCTTCATCGCCACCATCCGGGCCGACTGCTCGCAGGCACCGTTCTCGACCACCGCCTGGTAGACCAGGGACTCGATGTAACGGGTCAGCAGACCATCCAGAACCTCTTTCGACTCCGGCTCGTAGATGTAGTCCCAATGGTGCTTCAGCTCCTGCTCGGTCTCGCCGGCAATCGGCACCAGCTGTTCAATGGTGGGATTCTGGGTCATCGTGTTTACAAAGCCGTTATAGGCGATGTAAATCCGATCGATCTCGCCCTGCTCATAGGCGTCCAGCATCACCTTGACGGTACCGATCAGCTGCTCGATGTGGGGCGCATCACCCAGGTGCGAAGCCTGGGCCCGCACCTTGCCGCCGAAGCGCTTGAAAAAACCCAGCGCTTTCGAGCCGATGGTACAGAAATCGACCTGGATGCCGGCTTCCTGCTGCTTCCTGATATCCTTGACCAGCTTGCGGAACAGGTTGCTGTTCAGACCGCCGCAGAGTCCACGATCAGAAGAGACCACGATGTAGCCGACCCGGCTGACATCACGCTCCTTCATGAACGTGTGAACATACTCCGGATGTGCGTGGGCCAGGTGACCGATCACGTTACGCATCTTCTCCGCGTAGGGACGTGTGGCCTCTTTTCTATCCTGTGCCTTGCGCATCTTGGCAGCTGCCACCATCTCCATCGCAGAGGTGATCTTCTGCGTATTCTTGATGCTGGCAATCTTGGTGCGTATCTCTTTTGCGCCTGCCATGATTAAACCTTATCGTTTTGCTTTATGGACGTCATGCTTACCAGGTGTGGTTGGCCTTGAAGTCCTTGATGGCGTCATGCAGTGACTTGGCAATATCGTCATTGTAATCCGCCGATGCATTGATCTGCTCGCTCAACTCCTTCTGGCTGCTACCCATGTAGGAGTGCAGGGCATGCTCAAAATCCACAACCTTGTTGGCCGGGATATCGTCCAGGTAGCCCTCGTTGGCTGCGAACAGGGAGACTGCCATCTGGGCGATTGAGAGTGGCGAGTACTGCGGCTGCTTCATCAGCTCGGTGACTCGCTCACCACGCTCCAGCTGTGCCCGGGTGGCATCGTCCAGGTCAGAAGCGAACTGCGAGAACGCCGCCAGCTCACGATACTGGGCCAGGGCCAGACGCACACCGCCGCCGAGCTTCTTGATGATCTTGGTCTGGGCCGCACCACCGACTCGGGATACCGAGAGACCGGCGTTGATAGCCGGCCGGATACCGGCGTTGAACAGGTCCGCCTCGAGGAAGATCTGTCCGTCGGTGATCGAGATCACGTTGGTCGGTACGAAGGCGGATACGTCACCACCCTGGGTCTCGATGATCGGGAACGCGGTCAGGGAGCCGGTCTTGCCCTTCACCTTGCCGTTGGTGAACTTCTCGACGTAGGCCTCGTTGACCCGTGCCGAGCGCTCCAGCAGACGGGAGTGCAGGTAGAAGACGTCACCGGGATAGGCCTCACGACCGGGCGGACGACGCAGCAGCAGGGAGACCTGGCGATAGGCCCAGGCCTGCTTGGTC
>JAPHTA010000009.1 GCA_026196475.1 Sedimenticola sp.
GCTTGATGGAGTTCTGCGTTACCTCGATCAACAACTGGTCACCCGGTTCCACCGGCCTCCTGAAACGCGCCTTGTCGATACCCACAAACAGGTAGACCGTACTGTCGGTGACCGTTTCCGGGTTCGACTCCATGGCCAGCAGACCGGTGCCTTGGGCCATCGCCTCCACGATCAAGACCCCCGGCATCACCGGCCGTATCGGAAAGTGTCCGTTGAAGAAGGGTTCGTTGTAGGTGACATTCTTCAGTGCCAGCAGGCGGCTGTCCTTCTCGAACTCCAGTACCCGGTCGATCAGAAGGAACGGGTAGCGGTGCGGCAGCAGCGCCAGCACCTTGTTGATATCCATTACTGTCAAAATTCGCCTCCGGTCTCTACGGGCCTCGCTTTTCAGCGACCAAGTTGATTCACTGTCCGGAAAGACGCCGGAGGTTGGCAGGTCAACCCTGTCCGTCCGGATCCTTCTTTTCCTGTTGTTCGAAAACCTGCTTTTCCAGCTCATTCAGGCGCCTGGCCATCCCCTCCAGACGCCGTATCCGGGCAACGGTCTTGCGCCACTCGCCGTTTGGCACCGCCGGCAGATTGCCACTGTAGTAGCCCGGCTCCGGGAACGAGCGGGTAACCAGGGTCTGCCCCGAGAAGTGCACGTTGTCGCCGATCTCCAGGTGGCCGGATATACCGACACCGCCCCCTACCGTGCAGTGGCTGCCGATGGTGGTGGAACCTGCCACCCCGCTACAGCCGGCCATCGCCGTATGCTCCCCCACTTTCACGTTGTGGGCGATCTGTATCTGGTTGTCGAGCCGAACCCCGCGGGAGATTATCGTATCTCGCAGCGATCCGCGATCGATGGTGGTGTTGGCACCAATCTCCACATCGTCCCCGATGCGGGCAATTCCGATCTGCGGTACCTTGAACCAGGCCCCCTGGTCATTGGCGTTGCCGAATCCGTCGCTGCCGATTACCGCCCCGGGGTGAATCAGCACCCGGTCTCCGATCAGGCTTCCATGGCAGATCGTGACGTTGGCCACCAGCCGGACCTGGCGGCCGATCCGGCTCCCCGCCTCGACCACGCAGCCGGGGCCGATGTAGCTGCCGGCACCGATCTCCACACCGGGACCGATTACCGAATTGGGGCCTACCCATGACTCCGGGTGAACCACGGCACTCTCGTCCAGAATAGCGGAAGGGTGCAGACCACCCACCACCTTCAGTGGCGGATAGAGCAGGGTGGCGATCCGGGCATAGGTCAGGTAGGGATTGTCAGAGACCAGCGCATTCGTGGGGCACTCGGCAGCGTCCTGGGCCGGCAGGATCACCGCCGAGGCACGGGTCGTGGCCAGGTAGTGCCGGTACTTGCTGTTGGCCAGGAAGCAGATGGCCCCATCGCCCCCATCCTGAATCGTATCGGCGTGGGTGATGGTGACCGCCCCGTTACCCCGGAGATCGGCCCCCACCCGCTGTGCCAGCTCTGCCAGGGAAAAGGCGATGCTGCTCACCCGCGCTTGCCTACTGGGCAGCCTTGTGCAGCTCCTGCAGGCGCTTTAGCACCGTCGCTGTCAAGTCCACGCGCTTGTTAAAGTAGGCGACGCCATCAGTCATGATCAAGTCAACGCCCTCTTCCTCGCCTACCTGGGCCACCACTTCACCCACCTTGCGCAACAGGCGGTTGACCGCCTCGTTGCGACGCAGGTTGGCATCCTCCCGGAACTCGGCACGGGAGGTGGTGAGTTGACGGCGGCGGGAGCGGATGTCGGTTTCCAGACGCTTTGCCTCTTCGGCACTCATGACAGCACCATCCCGCGCCAGCTTGTCTTCCAGCTGCTTTAACTGCTTGGCCTTGGCAATCAGGTCCTGTTCCCGGGCCTGGAACTCCTGCTTCAGCGCGTTGCTGATATCGGTGGCCTGCGGGGACTGCTCCATAACCTTGTTCAGGTCTACCACGGCCACCTTGAAATCGGCTGCGGAGACGGTGTTGAAGGCGATCAGCAAGGTGACCAGGATGGCAAATAGTGCTTTTTTCAAAATACTCTCCTAAATTCCTAGAATGCAGTTCCGAATGTGAACTGGAAGATCTCCGTATCATCGCCCGACGCGTCATTCAGGGGAAGCCCCAGGCTCATACCTAGAGCGCCCATGGGCGACAGCCAGAGGGCCGAGGCACCGGTGGAGTAGCGAATCTCGCCCAGGTCGAAGTCGGCACCGCCATGGGTACTGAATACGTTGCCCGCATCCAGGAAGACGCCCAGGCGGATCGAGCGTTCGATCAGCTTGAACGGGGCCGGGAAGAAGATCTCCGCGTTACCGACAACGCGCACGTTGGCGCCCACCGGATCGTTGTTGTTGTCGCGCGGACCGAGGCTGTAGTCCTTGAAGCCGCGCACCGTCTTGATACCGCCGGCAAAGTAGTTCTCCCACAGCGGCAGTCGCGAGGTGTCACCGTAGACGTCACCGTAGGCCAGGTCACCGTTCAGGGCCAGGGTGAAGGTATTGTTGAGCGGGAAGTAGCGCTTGTGCTTGTAGGCAAGCTTGTAGTACTCCAGATCGCTCCCCGGCAGGGTGATCGAGGCGGTCAGACTCTGTCGCCCGCCCTTGGTCGGCATCAGGGAGGAGTCCCGGGAGTCCCGGGTCCAGCTGGTGCCGATCTTGAAATCGAGGAAGCTGGTGCCGTTCTCCGACTGGAACTGGCAGACGTAATCCTTAGCTGCAATAGTTGCCGGACAGGCTCCATTCGGCTTGAAATCGGTACCGATCAGGTCCGCGGTGAAGTTGACCCGGTCGGTCTCGGTAATCGGTACACCGAAAGTCACCCCGGCGGTGGCGGTGTCGGTCAGGTACTTGGCGGTATCCACCTCGTCGAAATCGGTCTTCTGGTAACTCAGGGTAAAACCGCGGCTGATGCCGTCGATGGTGTAGTAGGGGTTGACGTAGCCGAGCCGGTAATGGGTGTTGGATGAGCTGTTGTCAAACGCCAGTGAGACCTGCTTGCCGGTACCGAGAAAGTTCTTCTGGCTCAGGCTGGTGCTGAAGATGACGCCGTCGGACTGGGAGAAGCCGAGACCGGCCATCAGATTTCCCATCGGTTTTTCCACTACCGAGATGTTCACGTCCACCTCGTCGGTGGAACCGGGCACTGCCGGGGTCTCCACGTTCACCTCGTCGAAGAAGCCGAGCCGCTGCAGACGCTCCCGGGAACGGGTCACCTGCTCGGCGGAGTACCAGGCCGCTTCCATCTGCCGCATCTCCCGGCGCAGCACCTCGTCGCGGGTGTCGCTGTTGCCCTTCATATTGACCCGGCGCACATAGACCCGCTTTCCGGGATCGACGAAGTAGGTTACGGCGACCTGCTTCTTCTCCTCGTCGATATCCGGGATGCTGTTGACGTTGGCGAAGGCGTAGCCGTTGTCCCCCAGCAGGGCACTGATGCGTTCCGCACTGCCCACCACCTGCTTACGCGAGAATACCTCCCCGCGCACCAGCCGGATCATGGGGAAGAACTTCTCCTTCTCCAGCACCAGGTCACCGGTGAGACGGATGTCGCTGATGGTGTAGACGTCCCCCTCGTCGATATTCACCGTGACGTAGATGTCCTTCTTGTCCGGGGTGATAGAGACCTGGGTGGAGGTGATCTTGAAATTGATGAAGCCGCGATCGAGATAGTAGGAGCGCAGCTTCTCCAGGTCACCGGAGAGCTTCTCCCGGGAGTACTGGTCGTCCTTGGTGAAAGAGGAGAGAAAGCCGGTGGTGTTGAGACTGAACTCGTCCAGCAGATCCTCCTCCTCGAACGCGCTGTTGCCAATGATGTTGATCTTCTTGATGCGGGCGCTAACGCCTTCCGATATCTCGATCCCGATGGCGACCCGGTTACGCTCCAGCGGGGTCACAGTGGAGGAGAGCTTGACCGCGTACTTGCCCAGGTTGAAGTACTGGCGCTGCAACTCCTGTTCGATCCTGGCCAGTACCGAGCGGTTGAACACCCGACCCTCGGCCAGGCCGATATCCTTCAGCGCCAGCAGCAGGGGTTCGGTCTCCAGGGACTTGTTGCCCTCGATATCGATCTGGGCAATGGCCGGCCGCTCGGTGACGAACACGATCAGTACGTCATCCTTTCGCTCCAGCTTCACATCCTTGAAGAACCCGGTCTTGAACAGGGCGCGGATGATATCCCCGGTCTCATCCGACTCGATCTCCTGGCCGATCTTCACCGGAAGGTAGTTGAAGACGGTTCCGGGGGAGATGCGCTGCAGGCCATCCACCCGTATATCCTTCACCACGAAGGTTTCACCCAGGACCAGCGGCGAGAGCCCCAGGGCAAGGGTAAGGAACAGACCGCGAAGCGTATTAACCAGTTTCATATTCTCTTTATAAAGTATTGTTTTTGAAGACTGTCCATGATCATTCTGCCTCGCCCCGGCACCCTGGAGCGGACCGATCATGCCCCGTGATCTGTGCCCTGGCAATCCGCGGCAAACGCTTGCCAAACAGGACCGATACTAACATAACACCCTGTTATTTATATTCTTTTTTGCATGCCGCCGGCCGAAAACAGCGTTTCCCGGCCAAAAGAGTGCTAGTATAAATAAACTTTCGATCCCGCCCAAGGGCCGCACCGGACATTTTGTCACTGGAACAGCCGGGTAATATCGACATAGAAGGCCAGGGTCATCAGGCCCAGAAGTATCACCAGGCCGACCCGCTGACCCAGGGCCTGTGCCCGTTCCGAGAGCGGACTTCCCTTGACCGCCTCCAGAAGAAAGAAGAACAGGTGCCCACCATCCAGTACCGGCACCGGCAGCAGGTTGAGGACGCCCAGACTGATGCTGACCAGCGCCAGAAACTTCATGAACTGGGTAAAGCCGTAACTGGCGGTCTTGCCGGCGGTCTGGGCAATCGAGATCGGACCGCTGAGATTTCTCACCGAAAGCTCCCCGGTCAACATCCGTCCCAACATCTTGAGCATGAACAGGGACATGTCCCCGGTCTTGGTCAGCGCCACGCCCACCGCCTCCACGGGACCATAGCGGATTTCGACCCGGTAGGGATCGAACAGGCCCTCGGGAACCAGTGGACCGATACCGATCCGGCCTACACTCTGCTCGCCCACCTGCCTGCTGCCCACCACCACCTGGCGTTGCTGGCGCTCACCAGCACGCTCTATTGTCAGTTGCAACACCTTGCCGGGGCGCGCCTGGATATACTCGACCATGGCCGACCAGGAATCGACCGGTTCCCCATCGATTGCGAGAACCCGGTCACCCTCCAGTAAGCCCGCATCCCGGGCCGGTTCCCCTTCAACCACCCTTCCAATCACAGGCTCAATCCGTGGTCGCTTGGGGGAAAGACCGATCCGACTCAGCAACTGTCCGTCCTCCGCCAATCCCAGCAGGCGTTCACCAGGCAATACCCTGATTCGCTCCATTCCGTCCGTGACCCGGACCCTGACCGTCACATCCTCGCCGGAAGTGGAGTCGGTCAACATGGCATAGACCACGGATTCCCAGGTGGGGGTGGCGACATCACCAATGGCGATAAACTCGTCATCGGCCTGGAATCCGGCCTTGGCGGCTATCGAGTCCGGGCTGACACTACCCACCCAGGGACGGGAACCGGTATCACCGGTTACGCCGATAATCCAGAAGGCCAGGATGGCGAAGGCGAAATTGAACAGCGGTCCGGCGGCAACGATTGCGGACCGCACCGCAACCGGCTTCCGATTGAACGCCTGGTCGAGATAGCGCGCCGGTACATCGCCCTCCCGCTCGTCGAGCATCTTGACGTAGCCGCCCAGCGGAATGGCGGCGACCACGTACTCGGTTCCAAGATCCGCCTCGCCCGGTTCGCCGCCGGCAGTGGGTGGCTGAAGCGTATCCTTGCGACCACGAAAGCTGAACAACGGACGACCAAAGCCGATCGAGAAGCGCAGCACCTTGACACCCAGTTTACGGGCCACCCAGAAATGGCCGAACTCGTGCACGGTAATGAGTATGCCGAGGGCGACGATGAAAGAGACGACGGTAAAGAGAAATGAGCCCATAACGAATCTGTCAGACCAGGCCGGCGATCGATTGTTCCGCCCGCTCGCGGGCCTCGGCATCCAGCGCGAGCAGGCCATCCAGGTCATCCACCCGTTTGCCGGGCAGCGCTTCGAGCGCCGAATCAATCACCGCCGGAATGGCAGTGAACGCGATGCGCCGCTCCAGGAATGCGGCCACTGCCACCTCGTTCGCCGCATTGAGGATGGCCGGCGCCCCCCCTCCGGCGTCTATCGCCTGGTAGGCCAGTCGCAGGCAGGGAAACCGGTGCAGATCGGGCGCTTCGAAATCGAGTCGTGCCACCTCGAACAGGTCCAGGGGCTCGACTCCCGATGCCATGCGCCGGGGCCATGCCAGCGCGTGGGCAATCGGCGTCCGCATATCCGGGTTTCCCAGCTGGGCCAGCACCGAGCCGTCACTGTAGGCCACCATTGAGTGGATTACGCTCTGGGGATGCAGTACCACCCGAATCCTGTCGGCACTGGTATGGAACAACCAGCACGCCTCGATCACCTCGAGTCCCTTGTTCATCATGGTGGCGGAGTCGACCGAGATCTTGCGGCCCATCTCCCAGTTGGGATGGGCACAGGCCTGATCCGGGGTCACCCCTTGCAACTGATCCAGCGGAAGGGTGCGGAACGGCCCACCCGAGGCGGTAAGCAGTATCCGGGTGACGCCAACCTGGTCGAGTCCCTCCCGGAAACCCTCCGGCATACACTGGAAGACAGCATTGTGTTCACTGTCGATGGGCAGGATCTCGGCACCGCTGCTGGCCGCGGTCTGCATGAACAGTTCACCGGAGACCACCAGTGCCTCCTTGTTGGCCAGCAGGACGCGCTTGCCGCTGCGTGCTGCCGCCAGGGTTGGCAGAAGGCCCGCGGCACCGACGATCGCAGCCATCACGTACTGCACGGAATCCATCGAGGCGACCTGCTCCAGCCCTTCGACACCCGCCAGCACCTCTACCGCCAGGCCGGCATCACGGATACGCCGCTCCAGCAGCAGTGCGGCATCAGGATCCGCCATCACCGCATAGGCCGGGTGAAACTCGATGCACTGGGCCAGCAACCGCTCTACATCCCGGTTTGCGGTCAGCGCCTCCACCCGGTACTGCCCGGGGTGGCGGGCCACCACGTCCAGGGTGCTGACTCCGATCGAGCCGGTCGATCCCAGTATCGTAAGACCAATCATCCACCACCTCCCAGCAACAGCAGGCCGAGCAAGAACACCGGAGCCACCGCGGTCAGACTGTCGATGCGGTCCAGGATACCACCATGCCCGGGTAACAGGTTACCGCTGTCCTTGAGCCCCGCCTCGCGCTTCATCAGGCTCTCGAACAGATCACCCACCACCGACACCAGGCAGACAAGCAGGCAGAGCAGCAGCAATTGCCAGGGGGAGCCACTCTCCGGACGGAACCAGTACAGCAGTCCGCTCCACAGCCCCACCGCGACCAGGGCGCCGTAAACCCCCTCCCAGGTCTTCTTGGGACTGACGTTGGGGGCCAGCTTTACACGGCCCCAGGCGCGGCCGGAAAAATAGGCGCCGGTATCCGCCACCCAGGAGAGGGAGAGTGTAAAGAGGACAAGTTCCGGCCCCCGAATCCCGTCCCCGTGCAGCCGCACCAGTGCAATCCAGGTCGGCAGCAGGACGAACAGGCCCAGCAGAAGCTTTACCGTATGCCCTGCCGGCCGTGCCTTTTGCGGGTGATAACGAATGATTTTCAGGGAGATCACCAGCCAACCCAGACCGGTCAGGACAAACAGCCAGAGCAACAGATCAGGGAACGACAGGAGAAACCAGCCACCCAGCATACCGGCTGCCATGACGCCCAGGTAGAGCGCACGCGGTAATGGTGATGTCAGGCCAGCCAAACGTGTCCACTCGCTGGCGGCGAGCAGGATGACAGCGGCGAGAGCCAACGCAAATCCAACTTGCGGCAGGTAGAGAACCAGGGCAATGACCAGGGGCAGGAGCAGCAGCGCGGTCAGGATCCGGTGAAGAAGCATGGATCAGCCTGGCCGTCCGGTCGACCCGGTCTCTTCGACCTGTTCGCCGGTCATACCGAAACGACGCTGGCGCCCGGCGTAGAAATCCAGTGCCTCAGAGTAAGCGTCTGCATCGAAGTCGGGCCAGTAGGTATCTGTAAAATAGAGTTCGGTGTAGGCGCACTGCCACAATATGAAATTACTGATTCGCTGCTCGCCGCCGGTACGGATGAAGAGATCCGGGTCCGGCAGTCCGGCGAATGACAGTTCCGCGGCAATCGCCGACTCATCGATCTGATCCGGATGCAGTCCACCCGCCGCAACCCGTTCCGCAAGTCGCCGTGTAGCCCGGGTAATGTCCCAGCGACCGCCATAGTTTGCGGCAATCTGCAGCAGCATGCCGTTGCACTGATCGGTATCCGTCTCCGCCTGGGCGATCCGCTGTTGAAGCTTGTCTGAAAAGGCACTGCGGTCTCCGATGATACGCAGCCGCACATTGTTGCGTTTGAGCCGCTTCACCTCTCGCTGCAGGGCAACCATGAACAGATCCATCAGCAGCGACACCTCTTTTTGCGGCCGCTTCCAGTTTTCACTGCTGAAGGCGAACAGGGTAAGCACCTCTACACCGTGCCTGACCGACTCCTCCACACTGGAGCGTACCGATCCGACCCCGGCCTTGTGCCCGGCATGACGTGGCAGTTCCCTCTGTTTTGCCCAGCGGCCATTGCCATCCATGATGATTGCGACGTGCCGTGGTAACCGGGCCAATCCATCCCCCTCCATAAAACCAAATCCCGATGTTGTCAAAAACCGTCAACGCAGGCAACCGGGCCGGTTGCGGCCCGCCACCCCGGGAGGGGTCTCAAATCGACATCAGATCCTCTTCCTTCGCCGCCAGGTGATCGTCTATCTCCTTGATGTGCTGGTCTGTCAGCTTCTGAATGATCTCCTGCCCCCGGTGCTCGTCATCTTCGGAGATCAGCTTCTCCTTGACCAGGCTCTTCAGGTCACTGTTGGCGTCACGGCGGATATTGCGCACCGCCACCCGCGCCTGCTCCGCTTCCCCACGCACCACCCGGATCAGGTCCTTCCGGCGCTCTTCGGTAAGCGGAGGCAAAGGCACCCGGATCACCATCCCGGCGGTATTCGGGTTGAGTCCGAGGTCGGAGTTCATGATCGCCTTCTCAATGGTCTTGACCATGTCCTTCTCCCACGGCGTGATCGCCAGAGTACGGGCATCATCAACATTCACGTTGGCGACCTGGCTGAGCGGGACATCGGAACCGTAGTAGGAGACAGTGAGGTGATCCAGCAGGCTGGGATGGGCCCGGCCCGTTCTTACCTTTGCCAGCTCATGGTCCAGTGACTCCACGCTCTTGCCCATGCGGGTCGCCGCGTCTTTCTTGATATCATCGATCATTTTCCACTCTCCACAAGGGAACCGATTTCTTCACCCTGTACCAGGCGCAGCAGTGCGCCCGGCGTATTGATGTTCATTATGCGCAGAGGCATGTTGTTGTCACGACACAGGACGATGGCGGTGGCGTCCATGACTCTGAGCCCCTCGGACAGGGCCCGGTCGTAGCTGATGCGGGGATAGAACTCCGCCTCGGCATGCTGTACCGGATCGGCCGAGTAGATACCGTCCACCTTGGTGGCCTTGATCATCAGGTCGGCGTTGATCTCTATCGCCCGCAGGCTGGCGGCCGAATCGGTGGTAAAGAAGGGGTTACCGGTACCGGCCGCAAACAACACCACATCGCCGCTGGCCAGGTATTCAATCGCCTTGCGGCGCGTGTAGGTCTCGCACACCTGCTGCATACTGATGGCGGAAAGGGTGCGCGCCGGGACGCCGATGCTGATCAGGGCATTCTGCATTGCCAGGGCATTCATCACCGTGGCCAGCATACCCATGTGATCGCCGGAGACCCGGTCGATGCCTGCCTTGGCCAGGCCTTCACCACGGAAGATATTGCCACCACCAATCACCAGCCCTATCTCGACACCCTCGTTGACCAGTGCCTTGATATCGTTGGCGACCCGGGAGATGGTTTTCGGGTCGATACCGAAATCACCCTCCCCCATGAGTGCTTCTCCGCTCAGTTTGAGCAGAATACGCAGGCCAATTTTTTCAGACATACGGACTTGTCACCTCCAGGACGGATAAAAACAGTCCCGGATAACCGGGACTGTTTTCTGCTTCGGTTGTTAATCGCCGCGAACCTGGGCCATTACCTCGTCAGCAAAGTTTTCCTGCTTCTTCTCGATACCCTCGCCCACCTCAAAACGCTTGAAGGAGTTGACCTTGGCACCGGCACTGGAGAGCAGTTTCTGCACCGTTACATCCGGGTCCTTGACGAACGCCTGGCCCAGCAGGGTAATTTCAGAGAGGTACTTGCGAACCCGGCCATCGACGATCTTGTCAACGATATTCTCCGGCTTACCGCTTTCCAGCGCCTGGACACGGAAAATCTCCCGCTCCTTGTCCAGCATGTCGGCCGGCACCTGCTCCTCGGAGACACAGGTCGGGTTACTGGCGGCCACGTGCATGGCCACGTCCCGGGCCAGCTCATCGTCTCCACCCTCGACATCCACAACAACGCCGATCCGTGCACCATGACTGTAGCTGGCGAGCTTGCCGTTGGCCGACTCGAAGCGCTCGAAACGGCGCACGTTCATGTTCTCGCCGATCTTGGCGATCAACGCCTCGCGTGCGGTGTTTACGGTGGTCTCCTCGCCATCGTGCAGCGGGGCGTTGAGCAGATCGTCGACGCTATCGACATCGGAATTCAGCGCACGCTGGGCAACCGCGTCGGCGAAGGAGGTGAAATTTTCGTCCTTGGCCACGAAGTCGGTTTCGCAGTTGACCTCCACCATGACACCCTTTTTGCAGTCTTCGGTCATCTGGATAACGATGATGCCATCAGCCGCGGTACGACCGGCCTTCTTGGCCGCCTTGGCCTGGCCCGACTTGCGCATGTTCTCGATTGCGGCGTCGATATCGCCATTGGTTTCGACCAGCGCCTTTTTACATTCCATCATGCCGGAACCGGTACGTTCACGCAGTTCCTTTACCAGAGAGGCTGTAATCGCCATGATTCGTATATCCTCGCTTTAAAACTAAAGCTTCTGTTTGATTGGATAGCGGCATTCGTTCAGGACAGTGGACAACCGTGCCGGGAGAGCCGGAGGTTTCCGCAGTTCGGCATCGCGCGGAGCTGTCCTGGTCTGGCGACGCTGTTGGGTCGCCCTGTTCACGCTATCTTCGGTTGTCATTTCGGGCGGGTCCGCTTGTCGCTGGACCCGCCCGGTCTTCAGATCAGTCAGGGTCAGAGATTACTCTGCCGCCTCACTCTTCGCTTCCGGGACCTCGACAAACTCGTCATCGCCATTTGCCTTGCCACCCAGGTGTGCGGCACTGGCACGCCCTTCCAGCACGGCCGCGGCAGCCCCCTGGACATAGAGCTGGATGGCGCGGATCGCATCGTCGTTACCGGGAATCACGTAGTCGATATCATCCGGGTTGTTGTTGGTATCCACCACACCAACCACCGGGATGCCCAGCTTGCGGGCCTCGGAGATCGCGATATTCTCGTGTCCGGTATCGATCACGAACAGCACGTCCGGCAGGCCGTTCATCTCCTTGATACCACCCAGGCTGCGATCCAGCTTCTCCATCTCGCGACGCAGGCCCAGGGCCTCTTTCTTGTTGAATCGCTCGATCGAACCATCCTCGAACATCGCCTCCAGGTCCTTCAGGCGCTTGATCCGCTGCTTGATGGTCTTGAAGTTGGTCAGCATGCCGCCCAGCCAGCGGTGGTTGACGTAGGGCATACCGCAACGCCGTGCCTCTTCCTTAACGGTGTCGCTGGCCGCGCGCTTGGTGCCGACGAACAGGATCTTGCCGCCGTTGGCCGCAAGGGAGCCCATGAAGTTCATGGCTTCTTTGTACAGGGGAAGGGTCTTGTCCAGATTCACGATGTGAATCTTGTTGCGGTGACCGAAGATGTAGGCCCCCATCTTGGGGTTCCAGTAACGGGTCTGATGACCGAAGTGCACGCCAGCCTCGAGCATCTGGCGCATCGATATATTGCTCATGTAAAGCTCCGAATTGTAGCGGGTTAGTCCTCCACGCACCCCGGCTGACGACCCGGTTTCCCGGGCACCCCGACAGCCGTGTCGGTGCGTGTGTGTAGTTTTGTGCCGGGACACAGCCCCGGCCTCTTCCGAACCGGTACGGTTCTGAAGCCGCGTTTTATACCACATACCGACCGGCCGGACAATCCACAACCGGCGACCGGGGAGATCAGGGTACCCGCCACTTCAACCCCAGGCCGCCGGAGGTGAAGCGACCGGAATTAACCTTTACAATAGGGCAACAGGATGCCTGATCCGCGCATCGCCCGGATATCCCACAACCACCCGCCACCAGGAAACGCGACAGACAATGAGTGTAATCATCAAAACCCCGGAAGAGATCGAAAAGATGCGGGTTGCGGGACGCCTGGCCGCCGAGGTGCTGGAGATGATCGAACCCCATGTCCAGCCCGGCGTGACCACTGACGAACTGGACCGTATCTGCCACGACTACATCGTCAACGAACAGAAAGCGATTCCCGCACCCCTCAACTACCGCGGCTTTCCGAAATCGATCTGCACCTCGGTCAACCACCAGGTCTGCCACGGCATTCCGGGCAACAAGAAGCTCAAGAACGGTGACATCGTGAACATCGATATCACCACCATCAAGGATGGGTTTCACGGCGACACCAGCAAGATGTTCTTTGTCGGTGACCCGTCGATACTGGCCCGGCGCCTGGCCCAGGTCACCTACGATGCCCTGTGGCTTGGCATCCGGCAGGTGAAACCTGGGGCCCGTCTGGGCGATATCGGTCACACCATCCAGCAGTATGCAGAATCCCACCACTACTCGGTGGTACAGGAGTATTGCGGCCATGGCATCGGCAGGGGATTTCATGAGGATCCCCAGGTGCTGCATTACGGCACCCCCGGTACCGGCGTTACCCTGCAGGCCGGCATGTGCTTCACTATCGAACCGATGATCAATGCCGGCAAGCGCCAGGTGAAGATGCTGCCCGACGGCTGGACCGTGGTCACCAGGGACCGCAGCCTCTCCGCGCAGTGGGAACACACCATCCTGGTCACCGACAGCGGCTACGAGGTGCTCACCCTGCGGCAGGAGGAGCGGGAACAGGCCAGCGCCTGATCCGATACCGATGGTACAGACGCAGATACCGGACCCGATCGCTTTCGCCAGCTCGATAGACGGCGTCGAAAACCCCCTGCCCCTGTTCCAGGCTGCCATCGAGCAGGGCAACGAGGCCCTCAGGGTCCGCTTCGAACAGGGCGACCCGATCACCACCCTGGTAGCCCTGCGGGCGCAGACGGTGGACAACCTCCTGACCGAGGCATGGCGCCTGAAGATGCCGCCGGATGCCAAGGCCGCCCTGGTCGCAGTGGGCGGCTACGGTCGCATGGAGCTGCATCCCGGCTCGGATATCGACCTGATGATCCTGCTTGATGATGCCGATCCGGATCGCCACTCGGAAACCCTGTCGGAACTGCTCACCTTCTTCTGGGACATCGGCCTCGAGGTCGGCCACAGCGTGCGCAC
>JAPHTA010000143.1 GCA_026196475.1 Sedimenticola sp.
AGAGATCCATGATGGTATCGGCACCCCAGCGGATACCCCAGGCCATCTTCTCCACCTCCTCCTCGATGCTCGAACCGAGGGCGGAGTTGCCGATGTTGCCATTGATCTTGACCAGGAAGTTGCGGCCGATGATCATCGGCTCCAGCTCGGTGTGGTTGATGTTGGCCGGGATGATGGCGCGGCCACGGGCCACCTCGTCACGCACGAACTCCGGGGTGATCTCCTTCGGGATGGCCGCACCGAAGCTGAAACCGGGGTGCTGTTGCTGCAGCAACCCCTGATCCCGGGCCTCCTGCAGGCGCATGTTCTCGCGCAGGGCGATGTACTCCATCTCCGGGGTGACGATGCCCTTGCGCGCATAGTGCATCTGGGTCACGTTGGCACCGGGTTTTGCCCGGCGCGGCGCCCGAAGATGCTCGAAACGCAGGGCATCAAGCTCCGGGTTCTCCTTGCGCTCACGGGTGAAGCGGGAGCTGACGCCCGAGAGTGTCTCGGTATCGCCCCGCTCCTCGATCCAGGCACGGCGGATCTCCGGCAGGCCCTGGCGCAGGTCGATGCTGGCATCCGGGTCGGTATAGATACCGGAGGTGTCGTAGACCAGCACCGGGGCATTGGACTCGGCACCGAAGGTGGCCGGGGTATCGGTCAGCGAGATCTCGCGCATCGGCACCCGGATATCCGGGCGACTGCCCTGGATATAGATCTTGCGGGAACCGGGAAACGGCTGCACCTCAAGCTTCGCGGTATCCACCGTCTGCGCCGTCTGGGAATGCTCATTGGATTGCATGGTGTTTCGTCCTCCAGTGGGATGGGGTCAGACGAAACGGGGGTTGAACGGGATGGAGGGAAACCTGTTCTGACGGTACCACAGGACAGGGACAGCTTCCCTACGCCGGTATGACCCGGATCAGGTTCAAAGGGTATTTCTCAGCCACCGTCACGGCGGCACCCCCGCTTCTACCGGGGCAACAAGGTTGCCCCACATGCGTCACATGGTACCGCAACCGGAGGCGGAACAGCAACGTGGAAAACAGCTGGCAGGGGTGTAAATCGGTGTGAGTTTGCGAACCCAAGGGAATGCGCCTCATCCCCAGGTACTCAACCGTAGGGTAGGTTGGGGTGAGCTTGCGAAGCCCAACATTTGCCGTTGCGCGTAACCCTGACCTGTTGGGGTTCGCTCTGCTCACCCCAACCTACGCACGGGATCTCTGCGCGACGAAGGTGCCGCTCCCACACCCGATTTGGCCCTGTAGGAGGCCCGCCTCCGGGCCGATGGGATCCGGCACCACTACCGAACAGAGGGTGGGTTAGAGAGAGCCTGCAAACCCCAACCTGCTAAATACTAAAACTCCAGCCGCATCAACAACTCCGCCAGGTCCGGCCGCCAGCCGAACTCCTTAAGCCTGACCCGGTTGTTCAGGACCACCACGCCCTCCTCCTGCAGATGCTGTTTCTGTCGCTCTGCCTGGGGCGAGCCGGGGGGAAAGGCGATCCGACCGTCACTGCGCAACACCCGGTACCAGGGCACCACCAGATCGTCCGGCACCGCGCCCAGGGCCCGTCCCACCAGGCGCGCGCGGCGTGGCAGCCCGGCCAGGTCGGCCACCTGCCCGTAACTGGCCACCCTGCCTTCCGGTATTACCTGCACGGTACGCCAGATGCGTTGATAGTTATCCACCGGCCGCTCCTGTTAAAGTTCTATCTGATCCATAAAATAGCCGCAAGGAGTGGTACAAGGATGCACCCCTTCATTTTGTTGCAGCGCACAAATGGTAGCGATACACTCTCCCCTCTAATCCAAGGATTCGCGGGGGCAAACATGACGTGTCGAGTGGTGTTCAACCAGAAGGGTGGCGTTGGCAAGTCCACTATCACCTGCAACCTGGCGGCGATCAGTGCAGCCCGCGGCAGGCGTACCCTGGTGATCGACCTTGACCCCCAGGGCAACTCCACCCGTTACCTGCTGGGTCCCCGTGCGGAGGAACTGGATAGCACCCTGGTCGACTTCTTCAAGGAGATACTCTCCTACAGCTACAAGCCGAAAGGGGCCGCGGGCTATATTCACGAAACACCGTTCGACAACCTCCACCTGATGCCGGCCCATCCCGACCTGGAGGAGCAGCAGGGAAAACTGGAATCCCGCTACAAGATGTTCAAGCTGCGCGACGCGCTGGAATCACTCGAGGGCTATGACGCGCTCTACATCGACACGCCCCCTGCACTGAATTTTTTCACCCGGTCGGCCCTGATCGCCGCCGATCGCTGCCTGATTCCCTTCGACTGCGATGACTTTTCACGCCAGGCCCTCTACACGCTGCTGGCCAACGTGCGGGAGATCCAGGAGGATCACAACAATCAACTGAAAGTGGAAGGCATCGTGGTCAACCAGTTCCAGTCCCGGGCCCGACTGCCGAGAGAAATCGTGAACGAACTGATCATGGAGGAGCTTCCCATTCTGAAAAGCTACCTCTCCCCTTCGATCCGCATACGGGAGTCCCACCAGCACGCCCGGCCGATGATCCATTTCGATCCCCGGCACAAGCTCACAACCGAGTTCGAAGCACTGTACGACACCTTGTCACAGGATACGCAGGCTACTGCCTGATAGGGTTCCGGTGCCCCATCACCCGGCCTACCGGGACTCCTCTCCTCCCACAACCGACGCTGGCCGGCGAAGTTTCTCCGAAAGCGCGCTGACGAACTCTGCAGAGATGCGCCTGGCCCCACGCTGTCTGGCCTGCTGGATCTTCTCCCACGCTTCGACGTAGGCGCCCTCCCGGTAGCAGGCCCGGGCCCAGGCCTCCCACAGCGGCAGATAACCGGGATCCAGCTGCAGGGCCAAACGGAAATGATGTCGGGCGACTTCGAACCCTTCGCGCCTGTGCCTGTCCTGCAGCGGATACTGTACCGCCACCAGCGACGCCGCCGTTCCCCGATCTGTCAACAATGCAGGCTTCTGGAACGGATCATCCACCAGGGCCAGAGCGCGATCCAGCTGCCCGGCTGCCGCCTGATACTGATTCCGCAGAACAGATACCTGGGCGAACCCCCAGTAGACCTGGTAATTCTCTTCGTCCAGCAGCCAGGCCCGGTTGAACTGGCGCATGGCACCATCGATATCACCGAAACCCAGTGCCTGCATGCCCCGGCCCACCCAGGTCCGACTGGCGCGCCGCCGGTCCCCGTCATGGCGCTTCGTCTCCTGCGAAACAAAGGTGTTGTGCTCCCACACCAGGAATTCGGGTCGCTGCAGTTCCGGCTGGCCATACATCGGCAGGGCTTCAATATGCTCCTTCTCCGCCACCGTCATGCAGCCTGATGACATTAACAGGAACAGGATCGGCAGTATGGCGCGCGCCATCGCCGGGAGTGAGGGGAGCCGCCGGATCAAGCTCTTACTCCACCGCCCTGAGCCGGGCGATCCGGTCCTCGATCCGTGGATGGGTCCGGAACAGGTCGCCCAGACCCTTGCCGCCGGAGATCCCGAAGGCGGCCAGCTGGTCGGGCAACCCCTCCGGCTGCTGCACGCCACCCAGCCGAGCCAGGGCACTGACCATGCTGTTTCGGCCCGCCAGTTGAGCGCCTCCCGCATCGGCCCGGTACTCACGCTGGCGCGAAAACCACATGACGATAATACTGGCCAGAATCCCCAGCACCAGTTCCGCTACGATCGCGGTAATCCAGAATGCCGGGCCATGTCCCCGCTCGGTCTTGAACACCACCCGGTCCACCAGGTGGCCAATGACCCGCGAGAGCACAATCACAAAGGTGTTGACCACCCCCTGGATCAGGGCCAGAGTCACCATGTCGCCGTTGGCCACGTGACTCACCTCGTGACCCAGCACCGCCTCCACCTCTGCCCGATCCATCTGCTGCAGGAGTCCGCTACTGACCGCCACCAGTGCGTTGTTACGATTCCAGCCGGTGGCAAAGGCATTCATCTCCGCCCCCTGGTAGATCGCCACCTCCGGCATACCAATACCGGCCTGCTCTGCCTGGCGTCGGACAGTATCGACCAGCCACTGCTCAGCCGATGAGCGGGGCGTCTCGATCATCTGCAGTCCCATCATCCGCTTGGCGGTCCACTTCGATATAAACAGCGAGATCAACGAGCCACCGAAACCGAGCACAGCGGCAAAGATCACCAGCGAGTTGATATCCAGGCCCACGCCTTGCTCATCCAGGATCCCCTCCACGCCCAGCAGGCGCAGGGTTACCGACAGCACCGCCAGTACCGCAAGGTTAGTGGCGAGGAACAGAAAGATACGCTTCATTCCTTAATCGTCCCCAACAAAGCAACAAGGTGAAAGGTGTTACCAGAGAAGCCCTATTCAAGAACAAAATCAGCGGCGAGACAAGATAGTCCAGGGAGTGTAGCGAAACATCATGATGAAAAAAAACCCCGCAGTGCGGGGCTTTCCTTACATCAACAACGGTTCAGCTCAACTACTCTTGCGACGACGCGCGGCGCTGAAACCAAGCAGACCGGCACCCATCAGTAACAGGGTGGCGGGGGCAGGTACTGTTCCAAGCTCAGTACCGACCTTTCTTTTCAATACCGATTCAACCTCAGCGAAGGTATTAGCTGAAAAATCAATACCATACCCATCATTCCAGCTACAATCTGCAGATCCACCAATACCAAGACAATTTACTTGAGCATAGCCATCTGTATTTACAGCACTTGCCGTCTCAGTAGCCGGGCTTGGTCCTGAATTATTGCCTCCATCAGTTGAGACATCTATCAGCTTTCTAAATGAGCTTGAAAAGATTGCCGTATCAAGGCCTTCCAGGAAAGTATCCATGTTGCTAACGGCGAGTGAAATTCCGCTACCAATTGCAGTCAAACTATTAAGCTGTGACATGTTGTTAAATGCGTCTATTAGTGTAGTTCTATCAGTTTCATCTTCGATGCGTATAGCTATCTGCTCTAATTGCGCTGTGTTCGAAAACTGAACTACGTTTACAACAACACTTCCATCTGCTTTAACGATAGAATTGTCAGAAAAAACTGACGTATAAGCATTAATCTGGGTAGTAAAATTAGAGCCTGATATACTTCCGGATCCATCGATTACGATACCAAGAGCCGTCTCGATCAATGCCGCTGAAGCATTTGCCCCAAACATAAGCAAGAATAGCGCGGCTAATGTCCTTGTTACTTTTCTAATCATCTTACTCTCCTTTAAATCATATGTAGGATTAATAAACTTCATTGTCCGCTGAAGAAAGATCAGTAAAGCACCTTATTCAATATACATGCCAAATATTAAATATATAAGAAACAGATACTTGCCGTAACAAGAATATTAAACTGTAAAATATCTTGACTATATAGAAACAAGGAATATGAATTATTTTACTATTTTATCGATTTTTATTTCCACGCAGCGCCTAAAAAATAAACGAAAGGTAATCCCCCAAATCACCCTCCATGTGCTTGCCCGCAAATCGGCCATGCTACTTCTAATTCTATAGTCGTTAGAAGGCACTAACTAGAACCATCATTAAGAAGCAGGCGGGATTACCCCACCCTTTCCTAGCTATGATATTCTGCAAGCGACCAAGGGTACCCATGGAGTTCCTACCCATTAATGCAGTGCGACAACTGCCATCACCTGATCGAGGACCCGGGAGCACTGTTCTGTGCACAATGCGGCCACTCGCTCTGCCGCGAGGGACGCTGCTGTTTCTGTGGCAAACCGTTCCAACCGCAGGCCCGGTTTTGTGACAGATGCGGAATACCGGTCGATGCCGCACCGCTCCCTCCCCAGGCTGCTTCACCACTGCCCCCTCCGCTGGTGGACGCCCGTACCCTCAACAAGGCCGCCACGCTGGGGCCATACAAAGCGCTGTACGAATCTCGCCTGCAGGCGATCCAGCCGCAACCCGGTGATGGGCGACACCCCCCCGCCAGGGCTCGCTTCGGTATCCGAGAAGAGGACTGGGTGGCTGTCGAGGGTGGCAGCTACCTGATGGGTTCACCCGGGGATGAACGGGACCGGTTTGACAATGAATGTCAACACGAGGTCGAAGTGGCGCCGTTCGAGATTCTCAAGACACAGGTTACCTTCGACATGTTCGATCTGTTTTGCCACGACGTGAAACACATTCGGCCGGAGGACGAGGGCTGGGGCCGGGGAAACCTGCCAGTGATCAATATCACCTACTGGAGCGCCATGGAGTACTGCTTCTGGCTCTCAGAAAGAACGGCCGAAACCATCCGGCTGGCTACAGAGGCAGAGTGGGAGTACGCCTGCCGTGCCGGCACCACGACCCCGTTCTGGACCGGCCCCACGATCACCACCGACCAGGCCAACTTCGATGGCAACTTCACCTACGGTGGCAGCGAGCGGGGTACGAGGCGCGGTAAAACCACGCCGGTGGACACCTTCCCTCCGAACCCCTGGGGGCTGCATGACATGCATGGCAACGTCTGGGAGTGGTGCGCATCGATATTCGACGAACTCTACCAGGGGCTGGAGAGGGAAAACGCGGGCTATGACCAGACCGACCTGAGGGAGCGGGTGGTGCGCGGGGGGTCCTGGTACAACGTGCCCAGCGGCATCCGTTCCGCCTCGCGCAACAAGCTGTCACCGAACCTGCACTACCTGCGGGTCGGTTTCCGGATCGTGCGCGAATTGGACTGATCCACCCGCAACCGTGAGAGCGGCCTGTAGGGGTAGGTGAAATGAACTCCAACAAATGCAGGTTGTATTCAAAGCCCGATGTTGGAGCCATATGCGTTCCCAGGCGGAGCGCGGGAACGAGGAAATATTCGCGGCGGGGGCGCCGCTCCCACAGCCCCGCGCCCATTCGGGAACAATCCCGCCGGTAGGAGGCCCGCCCCCGGGCCGATGGAACACAGTCTGCAGGATGGGTGGAGTCGGTACGACGTAACCCATCACCTGCCCCGCTCAGATTGACGGGTTGCGCTTCGCCCAGCCCATCCCACGGTAAAAACACAAGAGTTGGTTGGGGTGAGCGTAACCGTCCGGTGATCACACCTTGTCCGTGATCACCGGCTTCCAGTTATGGGGCAGCAGTTCATGGATGGCGTTATTCTTCTGCGTCGGCAGGCGAGC
>JAPHTA010000194.1 GCA_026196475.1 Sedimenticola sp.
CCACCGGCACCCTTCACCGCCGCCACGTGGGCATCCTCCTGCACGTCCATGAAACGTGGCAGGGCGGTGGCCGCCAGCACGCTGAGGATCAGGATCACCACCACCAGTTCAATCAGGGTAAAGCCCGCCTGCTTGTTCATCTCTCTCTCCACTTTGTTTATTTCCGTTGTAGTTTTCTTGAGGCCGCGGCCCATGGATACCGGACCGACCACGCAAACCCCTCATGGGGAATCGCGCACAATCCTTACAGTCACTTTCAGCTTAATCGTCCAACCGGCGGGAAAACTTTAACTTTTTAATGGATTTAATCCAACCGTTCGGAGCCGGCCTCGAACCGCCACGGAAGTGGACAGCACCAGTGCACCTGCAGAGAACGAAACAGCGGATCCCGCTCCGCCGGCTGACAGCGACAGAGTCCGCCCACGATTCCGATCTCCCCGTCGATCTCCAGCAGAGGCACCCGCTGGCGCATCCAGGGCAACACCCCGCCCTCCTGAAAGAGCTGTTTCAGCGCCTTTTCAACACCCCGTCCCTGCGGTCGACAGCGCTCCCCCCCCTGGCGGAAGCGGATCCGGTAGCGGCCCACCGGCACCTCTCCAATCACCGCCCCCGGCTCCGCTTCAAACCGCAACGAGCCCAGGCCGGCCGGCAGCGGCAGCTCCGTTTCCCCGCGCCAGGCCAGCGAGAGCCCCGGATCAAACGGCGGCAACGGCGGCATCAGGTAGAGCCGGTCCTGGAAGCGCCGCACCTCCACGCCCGTCCAGGTGACCAGCGGGGCGCGATCCGACGCTGCCTGCAACGTCTCGTCAAGAATCCGCGACAGGGTGACGCTGGCCGGTGCGGAGAATCCGGCGGCGCTAATCCAGCTCCGCAACAGGTGGGGGATATGGTGCCGGGGTTGTACCAGCAGGCCACTGCGGGAGACGCTGCCATCGGCGCCCAGCAGCGGCTGCAATACGTCCTGCAACAGCTCGTCCAGTACCCGGTCAGCGGAGGCGCAGTGGCGGGCACTGCGAGAGAGTGTCTTCGACATCCCGGGCCAGCGCTCCCGCAACAGGGGAATCACCCGGTGGCGCAGGTAGTTGCGGTCAAACCCGCTGTCCGCGTTGCTGACGTCCTCGATCCAGTTCAGCCCCGCCTGTTCGGCGTAGCCCAGTAATGCATCCCGGGGCTGATCAAGCAGGGGACGGGCGTGCTGTCCGGTTGCAAACGGGGTGCTCTCAGGCATCGCCGCCAGGCCTCTCAACCCGGCCCCGCGCAGCAGCTGCAGCAGCAGGGTCTCGGCCTGGTCATCCTGGTGGTGGGCGGTAAGCAGGGTCTCCCCTGGCTGCATCACCTCGCCGATGGCACGGTAGCGGGCATCCCGGGCCAGCGCTTCCAGGCTTTCACCCGGTGATGGCTGCAATCCGAGCTGAAGCTGCTGAAGGGGGATATCCAGCTTGCGGCAGATTACCGCACAGTGCCGGGACCAGGCCGCCGAATCTGCTTGCAGGCCATGATCCACATGCACCGCGCGCAGTGGCGCCGGGAGCCGGGAGCGTATCGACACCAGGGCGTGCAACAGAACGTGGGAGTCGAGTCCGCCACTGTAGGCGACCAGGTAGCCGCCGGATGACGGGAGCGCCGACAGGGTATGAAGAAGGGTTTCAGGGTTGAATGACATGGGATGCCCCGGGAGGCGCAGGCCGGTATTAAGGATAGCCGGATGATGCGACCCTACTCATCCGCCAGGCCCGGAAAGCCGTTGCTTTTTGGCACCGGATACCGCCCCCTGAACCACCCTCAGCTCTGGAAGGCGCCGTAGCTCATCAGGCGCTGGTAGCGCTGTTCCAGCAACTGGTCCATGGACATCGCATCCAGCTGCTGCAGGGCGGCCAGTATGGCCCGCTTGACGTTGTCAGCGGTGGTCTGGGGATCACGGTGCGCCCCCCCGGTCGGTTCCGGGATGATCTCGTCGATCAGCTCCAGCTCCTTCAGCCGGTCAGAGGTGATGGCCATCGCCTCGGCCGCCAGCGGCGCCTTGTCCGCGCTCTTCCACAGGATCGAGGCACACCCTTCGGGGGAAATTACCGAGTAGGTACTGTACTGGAGCATCATCACCCGGTCGCCGACGCCGATCGCCAGGGCGCCGCCGGAGCCGCCCTCGCCCATCACGGTGCAGATAATCGGGGTCTTCAGGCCGGCCATCACAAGCAGGTTCTTCGCGATCGCTTCACTCTGCCCGCGCTCCTCGGCGCCGATCCCGGGGTAGGCGCCCGGGGTGTCGATAAAGGTGAGGATCGGCAGCTTGAAGCGTTCCGCGGTCTCCATCAGGCGCAGCGCCTTGCGGTACCCCTCGGGGCGCGGCATGCCGAAGTTGCGGTACAGCTTCTCCTTGGTGTCGCGCCCCTTCTGTTGACCGATCAGCATCACCGGACGGCCATCCAGGCGGGCCACACCGCCGACTATGGCGTGGTCGTCGGCAAACGCCCGGTCGCCATGCAGCTCATGAAAATCCTCGAATATGGACTCCACGTAGTTGAGCATGTAGGGGCGCAGCGGATGGCGCGCCACCTGGGAAATCTGCCACGGTTTCAGGTTCTGGTAGAGCGACTCGGTCAGCGAGCGGCTCTTGGTCTCAAGACGGGTGATTTCGTCCTGGATATTGATCTCGTTGTCATTGCCGACCAGGCGAAGCTCTTCGATCTTGGCCTCGAGTTCGGCAATCGGTTGTTCGAATTCTAGAAAGTTCAGGTCCATTGGGGAAATATACCGGATTCGGAAAGGTTAGAACAGATCGTGCGGCGGAGATCCCTCACGCCGGGACGCGCTCCTGGTCGTTTGCAGGAGACCTGCGTCGAGGACTGTAGTCCACTGTCACCGCGCCGTTGCCCAGAAGCCGCGACAACTGTTTCAGCAGCTCGTCCCTGGGCTCCACCCGCCAACCGGCGTCACAGCGGAGGTGACCGGAAGCGGTATCACCGCGATAACTGATCTGCAGGTCGCAGTCACCACCGCGGTAGGCCTGCAGCAGCTCGCACAACGTCTCCACGAAATCCCCCGCCGTTTCGCCCCGCTCCCTCACCAGGGCACTGTCCCAGCTCAACCTGAGGGCACCGGCATTGATCGCCCGGGCCTGCTCGAAGTCCATCATCTGGTCGACCCGGATGCTGAGGCCGCCCCGGTACTCATCGTAGTTCAGGGTGCCTGCCACCAGAAGGATCCGGTCGCTCACCAGCAGGTCGCGGAACGATTCGTAGGCATCGGAGAAGAGCGTGATCTCAATCCGTCCGCTGCGATCATCCAGCACCAGCGTACCCATGCGGCCACGCTGGGTCTGGCGGTGGCTGACTGACAGCGCGAGCCCGGCCACCACCACCCGCTGCCGGCTGCGCCGCTGGTAGCCACCACTCTCGCCCCCTTCCAGCGCAAGATTGCCGATCCGGGTCACGCCGAGTCCCGCCATCTCCGGTACGTAGCGCTCGATCGGGTGACCGGTGAGGTAGAGGCCCAGGGTCTCCTTCTCGCCCTGCAGGCGAAGTTCGTCATCCCACTCCTCGTTGTCCTCGGGGATCATCTGCCAGTCGGCCACCGCCTGGGGCTGCGGATCGCTCATGCCGAACAGGTCGTTCTGGCCGGCGGCCTGGCTGGCGTGATGCTGCTCGGCCATCTTCAGGGCCAGCGGCAGCTGGTTCATCAGGGTGGCCCGGTTGGCCCCCAGTTCGTCCAGGGCCCCGGCCTTCAGCAGGGACTCCAGAACCCGACGATTCACCTTTCGCTGGTCGATGCGGCGGCAGAATTCAAAGATATCATTGAAGCGCCCACCCGCCTGGCGCGACTCGATTATGCTCTCGATGGCAGACTCCCCCACCCCCTTGATGGCACCCAGACCGTAGATCACCGCCTGCTCGTCATCCACCGTGAACTTGTACTCGGAGTGATTCACGTGCGGTGGCTTGACCTGCAGGTTCATGTTGCGGCACTCCTCGATCAGGGTCACCACCTTGTCGGTAGTGTCCATGTCGGCGGAGAGCACCGCGGCCATGAAATCGGAGGGGTAGTGGGCCTTCAGCCACATGGTCTGGTAGGAGACCAGGGCATAGGCGGCAGAGTGGGACTTGTTGAAACCGTAGCCGGCGAACTTCTCCATCAGGTCGAAGATGTAGCTGGCCACCTCTTCATCCACCCCGCGGGCCACCGCCCCCTTGCGGAAGATCTCGCCCTGCTTCTTCATCTCCTCCGGTTTCTTCTTTCCCATCGCCCGGCGCAGCAGATCGGCGCCGCCCAGGGAGTAGCCGGCCAGCACTTGGGCGATCTGCATCACCTGCTCCTGGTACAGGATCACGCCGTAGGTGGAGCTGAGGATCGGCTCCAGGTCGGGGTGCGGGTAGACCACCTCCTGGCGCCCGTGCTTGCGGGCGATGAAGTCATCCACCATGCCGGACTGCAGGGGTCCGGGACGGAACAGCGCCACCAGCGCGGTGATGTCGTCGAAACAGTCCGGCTGCAGCTTCTTGATCAGCTCCTTCATGCCGCGGGACTCGAGCTGGAACACCGCGGTGGTCTCGCATCGCTTGAGCAGGCTGAAGGCGGCCTCGTCATCCATCGGAATGTGGGTGATGTCGACCGATTCGAGACCCTGCTTCCCGCAGCGCCGGTTGATGGTCTTCAGCGCCCAGTCGACGATGGTCAGGGTCCTGAGACCCAGGAAGTCGAACTTCACCAGCCCCACCTGCTCCACGTCGTCCTTGTCGAACTGGGTCACCAGGTTGGCGCCGCCGGGTTCACAATAGAGTGGGGTGAAGTCGGTCAGCAGACCCGGCGAGATCACCACGCCACCGGCGTGCTTGCCGGCGTTGCGGGCGATACCCTCCAGCTTGCGCGCCATGTCGATCAGCTCGGTCACCTCCTCTTCATCCCGGTAGGCGGCGGTCAGGTCCTCGCTCTCCGCCAGCGCCTTCTCCAGGGTCATGCCGACCTCGAACGGGATCATCTTGGCAATGCGGTCAGTGAAACCGTAGGCGTGGCCCAGCACCCGCCCCACGTCCCGCACCACCGCCTTGGCCGCCATCGAGCCGTAGGTGATGATCTGGGAGACCGAGTCCCGGCCGTACTTGCGGGCCACGTAGTCGATCACCCGGTCCCGGTTATCCATGCAGAAGTCGACATCGAAGTCGGGCATGGATACCCGCTCCGGATTAAGGAAGCGTTCAAACAGCAGTTCGTGCTCGATCGGGTCCAGGTCGGTGATTTTCAGCGCGTAGGCGACGATCGAGCCGGCACCGGAGCCACGTCCCGGCCCCACCGGGATGCCGTTGTCCTTGGCCCACTGGATGAAGTCGGCCACGATCAGAAAGTAGCCCGGGAAGCCCATCTGGTTGATTACGTCCAGCTCCACCTGCAAACGGTCGTCGTAGACCTTGCGCTCGTTCGCGTAGTCCGGATCCTGCGGATCCAGGATGTGTTGCAGGCGCTGCTCCAGCCCCCGGGCCGACTCGGCGGAGAAGTACTCCTCGATGGTCATCCCCTCTGGGATCGGGAAATCGGGCAGGAAATTCTCTCCCAGGGTCAGCTCCAGGTTGCAGCGTGTGGCGATCTGCACACTGTTCTCCAGCGCCTCCGGGATATCGGAGAACAGCTCCGCCATCTCCTCCGGAGTGCGCAGGTACTGCTGGGTGCTGTAGTGGCGGGGACGGCGGGCATCATCCAGGGTGCGCCCGTCGTGGATACAGACCCGGATCTCGTGTGCGTCGTAGTCCGCAGCGTGAATGAAACGCACATCGTTGGTCGCCACCACCGGCACCCCGCACCGGACCGCCAGTTCCACCGAAGCGTGCAGGCAGCGTTCGTCCCCCTCGCGCCCGGTGCGGTTCAGCTCCAGGTAGAAGCGATCTCCAAACAGGTCAAGCCAGTGCTCCAGTCGTCGCTCCGCCTCCCCGGCATTTCCCGACAGCAGGGCGCGCCCCACGTCCCCCTCGCGTCCGCAGGAGAGGGCGATCAGGCCGTCACAGCTGGCAGCATCCAGCCACTCCGGCTCCAGCATCGCCCGCCCCAGGTGCTGTCCCTCCCGGTAGCTGCGGGAGATCAGGCAGGTGAGGTTCTTGTAACCGCGCAGGTTCTGCACCAGGAGCAGCAGTCGGAATGGATTATTGGCATCCTGCGGATCCCGGATCCAGACGTCGACGCCGCTGATCGGCTTGATGCCGGCCCCGGTCGCCGCCTTGTAGAACTTGACCAGGGCGAAGAGATTGGACTGGTCCGTGACCGCCACTGCCGGCATGCCGCACTCCGCTACCCGCGCCACCAGGGGCTTGATGCGCACCAGCCCGTCGACCAGGGAGTACTCGGTATGCAGTCGCAGATGGACGAATGGAGGCGTCATAGTGTGCACATTGTAACCCACTCGGGATCCCATTTTCAGAACCGGCCTGCAGGTTAGGTCCCCTGACCAAGCACGGCCAGGGCCGGTCCCACAGTCCCCTTACCTCTCCAGCAGGCGGCGCACCGGGGCAAAACTGGTACGATGAATCGGACTCACGCCGAGAGTCGCCAGCGCCTCCAGGTGAACTTTTGTCGGATAGCCCTTGTGCCGGGCCAGTCCGTAGCCGGGGTATCGACCGTCCAATTCCACCATCTCCCGGTCCCGGGCCACCTTGGCCAGGATCGAGGCGGCGCTGATCGAAGCCACCGTGGCATCGCCACCCACCACCGTCTCGGCGCTGCAGGAGAGTTCCGGACAACGATTCCCATCGATCAACGCATGTCCAGGCACAACTGATAGCGACTCCACCGCCCGGCGCATCGCCAGAAGGCTGGCGTGCAGGATATTGAGCTGGTCTATCTCCTCCACCTCGGCCCGGCCCAGGGCCCAGCAGAGGGCCTGCTCTCGAATCAACCCGGCCAGCCTCTCGCGCCGCTTCTCGCTCAGCTCCTTGGAATCGGCCAACCCATCGATCGGCCGCTCCGGATCCAGGATCACCGCGGCGGCCACCACTGGCCCGGCCAGCGGTCCCCGTCCCACCTCATCGACACCGGCGATCAGAATCCGTGGTTCACTCATCCTGTCCGACTCCCGACAGCGCCAGTACCGCCTGCGCCGCCTGGTGACTGGAATCCTGCTGCAGGGTGGCGTGCAGTGCCTGGTAGCGCTGCTTTATGTCGGCCACCCGCCGCGGCGAATCGAGCAGTTCGCCCAGGGCGGCGGCCAGTGCCTCGGGGCTTGCCTCGTCCTGAATGAACTCCGGCGCCAGCGGCTCATCCGCCAGCAGGTTGGCCATCGCCACGTAGGGGATCCTGACCAGGTTGAAGCGCCTGACGATCCAGTAGGTCAGCGGATTCAGGCG
>JAPHTA010000155.1 GCA_026196475.1 Sedimenticola sp.
AGCTGATCTTCGTCGGCGATGCCACCATGAGCCCCTACGAGCTGACCTATGCCGGGGGTTCTGTTGAACACTGGAACCGTGAGACCGGCATGGAGTGGCTGGGACGGCTTCTGAACGCCTATCCCAATGCAATCTGGATCAATCCCCAGCCACAGGAGCAATGGGACTATATCCACTCCATCCAGCTGATCCGGGATATCATGATGGATCGCATGTACCCCCTCACCCTGGAAGGGTTGGAACGGGGCATGAAGCAGCTCAGCGAATAGATTCCAACCCGGGATCGGCTATGATGAAGGTATAACGCTTACCCGGTATATCAAGGTGACACCGCTTCCGGCCCCCTCCAGACCGGTACCTGTTGCCTGAAGAACAACAAAACTGCGGGGCCGGCCCCTATGGATCGTCACGCCATGAAGCGCGTGCGTGCTCCGGGACTGCCGGTTCCAGAAACGTACTCATTGGCCGGGATTTGCCGGCCCGAACAGGATCGTCATGTTGGAAAAGACCCTTACCCATAAAGTTGTCAACAGCAGAATTCGCCCCGCATCCGATATGGCCGTTCTCTCCCGGCGGGAGATCGAGCAACTGCGAGATGTCACCGGCACCGGGCTGCACCTGCTGTTTCGCAAGTGTGCCCTTGCGGTGCTCAGTTCCGGATCACAGATAGACAACTGCGAGGAGTTGATGTCGATGTATCCGGATTTCGATATCCAGGTTCAGGAGCGGCACCAGGGAATCGTTCTCGAGGTCAGGAACGCTCCGGCCAGCGCCTTTGTCGACAACCAGTTGATCGAGGGTATCCGCTACCATCTGTTCTCGGTATTGCGTGACATCCTCTATCTCAGGGAGACAGCCAGTACCCACAAAAATCTCTCACCCAGTCTGCAGACCAGTCACGAGATCTTCTACCGGCTGAGACACGCCGGTGCATTTCACCCGGGCGTCACGCCGAACACCGTGGTCTGCTGGGGCGGACACTCGATACCGGTGGTGGAATATGATTACACCAAGGAGACCGGTTACTACCTGGGGCTTCGCGGTATCGACATCTGTACCGGCTGCGGAGCAGGCGCCATGAAGGGGCCCATGAAAGGCGCGGCAATCGCCCACGCCAAGCAGCGTCATCTGAGCGGCCGGCACATCGGGCTGACCGAGCCGGGAATCATCGCTGCCGAGGCCCCGAACGCTATCGTCAACGAGTTGGTCGTGATGCCGGATATCGAAAAACGACTGGAGGCGTTCATTCGGCTCGGGCATGTTCTGGTGATCTTTCCCGGCGGAGTCGGGACCCTGGAGGAGCTGCTATTCGTGCTGGGGGTGCTTCTTCACCCGGAGAACCACCAGGTGGATCTGCCGATTTTTCTCACCGGCCCGCAGGAGTCCAGTGAGTATTTTGACGCCGTCACCCGCTTTATCGAGATGACGCTCGGCAGTACCGCGCTCAACCTGGTGCGCAAGGTGATTGGTGACCCGCAACTGGTTGCCAGGCTGGTCAACGAATCACTCGATCACGTCACTCGCGCGCGACGCAAGAATGATGAATCCTTCCATTACAACTGGTCGCTGCATATCGATTCGGCATTCCAGGAACCTTTTGTTCCGGATCACGAGGCGATGTCCAGACTGGCCCTGAACCGGGAACTGCCGACCCAGGACCTGGCCGCCAATATCCGGCGCGCACTCTCCGGCATCGTAAGCGGAAACGTCAAGGAACAGGGTATCGACGCCATCCGTCAGCATGGACCGTTCCAGCTTCGTGGTGAAGCGGCATTGATGCAGGCGATGGACGAACTGCTCGACAGCTTCGCCCGACAGGGACGTATGAAGGTCTCCGGCGATTACACACCCTGCTACGAGATCGTTCCGGCCTGAGCCTGAAAGCGGTTCAGTCGATGTACTCCCACTGGCCAAACACCGCCGCCTGTCCCAGCAGGCGTCCATTCTGCAGCAGGTTCCAGACCGTGGCGTTGCAAATATGGAAACGTCTGCCGCTGCTGGATATCCGGACCCCGGTGTAGTGATCGATAAACCCCTTATCAGTCACCTCGATGAGCAGGCGTTGGCGCTCATCCCGGTTCGGCTGCTCGGCCGATAACCGTGAAGGCAGGCGGGTGAACGTATCCCAATCCATTTCGAACAGGTCGAGTGCGGTCCGATTGGCGTAATTGAAGACCGGATCGTCCGCAGTGTCGTGGGAGACCACTGCCAGGGGTGAATGATACAGGGCATGTCCCGGTTCGCTGCAATCCGCATCCAGCAGTCGCCTGCCGGTCAAACTGTAGTAACTCTCCAGCAACAGAATTGCGTGGTGCTGCAGAAACCGGTTCTCCGGGGTCGGCCTTTCACGTAAGTCCATCAATCGGGATCGCCTGTAGCCCAGTACTCTGAAAGATTACCAGTAGCCGCTATCCTACCCGGCCCTGAGCGGGAGAGGCAAACCTGGTCAAAAAATCGCGATACGGTTGCGCCCTTGCCGCTTGGCCTTGTATAGCGCCTTGTCGGCCCGCTTCAGAAACCGCTCTATGGTACTGTCACGGTCTTCCCGCGCAATGAAACTGGACAACCCGATACTGACCGTCATCCTGGCGTCGCTTCCGTCATGGCTGATCTTGAGCGCCATGACCAGTGATCTCAGTCTCTCGGCCAGAACGGCGGCCTCTTCGACAGCAGTCTCCGGCATGGCGATAGCGAACTCGTCACCTCCCATGCGGCCAAAAATATCCACAGTTCGTATCGTCTTATCGCAGACCGTAACAAACTGCAGGATCGCCTCGTCACCCAGCGCATGACCGCCACTGTCGTTCAACTGCTTGAAATTATCGATGTCGATAATCATCAGGGAAAGTGGCATACCGTAGCGCCGGGAGTGGTCGAGCTGCTGATCCAGTTCCTGCAGAAAGTGTCGCCGGTTGAAGATTCCGGTCAGCGGATCGCTGCAAGCCAGCTCCTGAAGCTGCTGCTCCATCAGCTTGCGTTGCGAGATATCCATGCTGATTCCCACGAAGGCGGTCAGTTTCCCATTCTCGTCCAGGACCGGGGCAATGGAGATGCTCTCCCAGTAGTACTCACCGTTCTTGCGCCGGTTCTCCAGCTCCCCCGACCAGGCCTGCTTGTTCTTGATCGCCCCCCAGAGCTCCTGGTACACCTTTTCATCGGTGCGGCCGGACTTGAACAGGCTCGGGGTATGCCCGATCACCTCCGACTGCCGGTAACCGGTAATCTTTTCAACAATCGGACTCACATACTCGATCACCCCCTCCGGATCGGTGATAACCGTCAGTACCGGGCTGTGGGTAACCGCCAGGGAGAGTTTCTGCAAGGTCTCTTCCACCTGCTTTTGCCGGGTTATGTCATGACCGCTGACCACCACACCGGTAACCGTTCCATCCGTCTCGGTGTAGGGGGTCTGCCACACATCGAGATACTTACCGGGTTTCTCCGGCGGATAGATCCAGTGGCGGGTATTGATACTGTCACCATCGAAACTGCGATCCAGAACCGGTTTCAATATCCCTTGAAATACATCCGCGCCATGTACCTCCTCAACCCGCTTGCCGATCATCTCCTCCCGTGGCATCCCGAAGGTATCGACATAGCCCTGGCTGACAGCGCGGTAGCGGTAGTCCTTGTCAACAAATGACATCATGTTGCGGGTAATGCCGATCATACTGGAGAGGCGCCGAAGCTCATCCTGCCTTGAAAAACGGCGATACTCCGCGCTCATACGCTGGCTGAGCAATCCGAAAAAGAAGCGAACCTCAGGGCTGTCCGGGTGCGGACCGTCGTGCAGCGCGAAGATATGCCCCAGCACACGGTTGTCATCGCCGTAGAATGCCTGGCCACGATAGCTCTCCACGCCAAGGTCTCCCAGGAGTTCGCAGCCAGAAAAGCGTTTGTACACGTCGCGTGGAAAATAGACGTGAGCCTTATCAAGTGGAGCGCTGTAGACCAGCTCACAGGGTGAACCGTTGATATCAAAACAGAACGAAGAGGGCGGAGCGTCCTTTTCCCAGAGCGCAACCACCTCCAGTTGAGACGTATCGCTCCTGCTGAAGCAGACACCTCCCCAGCGGCAATCCGTTGCCACCGCGATCGCCTGGGCAGCACGGTGATAAAATTCCTGATCCGTATCTGCCGGTCCAGCGAGCAGAAGATGTGCCTGATTCAGCTGATCCATAAAGAATACGTTCCTTGTCAGTGCGCACAAAATGTGCACACTCTAAATGGGGTAAACGATCACCGCAATGCGATTCCGCAAAAAACAACCGCGGTTTTCATAGGTGCCTGAAACCGGTCAACCCGGTCTCATTCCTCCCTCTCTTGTTGATCTACCTCGACAATCTCCTCTCTATGACATTAATCAAAGTAAATACCATGGGCACCATTTTACAAGGTAAAATACTGGGTCATTGAGGCGCATCCAACAGGCAACAGGCAATGAAGTTTTCAAAACTCGAGATCGGCCGGGTATTCGACTACCAGGGAAACCGTTTCACCAAGAGCGGTCCCTTGCAGGCTGAGGATATGGCGACTGGCGAGGCGCGCACGATACTGCAGGCAGCATCGGTTCAACCGGTGGATACGGCCACGTTGGGCACAAACAAACCCCAACAGGCACTTGCTGCGCAGCTCGGGCATGTCAGGACACTGCTGGATGTCTATCATCAATCCGCCATCTCCCTGGCCGATTCCTGTGACCAGGAGATACAGAGAGAGGAGCTCAAAGCCAGTTACCGTGCCCTGGTCGAAGCAATTGACCAGCTCTCGCAACAGATCTGCTCCGGTTGACGGGCCGCGCTTCCCGCTTGTTCAAAAAGTGCCACTTGGTCCCCAGGTGTTGGGGTTCGCGGGTTCACCCTAACCTACAGGCTGCACTTCTCACCGACGTCGGGGTCCCAGGCGTTCCCACGCAGAGCGTGGGAACGAGGAACGGTTGTGCACCCTACGAATTATTCGCGGCGGGGGCGCCGCTCCCACAGAGCCCCACCTACCCGGGAACAATCCCGCCTCCGGGTCGATGCAACGAAGAAAAGGCGGTTCGATTCTTCTTTTATCGGGCGCCTTCCCATATCATTCCCGCATGAAACTGGACGGGATCGACAAAAAGATACTGCGTACGCTGCAGCAGGATGGCCGACTGACCAATGCCGAACTGGCAGAGCGGATCAATCTCTCACCCTCCGCGGCCCTGCGCCGGGTCCGGCAACTGGAGGCGGAAGGAATCATCGCCGGCTACGTGATGCTGGTTGACCCGGAGACCATCGGTCGGCCCACCACCGTGTTTGTGGAGATAACCCTCGACAGCCAGAGTGTTGAATGCCAGAAGGCGTTCGAAGACGCGGTCACCACCAATCCCGAGATCCTGGAGTGCTACCTGATGACCGGTGAAGCGGACTACCTGCTCAAGGTGGCTGCAGGAGGCACCATGGATTACGAACGCCTGCACCGGCAGCATCTCTCCACCCTACCCGGGGTCGCCCGCATCAAGACCGCGTTTGGCATTCGCACGGTCTGCAAGCGGACCGCCTACCCCCTGGATTAACAGGTGCCGTCCTGATACAGGTAACGCGGTCGAATCCACCACCCGGAGTTGTCCGGCCCGGCTTCGCCGGACAACCCCATCCGGTCGCGGCTAGTTAAACACGCAGTGCTTGGCAAAATCGGCAGCCTCGTTGGCGCTCCAGTCCCCTTTCGGCTTCTCTTTCATCTGCTGGCACCAGGCCTCGCTGCCTACTTCCGGCGCACAGCCCACAAGTCCGAGAGCCACCAGCAGGGTGATACCCAGGAGAGCGGTTTTTGTTTTAATCGACATCACTTAATCTCTGTAACTGACTGAAGGAGTTGAGACTATAGCACATCGATTTCCATGCGCGCAGAGCCAACAGCCACTTTTCAGAAGTCCCCACTGAACCTTTTTCACGCCCACTCCGGGCGTCAGCAAATGGCATTATATTTCCTCTACACCAGGCTCAACGGGTGATATTATGCATTTTTCAGACTTCATGGGGGCACGTATGACCCGGCCGACAGAGATCGATCC
>JAPHTA010000220.1 GCA_026196475.1 Sedimenticola sp.
ACCCGGGTGATCTCCCGCCACCGGCTCAACATCGACAGCATCACGCGTCTCTCCGGCCGTTTCTCCCTGCGCCGGGCCAATCCGCACCGCCGCGCCTGTGTCGAGTTCACGGTCAAGGGCGAGCCTGCAGACCTGGGGACGCTGCGCCAGGACCTGCTGGAGATCAGCAGCCGGGACGAGGTGGACGTCGCCTTCCAGGCAGACGACCTGTACCGCCGTAACCGACGCCTGATCGTGTTCGACATGGACTCCACCCTGATCCAGGTGGAGGTGATCGACGAGTTGGCGGCCGCCGCCGGGGTGGGCGAGGCCGTGGCCCGCATCACCGAGTCGGCGATGCAGGGCGAGATCGATTTCAAGGAGAGCTTCCGCCGCCGCATGGCCCTGCTCAAGGGGCTGGACGAGTCGGTCCTGGCCGGCATCGCCGAGCGGCTGCCGATCACCGAGGGTGCGGAGCGCCTGATCTCCAACCTGAAACGACTCGGCTACCAGGTCGGCATCCTCTCCGGTGGATTCAGCTACTTCGCCCACCACCTGCAACAGAAACTGGGCGTCGACTTCATCGCCGCTAACGAACTGGATATACAGGATGGCGAGCTCACCGGCGAGGTGGTGGGTGAGATCGTGGACGGCGCCGCCAAGGCCCACCTGATGCAGCAGATGGCAAACGACCTGGGGATCAGCCTGGAGCAGGTGATCGCGGTCGGCGATGGCGCCAATGACCTGCCGATGCTGAGCCTGGCCGGGCTGGGCGTGGCCTTTCATGCCAAGCCGGTGGTAAGGGAGAACGCCCGCCACGCCATCTCCACCCTGGGGCTGGACGGTATTCTCTACCTGCTGGGAGTCAGGGACCGGGAAGTGGCCTGACACCGCAACTGTTTCATTTCAAACCTGAGGTCATTGACCATGTTGAAAACCATCCGAAGCCTGGCCGCCCTGATTTTGCTGGGTGGCACCATTACGACCAGCCTGGCCAGTGAACTGATCAGCGTCTACAAGTCGCCCACCTGCGGCTGCTGCGGCGCCTGGATCGAGCACCTGGAGCAGAACGGTTTCAGGGTGAAGGCCTACGACAGCGATCGCATGGGGGAGATCAAGCAGGCCCTCGGAGTGGCGCCGCAACACGCCTCCTGCCACACCGCCGAGATCGATGGCTACGTTATTGAGGGGCATGTCCCGGCAGCCGAGATCCGCCGCCTGTTGCAGGAGCGGCCGGCCATGGCGGGCCTGAGCGTGCCCGGCATGCCGATGGGCTCCCCCGGCATGGAGGGGCGCCGTAAGGATCCCTACCAGGTGCTGCTGTTCGATCGCAAGGGCAACAGCCGGGTGTATGCCGATTACTGAGTCCGCAGCCCTATCGCGGCGAGGGCGCCGCTCCTACAGGCGAACGTGGCTATGCCCTATTGAATCAACCTGTAGGAGGCCCGCCCCGGGCCGATGGAGATCTGCGCGGTATATGCATTCCCACGCAGAGCGTGGGAACGAGCAACGGGGCTATGCCCTGTTGAATCGACCTGTAGGAGGCCCGCCCCCGGGCCGATGGCAGTTTGCGTGATATATGCATTCCCACGCAGAGCGTGGGAACGAGCAACCCCCGTTCAATCCGTAGGAGGCCCGCCCCCGGGCCGATTGAATCGGCAGCAATGCGAGCATACGGGTAGGGTGAGCACGTCGTTTGTGCCCACGCGGACAGCAGACCCCAGGCGGCGCGGTTACCAAATCGCGGCGAGGGCGCCGCTCCTACGACAGGTCCGGGGTAACATTACCTTGACCTCGGACAGCGCCTAGCTGCCGCGCGCCTCTTTCACCCGCTCGTAGGCCTGGCGGATCTCGTGGGTCTTCTGTGCCGCCATCTTCATCATCTCTTCCGGCAAACCCTTGGAAACCAGCTTGTCCGGGTGGTGCTGGCTGAGCAGGCGCCGGTAGGCCCGCTTCACTTCCGCATCGCTGGTATCGGGTGAGACGTTGAGAATGGCATAGGCATCCTGCAGGCTGGGCCGGGACGGCTTCGCCTCGGCGCGGCGTCCCGCTCCCGCCTGCCCGGCGTAGTGACGCTCGGCCCGTATCATCTTCTCCAGCCGGCGGAAGGCGAACTCCGGAATCCCAAGCCGTTTGCAGACCTGCAGCAGCAGTTGCTCCTCGGCCCGGTCCAGCTTGCCATCGGCGTAGGCCGCCTGCAGCTGGATCTCGATAAACATCTGGATCAGGGTGTTGCGCCGGTGGCACTCGCTGCGGAACTGGTCCACCACCTCGTCCAGCGGGAAGTCCGCCTTCTTGCCCTGGTTGAACAGGTTGATCGCGGTCTGGCGCATCTCCGCACTGAGATCCATCTCGTCCATCACCGAGCGGGCCAGGGCGATCTCGTCCGGCGATACCCGGCCATCGGCCTTGGCCACCGCCCCCATCACCGAGAAGGTGGTGGTGAAGAAGGCGGTTTGTACCCGTTCCCGGTCGCCGGGCTCGAACACCTCGTCCTGGGACAGCCCCTTCAGGCCCTTGTCCAGGTTGTGCCCCAGCACCGCGCCCAGCAGTGCACCGATCGGCCCGCCCAGCATGAAGCCGAACGCACCGCCGGCCAACTTTCCCCACCAGCTCAATGGAGCCTCCTCCTGTTCATCGATGAAAGGAACCGGGCTGCGGCGCCCGGTCCGGGAAACGACCATACAACAGGCGAGGGAAAGGAATCCAGCAATTCAGGACCCGTGGGGCGGTTTTGTCGCGTCAGGGTGCCTGCTTCGGGATACGGATCACGAAGCAGCTGCCGCCCTGGCGTCCCGGCTTCACCTCGATACTGCCGCGATGGTTCTGGGTGACAATGAAGTAGGAGACGGAGAGGCCAAGACCGGTGCCCGAGCCCACCTCCTTGGTGGTGAAGAAAGGCTCAAAGATCCGCCGGCGCACCGCATTGCTCATGCCCGGCCCGTTGTCCTCCACCTCGACGCAGACCCACTCCCGCTCCGGGTAGACCCGCAGGATAAAGGTATCCCTCCGCGCCCCATCCTCCCCGGCATCAAACATCGCCTGGGCGCCGTTCTTCAACAGGTTGAGCAGGACCTGCTGGATCTGCCCCCCCTCGCACCAGGCATCCGGCACGTCGTCGGCATACTCACGAACGATATGTATCTTTCTGAAGTCGTACTTCCGGGCCAGGCTGTAGTCGTTGGAAGCGATCTCAACCGTCTCGTCCAGCAGCAGGCGCAGGTCCCGGGCCTCGAACTTCAGGTCGCTCTTGCGGCTGAAGCTGAGCATGCTGCTGACGATCCTGGCCGCCCGCTGACCGGACTCCGCGACCATCTCCAGCAGGTGACTGATACCGCGCTGCTGCATGTAGTCGGCTATCGCATCCATATCGGTGCCGCACGCCTCTGCCACCTCGCGGTTTTTCTTCATCTCCCGCCGCAACCGGGTATCCACCACCTGCAGACTCTGCACGATGCCGGCCAGGGGGTTGTTGATCTCGTGCGCCATGCCCGCCGCCAGGCCACCCACCGAGAGCATCTTCTCCGACTGTACCATCATCTCCTCCATGCGAACCGTCTCGGTCACGTCGTCGAGACGGATCACCGCTCCCTCCACCTCGTCACCCAGCAACGGGTAGACCGTCACATCCATGTAGCGGCCCTCCCCCTTTTCGTTCTCCCAGCGCAGGTTGGTCTCCCGTGCCGGCTTCAGCTGCTCGATGGCCGAGGCAACCTTGCTCATCACGTCGGGAAAGCGCGGGATCAGCCCGCCGAGATCACGGCCTATCGCGTTGCTTGCGGCCAGCCCGCTCATCTCCTCCGCACCCCGATTCCAGTGGGTTACCCGCCGCGCCATGTCGATACCGATCAGCACCGAGGGCATGGAGTCGATAATGTTGGTCAGCAGGTTGCGCAAGCGGGTCAATTCCCCCTCCGCCTGCTTGCGCTGGGTGATATCGGTGTAGGTGGTGACCACGCCACCGGCGGCCAGTGGTGTACGGCGGATCTCCAGCGTGGTGCGGTCTGGCCGCTGCTTTTCAAACACGGTGCGCCGGGGCCCGAATGCTTCCCGCACGTAACGATCGATAAAGCCCCGCGAGTCATCCACCTGGCCGTACTCACCCTTGCGGATCTGGTAGGCACAGATATCCCCCAGGGTGACCCCGCCACGCAACAACTGCTCCGGGATATCATTCAGCTCCACGAAGCGCCGGTTCCAGGCAATCAGGTTGGTGCCTCGATCGAACATGGAGATCCCCTGGTCAATATTCTCGATCACCGACTTCATCACCTCGCGACTGGTCTCCACTGCCGAGGAGGCCTCGTCGATGATATCCAGAACATTGTCCAGGTTGATGTTGGAGCGTCGCAGGCTGCCGTTGATCAGCACCCGGGCCGAGGCGGAGCCGATCACGCCGGAGAGCAGCTTCTCCACCTGGGTCAAAAGGTCAGCCGGCGCATCCATCTCCCGGGTATACTCCCCCATGCCGCTGTCGTGGTAGCGCCCGAACAATTGCCGCACCTGCTCCGGATCGACAAAGCGTTCAACAATCCCCTCCAGTTCGGCAATGCTGATCTGCCCCTCCCAGGGGCGGGTGGCAAACTCGCTCTTCTGCTTGAACACATCGACAAAGGCCCGCGCCTGGGTGCGCTCGATCAGGCTCTGACGGGTGAACAGGGAGACCAGCAGGTAGACGCCGATATTGAAGAAGGCACTCCAGAACAGGCTGTGTATCAACGGACTGCCCCACTCGACGCCAAACAGGGCCTGGGGTTTGAGCAGGGCAAGGCCGAACGGCCCCTCTCCGACGAAGCCCAGGGGAAGCCAGCCGGATTGGGCGAATGCCGGCAGCACCAGGGTGTAGCCCCAGACGAGGAAGCCCGCGGACAGGCCTGCCACGGCCCCTTTCAGGGTAGCCCCCTTCCAGAAGACGCCGCCGACAATCAGCGGTGCGAACTGGGCTGCCGCGGCAAACGATACCAGGCCGATAGTGACCAGCGCGTATGAATCCCCGATGATCCGGAAGTAGCTGTAGGAGAGCAGCAGGATGCCCAGGATAGTGAGTCGGCGCAGCCCCTTGAGCATGCCGGTGGCACGGCGCGATGACATGCGTCCGAAATGGAGCAGCCGAAAGCGCATCATCACCGGCACGATCAGGTCGTTGCAGACCATGGTGCTGAGTGCCACCGCGGCAACGATCACCATGCCGCTGGCGGCGGAGAGGCCGCCGATATAGACCAGCAGCGCCAGACCCGGCTGCCCCGCCGCCATCGGCAGGGTCAGCACAAAGGTGTCCGCGTTCACCTCGCCCCCGGGAAAGGTGACCAGGCCGGCGACCGCGATCGGCAGTACGAAGATATTGATCAACAGCAGGTAGAGCGGAAACAGCCACATCGCCGTGTCCAGGTGCGAGCGGTTGGTGTTCTCCACCACCGCCACCTGGAACTGGCGCGGCAGGCAGAAAGCCGCCAGTGCGGCGAGAATCATCAGAAAGGTCCAGCTGCCGTCCTCAAACAGCGACTGACCGGAGATCAGCAGGGCAAGTTCGGTATCCGCATCCAGGCGTTCAAATACCGCCTCCACCCCATCGAACATGAAGAAGGTGACAAACACCCCGGCTGCGATGAAGGCGAACAGCTTGACCAGGGACTCGAAGGCGACTGCCACCATCAGCCCCTCGTGGTGCTCCGAGGCATCCAGCCGGCGGGTACCAAAGAGGATGGTGAACAGGGTCAGCAGCAGGGTGAC
>JAPHTA010000091.1 GCA_026196475.1 Sedimenticola sp.
CTCAGCCAGATCGAGAAGCAGTTCGGCAAGGGCGCAGTCATGCGGATGGGTGATGGAACTGCCGTACGTAACGTGGAGGCGATCTCCACCGGATCCCTGAACCTGGATATCGCACTCGGTATCGGTGGCGTGCCGAAGGGGAGGGTGATCGAGATCTATGGCCCGGAGTCCTCGGGCAAGACCACCCTGACCCTGCACGTGGTGGCGGAGGCGCAGAAAAAGGGCGGTACCGCGGCCTTTGTCGATGCCGAGCATGCGCTCGATCCGCAATATGCGGAGAAGCTGGGGGTCAACGTGGACGAGCTGCTGGTCTCGCAGCCGGATACCGGCGAGCAGGCCCTGGAGATCACCGACATGCTGGTGCGTTCCGGTGCCGTGGACGTGGTGGTGGTGGACTCGGTCGCCGCCCTGACGCCAAAGGCGGAGATCGAGGGCGACATGGGCGATACCCACGTCGGCCTGCAGGCGCGTCTGATGTCCCAGGCCCTGCGCAAGCTGACCGCCAATATCAAGCGCTCCAACTGCATCGTCATCTTCATCAACCAGATCCGTATGAAGATCGGGGTCATGTTCGGTAACCCGGAGACCACCACCGGTGGCAACGCCCTCAAGTTCTACGCTTCGGTGCGACTGGATATCCGGCGCACCGGTGCCATCAAGAAAGGCGACGAGGTGATCGGCAACGAGACCAAGGTTAAGGTGGTCAAGAACAAGGTGGCGCCACCTTTCAAGCAGGTCAACTTCGAGATTCTCTACGGTGAGGGTATCTCTCACGAGGGTGAACTGATCGACCTGGGTGTGCAGTACGGGCTGGTGGAGAAGTCGGGGGCCTGGTACAGCTACAATGGCGACCGGATCGGCCAGGGCAAGGACAACGTGCGCAATTTCCTTAAGGAGAATCCGGATATCGCCCAGGACCTGGACGACCGGATCCGGGCCCAGGCCTTCCCCAAGGCGGAGACTCCCTCCGGCCCGAAAGAGGCCGAGGCTGAAGCCGAGGCCTGAGGTGTCGGAGCAGGCTGAACTGGAGCAGGCGGCTATCCGCCTGCTCGCTATCCGTGAACACAGCCGGCTTGAACTGCAACGCAAGCTGCAGGCCCGAACAGAACAGCCGGAGCTGTTGCAGGAGTTGCTGGACCGACTGCAGGCGGAGGGCTACCAGAGTGACGGACGATTTGCCGAGCAGTATGTGGAGAGCCGCAAGGCAAAGGGATTCGGCCCGGTAAGAATCGGCCGGGAGCTGCGGGAGCGAGGGGTCGATTCCGTTCTCATCGAGCAGTGGCTCGATCCCCATGCCACCGACTGGTCCGCGCTGTTGCAGAGCTGCTGCCGGCGCAAGTTTGGCAACGCGGTGCCCGGGGACTACCGGGAGCGGGCAAAGCGGGCCCGTTTTCTCGAATACCGGGGGTTTCCCGTCGAGATGATCCGCAACGAACTCTGGGCGGATGATATCTGAGCGCTGACTGACAGCTTCCCCGTGGCAACGTATCCCTGCTCCGTCGGTAAATAGCGGTTGAGTCGGCCGGAGCGGGATGCCGGTTTCCGGCAAGCCGATCACTCTTCGCTCTGCTGAACAGGACGTCGGTGGTCTCTGTTCGCTGTTTCACCAGTCTTGCCTCTCCCCTCTCGCCGGGATTACATGTCCGCTCGGCTATACTCCTGGCCGTAGTTTCATTAATCTATCCCTGGTCACTGTTTCGGTCCCCGAGGATCCCTGTTTGCATCTACCCTCTCTGACGCTCGAACAGTATAGGGATATCATCGAAACCACCCTGCAGGGTGTCTGGTTGCTGGATAACGAAGGGCATACCCTGTTCGTCAACCAGAGCGTGGCCGACATGCTGGGTTACAGCCAGCAGGAGATGGCCGACAGGCCCCTGCTCGATTTCATCGATCCGGCATCCGCCTCCAGTGCGGCGCGTTCCCTGCAGCGCAGTCGCAACAGCCGGCGGGAAGAGAGTGAGTGTCGCTTCCGGCGCAAGGACGGCACCGCCCTGTGGGGACTCCTGATCGCCGCCCCCCTGTTTGAGCAGGAGCACAGTGCGGGCAGTATCAACCTGCTGATTGACATTACCGAACGCAAGATTCTGGAGCAGGCGGCCCAGACCAGCGAAGAACTCTACCGCAAAATCTTCCACTCAGCGGGCGTGGGTATCCTGGAGCAGGATCTGGCCTCCCTCTCTACCTGGCTAGCCGGCTTCGATCCCCAGCGCATGAAGGATCCGGAACGCCTGTTTGCCGAGGAGCCGGAACGTGTCGTCGAGGCCGCCGAACAGATTCATATTGTCGGTGCCAACCGGGCGGCCATGGAGATGTTCAAGGCGGACAACGAGTCGCAACTGACGGGTCCGATCGCGCGCCTGTTCAGTGAACATACCCGGCCCGCCTTCACCCGGGCCCTGTGTGCGTTCATCCAGGGCAGCGAGCAGCTGGATATCGAGCTTCCCCTGCGCCGTCTGGATGGTGGCACGGTGGAAGTGTTGATGCGGGTCCAGCTGCCCGAGGCGCGCACAGGCAGGATTCCGGTGACGGTCATCGATATCACCCGGCGGGTGGCACTGGAGGCCGCCCTGCGTGACAGCGAGGCGCGCTTCCGGGATTTTGCCGAGACGGCTGCGGACTGGTTCTGGGAGATGGGGCCGGATCTTCGATTCACTTACCTGTCCGGGCGTGTGATGGAGATCCTTGGGCATCCGCCAGAGGCCTTTATCGGCAAGACCCGGGGTGAAGCACATGCGGAGCAGTCCCGCGCCGACGAGGCGTGGCAGCACCACCTGCGGGCGCTCGGGGAGCATCAGCGAGAGGTTTCCACCGAACTGACCTGGGTGCGTCCCGATGGAGAGACGCGCTACATCCGCATGAATGGCAGGGCGCGATTTGATCGTGAAGGAAACTTCCTGGGCTATAGGGGGGTCGGCAGCGACCTGACGGCCTACCGCCTTGTCGAGATGGAGCGGGAGCGGGAGGAGGCGTTCCGCCATGCGGTGATTGAGAATGCGGCGGAAGGCCTCTGCGTCTGCTACCCGGTGGATCAGCACCCCTACCTCCACTTTACCCTGTGGAATAACCGCATGACCGAAATTACCGGCTACAGCCGGGAGCGGATAAACCGGGATGGCTGGTACCAGAGCCTCTATCCGGATCCCATGTTGCAGGCGAGGGCCGTCGAAAGAATGGGCCGGATGCGGTCGGGCGCGGATCTGCGCGGTGAAGAGTGGCCGATTGTTACCGCAGATGGAGACCGGCGAACCATCAGCATCTCCACCTCGGTACTGACCCGTGAGCAGGGAGCGCCCGGGGTACTCGCCCTGATCCAGGATGTAACCGGCAGGCGGATGCAGCAGGACGCGGTGCTGCAGATTGCCCAGGGGGTTTCGGCGGATGCGGGGGAGGATGCACTCGATGCCTTGTTGTCACACCTGACCCCGGCGCTTGGCGGCTGTTTTTCATTCATTGGCCTGGTGCCCGCGGAGAGTCCGGATACCGTGGCCACCCTCTCCGTCTTCACGCCCGGAGGAGCGGCTGATAATTTCAGCTATCCACTGGCAGGCTCCCCCTGTGCCAACGTCCTGGATGATCACTACTGCATCTATCCGGAAAAGGTTTGCGAGCTGTTTCCGGATGATGCGGGACTGGTGAAGCGCCACGTGGAAGGTTATGCCGGTGCGCCCCTGATCGACTCCCATGGTCGCGTCCATGGGCTGCTGGTGGTGCTGTTCAAGCAACGTATCGAGCGGCCGGAATATGTTGAATCGATTTTGCGCATATTTGCCAGCCGCATCTCGTCGGAACTGGAACGTCAGCAGACCGAAAAACACCTGCGAGAGGAGCGCAAGCGTTTTCAGGATTTTGCCGAGGTGGCCTCGGACTGGTTCTGGGAGATGGGCCCGGACCTGCGTTTCACCTTCTTCTCCGAGCGCATCACCGAGGCGCTGGGAATTCCCGGTGAATCGATGCTTGGCAAGTCGAGGCAGGATCTGTTGTCGCCGGACTACAATCGCAAACAGTGGGATGCCCATCTGGCGACAATCAGGGCGCACCGGCCGTTCAGTGATTTCGAGTACCGGATCCGCCACCCGGACGGCCGGGAGCACTACATCCGCATTAGTGGTATGCCGTTGTTCGATGAGCAGGGGGAGTTTCTCGGCTATCGCGGCGTCGGCAGCAACATTACCCGGGAGTACGAGGCCAAGCAGGCGGAACGGCGAATGCAGGATCGCCTGCATGATGCCATGGAGGCGGTACCGGGAGGCGTGCTGCTGTTCGACAGCGAGGACCGGATGATTCTCTGCAACAGCGCCTACCGGGATGCGGTGAAGGAGATCGAGTCGCTGCTGGTGCCGGGCGCCAGATTCGAGGAGATCAACCGGGCCCTGGCGACGGTCGGGCTGGTCGACCTGGAGGGGCACGACGTGGAGGGCTGGGTGCGGGAGCGGGAGAGGCTTCACCGGCGCAAGCGCCCGTTTGTTCTGAAAGTGAAAAATGACCGCTGGATCGAGGTATTCGAGTTTGTGACCCAGGAGCGGGGAACCCTGATTCTGCGCATGGACATCACCGAGCGGATGAAGACCCAGCAAGCCCTGAAGGAGAGCGAGAACCGTTACCGGGCGTTGATCGAGCAGGCGGCGGACGGCTTGCTGGTCACCGATTCGATGGGTGTGATAACCGATACCAACCAGGCGGTACAGAAGATGCTGGGATATTCCGGAGATGAACTGGTGGGCCGTCCGATGATCGATTTTGTCGACCCGGCGGATACGGACAGCTACTACTGGCAGCAGGCTGCGCTGCACCGGCAGGGGGCCCTGATGATCCAGCAACGCCTGCGCTGCAGGGACGGGAACCTGCTGATGGTGGAGATCAGTGGCCGGTCGCTGCCGGATGGCGGCGTGCAGTCCCTGGTTCGCGACATCTCGGAACGGCTGCGTTCGGAGGAGCGTCTGCGGCTTTCCGCCACCGTGTTCGAGAGCACCCGGGAAGGGGTGATGATTACCGACGCCCGGGGCAATATCACGGCCGTGAACTCGGCCTTTACCGAGATCACCGGTTACCGCGAGGATGAAGTGCGCGGAAAGAACCCGAGCGTCCTCAATTCGGGGAAGCATGACAACCGCTTCTACGACGAGATGTGGAGTACCATCAACACGGTCGGCTACTGGCGCGGTGAAATCTGGAACCGGCGCAAGAACGGCCAGATCTATCCGGAGTGGGAGACCATCAGCACGGTTCGCAACGAACTGGGCGAACTGACCAACTACGTTGCCGTCTTCTCTGACATCAGCGACCTGAAGGAGTCGGAGAGCCAGCTCGAGTACCTTGCTCACCACGACCCCCTGACCGAACTGCCCAATCGCCTGCTGTTTACTGCGCGGGTTGATCATGCCCTTGAACAGGCGCGACGGGACGGTTCCTGCCTGGCCGTGCTGTTCATCGATCTGGATCTGTTCAAGCACATCAACGACAGCCTGGGACATCCGGTGGGTGATGCACTGCTGCAGCGGGTGGCCGAGCGAATCAAGCGGCTGTTGCGGGACGAGGACACGGTGGCCAGGCTTGGCGGGGACGAATTCACCGTTTTACTGGAGCATCTGCCGGACAGTACCAAGGCGGGGGAGATTGCCGGCAAGCTGACCGATGCCTTTGTAAAGGCCTTTGAGGTGGATGAGCGCAGCCTGCATGTGACCGCCAGTATCGGCATCAGTATCTTTCCCGGTGATGGCGAGACCACGGCCACCCTGCTGCGGAACGCCGATGCGGCGATGTACCAGGCCAAGGACCGGGGCCGCAACGGCTACCAGTACTATTCCCGGGAGATGACCTCCATGGCGGTCAACCGGGTCCTTCTGGAGAACAGCCTGAGACACGCGGTCAAGCAGGACCAGCTGGTGGTCTACTACCAGCCGAAACTCTCCCTGGTCGATGGCAGGGTGACAGGAGTTGAGGCCCTGGTACGCTGGCGTCATCCCGAGATGGGCCTGGTGCCGCCTGACAGGTTTATTCCCCTGGCGGAGGACACCGGGCTGATCATCCCCATCGGCGGTTGGGTCCTCGAAGCGGCCTGCAGGCAGCTCAAGGCGTGGCAGGAGCAGGGGCTGGATGCGGGGGTGATGGCGGTCAACCTGTCGGGACAGCAGATGCAGCGCGGTGACCTGGTCAGCACGGTGAGGCGGGCAATCGACAGTAGCGGAATAACACCTTCGGCCCTGGAACTGGAGATTACCGAGAGCTTCATCATGGACCGGACCGAGCAGGCGATCGAGGTATTGCACCAGCTGCGTGATCTGGGGGTGACACTCTCCATCGACGACTTCGGAACCGGCTACTCCTCCCTCTCCTACCTCAAGCAGCTGCCGATAGACACACTCAAGATTGATCGCTCGTTTGTGCGTGATATTCCCAGGGATCCCAACGACGAGGCGATCACCCGGGCCATTATCGCGCTGGCGGAAAACCTGCAGCTGGGGGTGATTGCGGAGGGGGTGGAGACCGAAGAGCAGGCGGAGTTCCTGCGCCGGGAGGGGTGCCAACTCGGCCAGGGGTATCTCTACAGTCCGCCGATTCCGGCGGATGAATTTGAACGGTTCCTGCAGAAAAAAAGGGAGTAGCGGTAGTCCCACGGCCAGGCCTGGTTGTTGGCCGGGTCTGGCAGCTTCGCTGAAGTCAATCTGTTTACTTCAGCTCCACGGCGACGCTCTTCTTGTGCTCTTTCCCGTAGATATCGTCCATATCCTGCACCTGGCCGCTGGCCAGCTCCTCCTCGATGGCCTCCCGCACCTCGACGATCACCATGTCCATGTGCAGCGTGACCCCGGCCAGCGGAGGATTGGCGTCCACCACCACATTCTCCTCGTCCACCCTGACCACGGTGACCGGTACCTCCGTATCGCCGCGCCGGGTGCGGAACTGCTGACCGACGCTGATCTCGCCTTCAACCTGGAACTGCGCCCGGGGAACGACCTTAACCAGCCTTTCGTCGGTTTCGCCGTAGGCCTGGTCAGGCGGAAGAATCACTTCGACCCGCTCTCCCATCGACTTCCCCTCCAGGGCTGCCTCCAGTGCCGGAAACAGGCTGCCGCGCCCCTGGATGAAGGAGACCGTGTCGCCGTTATCGGAGGAGTCCAGCCGGTTGCCCAGGGGATCGCTCATGGTGTACTCGATGGTGACGACTTTGTCCTTGCTGACCAGCATTATCGGCTCCGGGCTGCGGTGATCGAAAGGCCATCTTATAGCCGCCCTATCCGGTTGTCCAAGCGCCCCCGCCATCCGGCGAAGCGGCTTCCTCCCGGTGGTCGGGAACGGCCCGCTCCATTTGACCCTGGAAGCCGGCTTTCCGTAGAATTGCAGGTGACAACACCCACGGTTCTGCCTAATATCCACCTTTTCGTTCAATCACCTGAAGCCAAGCCTGTATGAAAACCAGCGCCGAGTTACGTACCGCCTTTCTCAACTTCTTTGTCGAGCGGGGACACACCATCGTGCCCAGCAGCTCGCTGGTACCGCACAACGATCCGACGCTGCTGTTCACCAATGCCGGCATGGTGCAGTTCAAGGACACTTTCCTGGGCCGGGAGAAGCGTGACTACCTGCGGGCCACCAGCTCGCAGCGCTGTGTGCGTGCCGGTGGCAAGCACAACGACCTGGAGAACGTGGGCTACACCGCGCGTCACCACACCTTCTTCGAGATGCTGGGCAACTTCAGTTTTGGTGACTACTTCAAGAAAGAGGCGATCGCCTACGCCTGGGAGTTCCTCACCGACGTCCTGGGATTGCCGGAGGAGAAGCTCTGGGTCACGGTCTACGAAGAGGACCAGGAGGCGGAGGATATCTGGTTCAACGATATCGGCATTGACCGCAGCCGCTTCTCCCGTTGCGGCGCCAAGGACAACTTCTGGTCGATGGGCGATACCGGGCCCTGCGGTCCCTGCTCGGAGATCTTCTACGACCACGGTCCCCAGGTGTGGGGCGGTCCTCCCGGAACCCCGGAAGAGGATGGCGATCGCTACATCGAGATCTGGAACCTGGTCTTCATGCAGTACAACCGGGACGCCTCCGGCGAGATGACCCCGCTGCCGAAGCCCTCGGTCGACACCGGCATGGGGCTGGAGCGGCTGGCGGCGGTTCTGCAGAACGTGCACAGCAACTACGAGATCGACCTGTTCCAGAACCTGATCAAGGCCGCCGCCGCCGTCACCGGTTGCGACAACCTGGAGGAGAAGTCCCTGCGCGTCATCGCTGACCACATTCGCTCCTGCGCTTTCCTGGTGGTTGATGGCGTGCTGCCCTCCAACGAGGGGCGCGGCTACGTGCTGCGGCGGATCATCCGGCGCGCCATTCGCCACGGCTACATGCTGGGCATGAAACAGCCCTTTTTCCACAAGCTGGTGCAGCCCCTGAGCGACGAGATGGGGGCCGCCTACCCGGAACTGGCCAACATGGTCGAGCAGGTGGAGCGGGTGCTGAAGCTGGAAGAGGAGCGCTTTGCCGAAACCCTGGAGCAGGGGATGAAGATCCTGGATCATGCGATGGAGTCCCTGGAGGGCAGGCAGATTCCCGGCGAGACGGTGTTCAAGCTCTACGACACCTACGGTTTCCCGGCCGACCTGACGGCGGACATCGCCCGGGAGCGGGATCTCACCCTGGACATGGAGGGGTTCGAGCAGGCGATGGAGGCGCAGCGGCAGCGGGCCCGGGCCGCCAGCCAGTTCGGCAGCGGCGAAGCGATCGATATCTCGGTGGACGAAGCTACCGAATTCACCGGCTACGAGCGGCTGGAGGGGCGTGCCACGGTAATTGCCCTGTTCCAGGACGGCAAGCCGGTGGACACCCTGGGCGACGACGAGGAGGGCGTGGTGGTGCTTGACCGGACGCCGTTCTATGCCGAGTCCGGTGGCCAAGTGGGAGACGTGGGACTGCTGACCGCAGGCGAGACCCGTTTCGTGGTAACCGATACCCAGAAGCAGGGCGGCGATGTCTTTATCCACCGGGGTCGTTTCAAGGGCGATTCCCTGCAGGTGGGTAGCGAGGTAGTCGCACATGTGGACGAGGCGCGGCGCGATGCCACGGCATTGAACCATTCCGCGACCCACCTGCTGCACGCGGCACTGAAACAGATCCTGGGCGAGCACGTGCAGCAGAAGGGCTCCCTGGTCAACGCCGAGCGGCTGCGTTTCGACTTTTCCCACTTTGAACCGGTGACCCCGGAGCAGTTGAAAGCGATCGAACACCTGGTGAACGAACAGATCCGGGAGAACCACACGGTACAGACCCGGATCATGTCCCTGGAAGACGCTAAAAAGAGCGGCGCCGTGGCCCTGTTCGGCGAGAAGTACGGCGACAATGTGCGGGTGCTGCGGATGGGTGACTTCTCCACCGAATTGTGCGGCGGTACCCACGTCAAGGCGGTGGGCGATATCGGCCTGTTCAAGATCACCTCGGAGGGTGGCATCGCCTCCGGCGTGCGACGCATCGAGGCGGTGACCGGGGCCGCTGCCATCCAGTGGGTGGACGAGGAGGAGGCGAGACTTCAGCGGGTCGCGGACCTGGTGAAGTCGGGCCGGGACGAGGTGGCGGACAAGGTGGCGCAGCTGGTGGAGCGCAGCCGCAAGCTGGAGAAGGAGCTGGAGCAGTTGAAGGGCAAGCTGGCCAGTGCCGCCGGCAGTGATCTCGCCTCCAGCGCGGTCGAGGTCGCCGGCGTCAAGGTGCTGGCCGCCAAGCTGGACGGGGTCGACCCCAAGGCGCTGCGCGATACCATGGACCAGTTGAAGAACAAGCTGGGCAGCGCGGTGATCCTGCTGGCAGCGGTCAAAGGCGACAAGGTCAGTTTGGTGGCGGGTGTCACCCAGGACCAGGTAAAGTCGGTGAAGGCGGGCGACCTGGTAAAATTCGTGGCCGAACAGGTGGGCGGCAGGGGCGGTGGTCGCCCCGACATGGCCCAGGCCGGCGGCAGCGACCCGGCGGCCCTGCCCGGCGCCCTGGCTTCGGTCGAGGATTGGGTTCGCTCCGCGCTTCAGGGCTAGGCGACGCCATCCCGCAGGTTTGTTCCACGCCTCAGGCTGCAAACGCAGATGGCCGTGGAAAATACCCCGCGTTTATTGTTTAATTGGCCCCCTTCGTAGGCCCGGCACGTTGCCGGGCAAACTCTGTAAGGCAACGCGAGTAGCAGAATCAATGGCCCTTATCGTTCAGAAATACGGTGGCACATCGGTCGGTACGATTGAACGTATCCAGGCGGTGGCGGAGAAAGTGGCCGCAGCCCGGAACCGTGGTGACCAGGTGGTCGTGGTGGTCTCGGCCATGTCCGGCGAGACCAACCGGCTGATTGCCCTGTCAAAAGAGATTGAAGAGCACCCCTCCCCCCGGGAGATGGATGTGCTGGTATCCACCGGCGAGCAGGTGACAATCGCCTTGCTCTCCATGGCCCTGCACAAAATCGGCTGTCCGGCCAAATCCTACACCGGCGGACAGGTGCATATCCTGACCGACAGCGCCCACAGCAAGGCGCGTATCCAGGATATCGACGATATCAAGGTACGTGCCGACCTGGAGGCAGGCTGCGTGGTGGTTGTAGCCGGATTCCAGGGCATCGACGAAAAGGGCAGTATTACCACCCTCGGACGTGGTGGCTCGGATACCACGGCGGTCGCCCTGGCCGCCGCCCTGAAGGCGGACGAGTGCCAGATCTTCACCGACGTGGACGGGGTCTACACCACCGATCCCCGGGTGGAGCCGAAGGCCCGCCGCATGAACAGGATTTCATTTGAAGAGATGCTGGAGATGGCCAGCCTCGGATCCAAGGTGTTGCAGATCCGGGCTGTGGAGTTCGCCGGTAAATACAATGTACCCCTGCGCGTTCTGTCGAGTTTCGAGGAGGGCGAGGGAACCCTGATCACGTTTGAGGACAAGGGTATGGAAAACGCAAAAATTTCCGGAATCGCGTTTAACCGCGATGAGGCCAAACTGACCATCCTCGGTGTACCGGACCAGCCCGGTGTCGCCTACCGCATTCTGGGCCCAATCTCCGATGCCAACATCGAGGTGGACATGATTATCCAGAACGTGGGCCAGGATGAGACCACCGATTTCACCTTTACGGTGCACCGCAACGACTACGACAAGACGGTCGAGATCCTGAACCGGGTGGCCAAGGACCTGGGTGCCCGCGAGGTGTCCGGCGACAACAGCATTGTCAAGATCTCCCTGGTCGGCGTCGGCATGCGTTCCCACGCCGGCATCGCCAGTACCATGTTCGAGGCGCTGTCCAAGGAAGGCATTAACATCCGCATGATCTCCACCTCGGAGATCAAGATCTCCGTGGTGGTGGACGAGAAGTACCTGGAACTGGGTGTTCGTGCCCTGCACGAGGCGTTCGACCTGGCGGCAGAGCCGGCCACGATAGGCTAGAGTATTCCATCAGGGAGCCGAAGTTTCGTCTACCTGTTGGAGAAGAGCACCGGGAACCTGTCCCAGTCGTTTTCTTCCCTTGGTACCCGAAAGGGTTAACTGGTAGAATCCCAATCGCTCTTTCACCACATCTCCTGTGGGGTAAGTGCTTGGTTGGCGGCGTTGTCATTCACTTTCAGCAGGATGGAGATCCTGGTAGCAGGGAGTGGATACACGCTACGTTGGAAACGTTAACAGGGAGATTGGAAGATGTTGATCTTGACTCGCC
>JAPHTA010000389.1 GCA_026196475.1 Sedimenticola sp.
CCCGGGAATTCGGCTAGAATCCACTCTCAATTTTAGTCGGGGGAAACGCGCCGCCCACCAGGTGGGCGGTTCTCTGCGCCGATACAGCACGGTGCAGGGGTGGTCTGCGTTCCACGGACGTACATCAGAAAATGCTGAATTAGTAAATAGTCTCGCGTATGGCACACAACCGTCAAGCCCAGCAGCGTCCCCACAGCGATCGTCGCGACTGGCAGAATCTGCGCAAAATGCTCCCCTACCTGTGGCGTTACCGGGGCCGGGCACTGCTGGCGCTGGGTTGCCTGGTCATGGCCAAGGTGGCCAACGTGGGTATTCCCATGGTGCTGCGGGAGATCGTCGACGGCATGGAGAAGGGGCAGCAGACCCTGCTGGTACTGCCGGTGGCCCTGCTGCTGGCCTACGGTGCCCTGCGGGTCAGCAGCGGCCTGTTCAACGAGCTGCGGGACGTGGTCTTCGCCCGGGTCCGCTACCACGCCATGCGGCAACTCGCCACCGAGGTGCTGAGCCACCTGCACCGGCTCTCGCTCGGTTTCCACCTGGGGCGCCAGACAGGGGCCATCAGCCGCGACCTGGATCGCGGCACCCGCAGCGTCAGCTCGATCCTCAACTACATGGTGTTCAGCATCATTCCGATGCTGGTGGAGTTCTCCCTGGTGGCGCTGGTGCTGCTGACCCAGTACGAGCTGATCTTCACCCTGGTCACCTTCGGCACCGTGCTGCTGTTCATCGCCTTCACCTTCGCCGTTACCGAGTGGCGCATGGACTACCGCCACACCATGAACCGGCTGGAGTCCCAGTCCAACTCCCGCGCCGTGGACAGCCTGATCAACTACGAGACGGTGAAGTATTTCGGCAACGAGCGGCTGGAGCTGGATCGCTTCGACAGCACCCTGGACCAGTGGGAAGAGGCAGCGGTGGAGAGCCAGCGCTCGATGTCGATCCTCAACTTCGGTCAGGGCGCTATCATCGGGCTCGGGGTCACCGCGATCATGTTCTTCGCCGCTGATGGAGTGGTGGCGGGCCGGATGTCGATCGGCGACCTGGTGCTGGTCAACGCCTTCCTGCTGCAACTGTTCATCCCGCTCAACTTCCTCGGCATGGTCTACCGGCAGATCAAGTACTCCCTGGCCGACATGGACCTGATCTTCAAGCTGATGGAGGAGCAGCCGGAGATCCAGGACCGGTCCGATGCGACGCCGCTGCAGCTGCAACAGGGGGAGGTGCGCTTCCGCCACGTCGATTTCGCCTACCACGCCGAGCGGCAGATCCTGCAGGACGTGGACTTCACCATCCGGCCGGGCGAGAAGCTGGCGGTGGTGGGGCACAGCGGTGCCGGCAAGTCGACCCTGTCGCGGCTGCTGTTCCGCTTCTACGATGTTACCGGCGGCGCGGTGGAGGTGGATGGTCAGGACCTGCGCCAGGTGACCCAGGCCAGCCTGCGCCAGGCGATCGGCATCGTGCCCCAGGACACGGTGCTGTTCAACGACACCATCTACTTCAATATCGCCTACGGCCGTCCCAACGCCACCCGCGAGGAGATCGAGGCAGTGGCCGGCATGGCCCATATCCGCCAGTTCATCGAGTCCCTGCCCCAGGGCTACCAGACCATGGTCGGCGAGCGCGGACTGAAGCTCTCCGGTGGCGAGAAGCAGCGTATCGCGATCGCCCGGGCGATTCTGAAACGACCCCGCATCCTGGTCTTCGACGAGGCCACCTCTTCCCTGGATACCCGCACCGAGCAGGCGATCCAGGAGACCCTGGCCGAGGTGGCGGAGAACCACACCACCCTGGTCATCGCGCACCGCCTCTCCACGGTGGTGGACGCGGACCAGATCCTGGTCATGGACAAGGGGCGGATCATCGAACGGGGCACCCACCGGCAGTTGCTGGCCCAGGCCGGTGTCTATCATGATATGTGGCTGTTGCAACAGGAGGAGCGGCTGATGCAGAAGGAGACGGAGACGTGAAGATCTACCTGGTGGGCGGCGCGGTGCGGGACCGGCTGCTGAATATTCCGGTCAAGGACCGGGACTGGCTGGTGGTGGGCGCCACCGAAGAGCAGATGCTGGAGCTGGGCTACCAGCGCCAGGACGGGACATTCCCGGTGTTCCGGCACCCGGAAACCGGTGAGGAGTACGCCCTGGCCCGGCGCGAGATCAAGAGCGGCACCGGCTACAAGGGCTTCGAGGTGGAGTACGGTCCCGATGTCACCCTGGAAGAGGACCTGCAGCGGCGGGATTTCACCGTCAACGCGCTGGTGGAGGATGAAGAGGGGCAGGTGATCGACCGGGTGGGTGGCCTGGAGGATATGGAGGCGCGGCGCCTCAAACACATCAGTCCCGCCTTCGTCGAGGACCCGGTACGCCTGCTGCGGGCCGCCCGCTTTATCGCCCGCCTGTCGAAATACGGCTTCTCCCTGGCCCACGACACCTTCAAGCTGATGAAGCAGATGGCCACCCCGGAGGAGATCGCCTCCCTCAAGCCGGAGCGGGTGTGGCAGGAGATGAAACGGGCCCTGACCGAGCCGGAGCCGTGGCGCTTCTTCGAGACCCTGCAGCGCTGCGGCGTGCTGCAGCAACTGCTGCCCAACCTCTCCCTGGCCATGAGCGGGGACCTGGCCCACGGCAGCCATGAGCCGGCGGAGTCGATCACGATTCTGAAACGGGCGGTGGCCGCCGGAGCCGCTCCGGAGGTGCGCTTCGTGGCCATGTTCAGCCCCCTGTGCAAGGGGCCGGGCGGCTGCAGCTGGCTAAGCCGTGCCCTGCCGCTGGAACGGGCCTACCTGGAGCCGCTCAAGCAGCTGCAGGGACTGGCCCGCTTCTACCCGGCCGCCGCCTCGGGCGATGCCGCCGCCACCCTGGATCTGCTGGTACGCGGACGGGTGCGCCAGCAGCCTCAGCGCTTCGCTGACCTGATGCAGGCCTGCGCCCTGATCTGGCCACAACAGGCGCCGGCCTCGGCCGACTGGTTCAGTCGTGCTGCCGAAGCGATGAACTCGGTATCGCCGGCCGAACTGTCGAAAGAGGGGCTGCAGGGACCGGAATTGGGGCGGGCCCTGCGGGAGCGCCAGATCGCCGCCATCGACGCCCTGGATCAGCCGGTCGATCAATAACTTGCGCCCTTCCTGCGCGGTTTCGTATCACCACTCCATTCATGCTAAATTAGCAGTTTCGAATACGGGGTGGCCGGTGCGCCGGAGGACCCATGAGCAAGGTGATGCCAGACAGTGACAAGCAGCTTCAGCTTCCGCCGCCGGAGGCGGGCGGGCTGCTGTGGGACGTGGTGCGGCGCTATCCCTACCTGCAGGTGCTGGTGGCGGCACGCCTGGTCTGGCCCCTGATCGTGCTGGCGGTGACCCTGCTGCTCAACCTGGTGCTGGTGGTTTGGCACCTGAATGGTGGCGCCGAGGGCATCGCCGGGCTGCTGTTCCTGGTCTCCGCCCTGTCCTCGATCGGTGCCTTCGTGGTCGGCGTCAACCGCCTGCGCAACCACCTGCTGGCGCCCCTGGTGCAGCTGGAGCGGGCGGTGGGCGACGTCTGCCAGGGTGAGCCCTGGACCAACCTGCTGTTCGAGGATGCCGGCGTACTCGGTCCCCTGGCCCGGGACCTGGACAGCCTGAGCAGCGAGTTGATCGACCTCTACGAGGACATGGACAACCGGGTGGCGCGGCAGACCCGGCGCCTGGCGCAGCAGACCACCGGCCTCAAGGCGCTCTACGACGTGGCCGCCAGCATCAACCAGATGGACGACATGGACGAGCTGCTGATGCGCTTCCTGCGCATCCTCAAGGAGATGGTCCACGGGGTGGCAGCCAAGGTGCAGATCACCACCCCGGACGGACGCATGCGGCTGGTCGGCAGTATCGGTCCGGATGATCGCCTGCTGACCGAGAGCGAGCAGCTGCCGGTGCCCCTGTGCGAGTGCGGCAAGGCGCTCTCCAGCGGCGACGTACTGTGCCAGAACGACGCGGTGGCCTGCTCCCGGCGTAACGGCCGTCACATGTACAGCAGCGAGGAGGTGGAGCAGGTGACGGTTCCGCTGCGCTTTCACGGCGACATGCTGGGGGTCTACCGCATCCTGGTGCGCAAGTCCTCCCTGGAGGGGCGCGAGGAGACCTACGATTTGCTGTTCACCATCGGCAGCCACCTGGGTATCGCCATCGCCAAGCACCGCTCGGACGAGGAGGCGCGCCGGCTGTCGATCATCGAGGAGCGCACCACCCTGGCCCACGAGCTGCATGACTCCCTGGCCCAGACCCTGGCCAGCCTGCGGCTACAGGTGCGGATGCTGGATGAGACACTGGAAGAGGCCGACGACGACAGGAGCCTGGCCCGCAACGAGCTGAAGCGGATCAAGAACAGCCTGGACGAGGCGCACACCGAGCTGCGCGAGCTGCTGCACAACTTCCTGGCCCCGGTGGACCAGCGCGGCCTGGTGCCGGCGCTGGAGAAGATGACCCAGCGCTTCCGCCAGGACACCGGGGTGTCGATCTTCTTCCAGTCCAGCTGCCGCCAGGTCAACATGGGCGCCAGCGAGGAGATGCAGCTGCTGCGTATCGTGCAGGAGAGCCTGGCCAATATCCGCAAGCACGCCCATGCGCACACCGTGCGGGTACTGCTTACCTGCAGCCTGAACGGAGAGTACCGACTGCTGGTAGAGGACGATGGTGTCGGCTTTGACAATGTGCACCAGCAGGGCAGTCCGGGCGAACACATCGGCCTTACCATCATGGAAGAGCGGGCGCGCAAGGTGGGTGCCGAGCTGAAGATCGAGAGCGAGCCGGGTGAGGGTACCCGGGTCGAACTGACCTATACTCCCGGGCAGCGCGCCCGCAACAACCTGCACAAGAAGACAGCCTGATGCGAATACTCCTGATTGATGATCACGCCCTGTTCCGGATCGGCCTGCAGGAGCTGCTGCAGCGGCGCGGGATCAACGTCATCGGCGCCGTCGGCGACTGCCAGGAGGGTATCGAACTGGCGGCCAGCGAGAAGCCGGACGTGGTGCTGCTGGACATGCGCATGCCGGACATGAACGGCATCGAGGTGATGCGGGTGCTGCGCGACAAGGGCCTGAGCATGCCGATCGCCATGCTCACCACCAGCCGCGAAGAGACCGACGTGATCAACTCCCTGCAGGGCGGTGCCCAGGGCTACCTGCTGAAGGACATGGAGCCGGACGAGCTGATCAACGCCCTGCGCGCCATCGTCGGCGGAGCCACCATCGTGGCCCAGGAGCTGACCGGTATCCTGGCCAGGGCGGTGCAGGGTGGCGAGAGCGACAGCCCGTCGCCAACCGATGTCTTCTCGGATCTCACCCCGCGCGAGGCGGAGATCCTCTGCCTGCTGGCGGACGGCCAGAGCAACAAGGTGATCGCCCGCAACCTGGGCATCTCCGACGGCACCGTCAAGCTGCATGTGAAATCGATCCTGCGCAAACTGAATGTACACTCCCGGGTCGAGGCGGCGGTGATCGCCGTCGAACACGCCCTCTGCACCCGCGAGTCATAGCGCAACCCAAGCAGTAACAGGAAGCAAAAACTATGATGCGTTTTATCGAACTGTTCCGTCGCTGCCTGACGGACGTGAAAGAGATCATGCCCTGGGACCTGGAGGAGCGGCTACAGGCCAACCCCGACCTGCTGATCGTCGACGTGCGCGAACCGGAGGAGTTCGCAGCCATGCACATCCCAGGTTCCATGAACGTGCCCCGGGGTATCCTGGAGTCCGCCTGCGAGTGGGACTACGAGGAGACCGAGCCGGAACTGGTCCAGGCCCGTGAACGTGAAGTGGTGCTGGTCTGCCGTTCCGGCTACCGCAGCGTACTCGCCGCCAACTCCCTGCAGGTGCTGGGTTTCGAAAACGTCGCCTCCCTCAAGACCGGCCTGCGTGGCTGGAACGACTACGAACAACCCCTGGTGGATGCCAACGAACAGCCGGTGGACGTGGAGGAGGGCGACGA
>JAPHTA010000054.1 GCA_026196475.1 Sedimenticola sp.
AACTCCCTCTCCCTCAGGGAGAGGGTTGGGGTGAGGGGATCAAATGAAAGTAACTTGCTGTTTTGTAAACCCCCTCATCCTGTCCTTCTCCCTGAGGGAGAAGGGACTGCAGTTTCGCGACTTTCATGTCCATGAAGCTACGGATGGCTGTTTCGTGCATGCGATTCATGGACTTGCGTCAGAACCGAAACAATTTATGGGACAGCAGTGATCTGGAATACATCTTTTATATATCATGCAGATAAACGATAATCAATATCTGTAATACATCTTTAAAAGAGTGGATTTTATGCGCCTCACCACCTTCTCTGACTACACCGTCCGGGTGCTGATCTATCTCGCTCTCGACCCGGGCAGGCGGGCCACCATCGGCGAGCTGGCCGACATCTACCAGATCTCCCGCAACCACCTGATGAAGGTGGTACACCACCTGGGCCGGACCGGCTATGTGGAGACCGTGCGCGGAAAGGGGGGCGGCTTCCTGCTGGCGGTGCCTGCAAAAGAGATCAACATCGGCCGACTGATCCGGGATACCGAGGAGCGGGTCTCACTGGTCGCCTGCTTTGGCGACGACAGCAACGAGTGCAGGATACACTCCGCCTGCGAAATGAAGGGGATGCTGCACGAGGCTCTGGAGGCGTTCTACCAGGTACTGGAGAAGTACACCCTGGATGATCTTCTGCGCGATCGTGAGCGCCTGGCGGAGTTGCTGGCCAGCCAGACAGGTGGCGGCCCGATTACCTGAACCGGTTCACAGACTTGGCCAGGGGATCCATTTTCTCTCCTCCACCGGTTCAACCTTGCACCGGGCATGGTATAGACTCAGACTTGGATACTGTTTCGGATCGTCCGGCGGACGCTCCACCAGCCCGGGGGTCACGCGGAAGCCATGTTCAGTTTTTTCAAGCGCAAGTCACCTGCTCCTGTTTCCGGCACCGAGCCGGATTCCCCGCCGCTGGAGGGTATTCGATACGATCCCGACCTGATCGGGACACTGAAGGAGGACCACCAGGTTCTGCTGGAACACTACCAACGTATCGCCGACAAGGCGGCTGAAAACCGCTACCGCGAGGTGCGCGCGGAACTGGGACAGTTCAAAACCCTGTTTCACTCCCACATCCTGGTGGAGAACGTGAAGCTCTACGTCTATCTGAACCACAACGTTGAGATCGACGAGACACGAAGCGAACTGGTCAGAGAGATGCGGCGCGAGATGCGCCACATCGGAAAGGCGGTGAACCAGTTTATCGCGACCTACGACGTCTGGCCCTGGAGTGATGAACTGGCCCTCAGCTTTCCGAAGGCCCTGGAACAGATCGGTGCTGCACTCAGTGAGCGCATCGAAACCGAGGAGGCATCCCTCTACCCGCTCTACCAGGCCCCGGAAGCCACTCCCTGAGGCTACAACCGGTCACTGCCGGGTAAAATCGATCTCCCCTTCCGGCAGCAGGTAGAGCACCAGTGCCTGGCCGTTGCTGACGGTGGGACGGTGCTGCGATTCCGGCTCGTAGACACACCAGCCCCGCGGCCTGCCATCGAACAGCGCCCCCTCGGTCACCGGTAGCACCATGCATATTTCGCCGTTCGGATGGCGATGGTGCGGACCGGCGATATCGATCAGGTCCACCACGTCCACGCTCAGCCGGCGGGTCTCATCCGAGGGTTCGATAACCCGGCCAAAACGCCGGCCCTCACCACCCTGGGCGCACATCCAGCCGGCCTCAATCGCCTCGTGGCACGCCTTGTCAATCGACTCGAACACCTCGCTGCCGGGTGGAAAACGCTCCTCCAGCAGCGTCTCCAACGACTTGTCGAGCCGCCTGTCCGCTACCAGGTCTATAACCGGCTTGACCAATTGCTGAAACTGTTCGACGTTCATAAACTCCACCCCAAGCTATCCAATGAATTATCTTGCATTCGAGGATAGCCGTTTTAGCCAGTTTATGAAAGATAGTGCCTGCATACTCCAGGGACACCCAGAACTTTACCGGAAAAGCGTTCATACTTGGACAGGAAACAGAGCGTATATGAAGGTACCCACGATATGAGCAAATCACCTTTCCGTACCGAGCAGGACAGCCTGGGCAGCATGCAGGTGCCGGCAGACGCACTCTACGGCGCCCAGACCCAGCGGGCGATCAACAATTTCCCGATCAGCGGTATTCCGTTACCACGCCGTTTTATCAATGCCATCCTGCTGATCAAGCAGGCCGCGGCTGAGGTCAACCGGGATCTGGAGCTGCTGTCATCGGGGCGCGCCCGCGCAATCGTCCAGGCCTGCCGTGAACTTCTGCAGGGCGAGTACAGCAACCAGTTTCCGGTCGACGTGTTCCAGACCGGCTCCGGTACCAGCAGCAACATGAATGTCAACGAGGTGGTGGCCAACCTGGCCAGCCGGTCTGGCGAGACGGTACACCCCAACGACCACGTCAACATGTCCCAGAGCAGCAACGACGTGATTCCCAGCGCGATTCACCTGAGTGCCGCGCTGGCACTGGAAGAGGCGCTGTTGCCGGCACTCGGGGAACTTGCGGAAACCCTGGAACGGCGCGCCGAAGAGCTGCGGGACGTCTGCAAGACCGGCCGCACCCACCTGATGGACGCGATGCCCGTCACCTTCGGCCAGGAGCTTTCGGCCTGGGCCAGCCAGGTGCGTCACGCCATGGCGCGCCTGCGCGCCTGCAGCCCGCGCCTGCAGCAGCTGGCCCTGGGCGGTACCGCGGTGGGTACCGGGATTAACGCCCACCCCGAGTTTGCCCATCGCATCAACGGACAACTCTCACAGCAAACCGGACTCACCTTCACCCCCAAACCCTCGCTGATGGAGGGTATCGGCAGCCAGGACAGCGCGGTCGAGCTCTCCGGCCAGCTGCGGGTGTGTGCAATCAGCCTGGGCAAGATCGCCAACGACCTGCGCTGGATGAACAGTGGCCCCATTGCCGGCCTGGGTGAGATAGAACTGGCTGCCCTGCAGCCCGGTTCCAGCATCATGCCGGGGAAGGTCAACCCGGTGATCCCGGAAGCGATGATGATGGTATCGGCCCAGGTGGTCGGCAACGACGCCAGCATCGCCATTGCCGGCCAGGGCGGCAATTTCCAGCTCAACACCATGCTGCCCCTGATCGCCCATAACCTGTTGCAGAGCATCGAACTTCTGGCCAACGGCTCACGCCTGCTGGCAGGCAAGGCAATCGCCGACTTCAGGGTCAAGCCGGAGGGACTGCGGCAGGCGTTGGCGATGAATCCGATCCTGGTCACCGCCCTGAATCCGATCGTCGGATACCAGAAGGCCGCGGAGATCAGCAAGCAGGCCTACCGTGAGCAACGCCCGGTGGTGGATGTGGCGGCCGAAATCACCGGGATGAAAAAGGAGGAGCTCGAACGGCTGCTCGACCCGGTGCTTTTGACCCGGGGAGGGATAATGCCGCAACCCTAGGGCATGGCGGACTCTCTCCATACCCACAACGATTACCGGACAATGAAACGGAACCACCAGTTGAAAGGTCTTACAGTTAGCGCTATCTGATTGGCATCGACTCGTGGCAAGGGGGAATCCGGATGAAATATGCAAAATGGAACGTGGGACAGCTGGTTCACCACAAGCGGTTCGGTTATCGCGGGGTGGTATACGACGTGGATGCGGAGTTCATGCTCAGCGACGAGTGGTACGAGCAGATGGCCAAGAGCCGCCCGCCGAAAGACGAACCCTGGTACCGGGTACTGGTGGATGGTGCCGACTACGAGACCTACGTGGCGCAGTGCAACCTGGAGGCGGATAGCAGCCGGGAGCCGATACAGCACCCGGATATCACCAGCCTGTTCAAGGGGTTCAATGGCGATCGCTACATCGCCGGACGGGCCAACTAGCGTTCCGGATCTATCGATTGGTCCATTGACCCCGCCCGCAGAAGCGGGGGTGGCGAAGCCGACTGCATCCCTGCCATAAACCCCCACTAACCGCTTGTTGAATTTTCCGCTGAAACAACGGCAGACTAGCCGTAACCGCAGCAGATCAGGAGCAGCAGGCGATGCGCAGTTTCAGACTCGACGAGTATCGGATCGAGGAAGAGCCCTTTTACCAGCCGACCGGCGACGAGATCACGCTGTTCGAGGCGGCCTACCACAACCAGTTGCCGATACTGCTCAAGGGCCCAACCGGCTGCGGCAAGACCCGTTTCATGGAGTACATGGCGTGGCGCCTGCAGCGCCCCCTGATTACCGTCTCCTGCCACGACGATCTCACCGCTTCCGACCTGGTCGGACGCTACCTGGTAAAGGGTGGCGAAACGGTCTGGATCGATGGTCCCCTGACCCAGGCGGTCAAGGCCGGCGGTATCTGTTACCTGGACGAAATTGTCGAGGCCCGCAAGGACACCATGGTGGTGATTCACCCCCTGGCCGATGACCGGCGGGTACTGCCGGTTGAAAAGCTTGGCACCCTGATCGAGGCGGAACCGGAATTTGCCATCGCCATCTCCTACAACCCGGGCTACCAGAGCGTGCTCAAGGATCTGAAGCAGAGTACAAGGCAGCGTTTCGTCGCGCTCGAGTTCAACTACCCCACGCCGGAACTGGAACAGGCCATTATCGTTCGCGAGTCAGGGCTCGATGAGAGCCGTGCCCGGGGACTGGTCAAATTCGCTGCCATGACCCGCAACCTCAAGGGGAGCGGCCTCGAGGAAGGCGCCAGCACCCGCCTGCTGGTGCACGCAGCGAAGCTGATGGTAGCCGGTGTCTCGCCCCTCTCCGCCTGCCGCGGGGCGGTGGCCCAGGCACTGACCGATGATCCGGAGATGCTGGCCTCGGTGAACGAACTCTCCTCCTCCCTGTTCTGACATGGCCCATCCCTCCCCCCTGTCGGAAGACGCCATCCGGCAGCGACTGGACCGGCTGCTGGAGGTGGAGTTCTCATTTCGCGACACCTCGCTGCCGGCTGCCGCTATCGCACGCCTCCCGGCCACCCAACAGGCGTGGCTCCTGGAGTGGGTCCAGCGAGTCGCCAGCACCCACGTGGAACTGGGTTACCAGCTCGCCTGCAAGGGGGTCGAGGCGAGCCGGCTGATGTCAGCGGAGTCGTTTGCGGAGTGGCTCTATCACGCCATGGACCGTTACGACGCCGAGGGCCTGCGTCCCGCCCTGCTGGTACTTGAGCACTACCCGGAATTTGCCGCCGAACAGCAGGCGCGGCGGCAGGGCGCCCTGCTGCGGAACCATGAAGGCGTGCTCAACCGGTTTCTGCAGGGACTCTCCGGGCGCCCCCTCAAGCTGGCCGAGGCCGAAGTCATCTTCACCGATAGCGAGACCCTCTACCTGCCAACCCTGCAATCCCTGCTACCCACCCCGCAGCAGAACTTTGAACTCTACAAGGTGAGCTGCGCCCTGCTCTGGGCACAGATCCGTTTCGGCACCCTGCGCGCGCTGCTGCGGGAACCGTCCATCGAGGAACCGTTCCTGCAACTCTTCCACGCCCTCGAGTCCCTGCGCCTGGAGGCGTGCCTGGAACGCGAACTGCCGGGCCTGCATCGCAGCCTGCTGCAGCTCGAACAGGCACTGGGAAGCACCCTCCCGGAACCCTGGGAAGTGTTGAGAAAGGGGCTCTCGGCACCGGACGTGGACGCCTCCGACGTAATCCGGATGGCCCACCAGAACCTGGGGCAGCTCTCCCCTTACCCCGCAAGAGGCTACCAGGGGACGCTGAAGCCGGAACGGGTGCGCAGCTGCATGGAACACCGGGTGCAAAGGGAGAAGGCCCGCTTCCGGGTCGGTCTCAACACCCTGTTGGAAGATTTGAAACCAGCGGACCGGGCAGAGGCGGCAGAAACACCCCGGCTCCACGCCAGCCAGGGCGAAGATCAGGACGTCTTTTCGGGCGAGATCGAGATCCTGCTCGATGACATGCCGCTCCCCTTGCCGGAGGCGATGCAGTCGCTCAAGCGCTCCATATTGCTGGATCTTGGCGAGATACCGGACGACTACCTGCAACCGGCCGGGCCGGGGGAGTACGATCCCAGCCTGCTGCAGGATGAGAGCCGTGACGCGGATGATGTCTGGCATGGAAGCTACCACGAGGAGGGTGCCTGGCTCTACGACGAGTGGGATTTCCAGCGCAGCCACTATCGCAGGAACTGGTGTGCGATGCGTGAACGCCAGATTACCCCGGTCTACGACGATTTTGTAAACAACACCCTGCAGAGGCACCACGGCCTGATCAAGCACCTGCGCAAGACCTTCGAGGCGCTGCGGCATGAAAATCGCCGGCTGAAACGACAGCGGGAAGGCGAGGATGTGGACCTGGACGCACTGGTGGAGGCGCTCTCGAATGCCCATCTCGGGTTTGAGATGAGTGATCGCCTGCTGACCCGGATGCAACGCAACGAACGTAATATCGCGGTGATCTTCATGGTCGACATGAGCGGCTCCACCAAGGGCTGGATCAACGATGCCGAACGGGAGTCCCTGATCCTGCTTTGCGAGGCGCTGGAGAGCCTGGGAGACCGCTACGCCATCTACGGCTTCTCCGGCATGACCCGCAAGCGCTGCGAGCTGTTCCCGGTCAAGCGGTTCGACGAGACTTACGACGATGAGGTGAAGGCGCGCATCAGCGGCATCCGGCCCCAGGACTATACCCGCATGGGCTTCGCCATCCGCCATCTCAGCGCCCTGCTGCGGGAGACCGAGGCCCGAACCCGTATCCTGATCACCCTCTCCGATGGCAAACCGGATGACTACGATGGCTACCGTGGACAGTACGGCATCGAGGATACCCGCCGTGCCCTGGTAGAGGCCCGGCGCAGCGGCGTCCACCCCTACTGCATCACCATCGACGAGCAGGCACGGGACTACCTTCCCCACCTCTATGGACCGGCCGCCTACAGCGTGGTGGATGACGTACGCTCGCTTCCGCTCAAGGTCTCCGATATCTATCGACGCCTGACCACGTAAACGACGGCTCCAATTGACGCACGCGCCGGGAGCCGGCTATATTTGCGATTAGCCAATCGCAACAGGTGCCCCGATGGGCAAGCCAACCGAAACCCGCCGCGCCGAGATCATCGAAAGCGCCCTGGCCGTGGCCGCCGAGGTGGGGATCAAGCACGTCACCACCCAGGCCATCGCCAACCGGGTCGGCATCGCCCAGTCGACCATTTTCCGCCATTTCAAATCCCGCGACGAGATATTCTCGGTCGCCATCAGCCGCATCGGATCCAACCTGCTGCAGGTACTGGAGCCGTGCTTCAGCGGCGAGGGGGCAGCGGATCAAAGGTTGCGCGAACTGATCCGGTGTCAGCTGGAATACGTGAGCAGAAACCGGGGACTGCCGAGAATACTCTTCTCCGATCGGCTGCATCTCGAATCGCCGCAACTGAAACACAATGTGCGGCGGGTGATGCACAACTACACCACCCGGGTCTCACGGCTGCTGCGGGAGGGGGTTGAATCCGGCTGTTTCGACAGCGCACTGGATACCGATCTTCGGGCCCGCCAGCTGGCCATGTTGATCCAGGGCCTGCTGATGCGCTGGTCGGTGTTCGATTTCGAGTTCGATCTCGAATCCGAGTCAGAGCCACTGTGGGAGCTGTTTTCCAGGGCAATTCTGTCCCGCTAAAAATTTTACCCTGAATGTGATTAATTAATCACAAACGGAGGATACATGTGCAAGATCTGCTGGAGTTCGCTGGCTGCCCTGCTTCTGCTGGGCGGCCTGCTTGGCTACCGATTCATATTCCAGGGGGACACCCTGCCGCTGGCCGACGGGCGGGTGGCGATCCAGCTCAACGACAGTGAACGGGACCTGCTCTTGTCCGAGATGCGCGGATTTCTGGCCACCCTGCAGGCGATCACCGAGGGTGCAACCGGGGATGATTTGGCGCTGGCGGCAAATGCCGCACGCAAGGCAGGCATCGCCGCCCAGAAGGGTGTACCTGTTTCCCTGATGAGCAAACTGCCGCTGGCATTCAAACAACTGGGGGTGGACACCCACCGGCAGTTCGACCAGTTGGCACTGGACGCAGATCAAATGGGTGATGCCGACCATACCCTGGGCCAGATGAGCAGGTTGATGCAGAACTGTGTCAGTTGTCACGCCGCTTACAGGATCGCACTTGCCGACGAGTCGTGACGTCTGGCCATTGGAGAGAAGAACATGATGTATCTATTCCTGGTGTTGCTGATCGCCCCGCTCCTGCTTCTCGTGGCACTCTTGTACCGTCACCGGGCCAGGACCCGCAGGCTGCAGCAGGCCCGGGAGCAGGCCCGGCGCGAGGCGGAACAGGGGCTGGTCCCCTGCTTCACCTGTGGTATGAAAGTGCCCCGCGAGAGTGCCCTGGAGAAAAAGGGGCGTTACTTCTGCGGGGTGAAAAAGGTGGATCGGGAAAACAACCGAAATCCGGGAGGCTGAACCTCTGTAGCGGCTGGCCGTCCAGGCAAAGGGGAATTCAGATCACCCCGTCAGCCGGCAACACCGAACTCCGTTTCTGATAGCAACTCGCGGAACTCCGCCAGTGTCTCCGGCAGCCGCGCTGGCAAACCCTCCAGAGGGGCGCGATGCTGCCGGGCGTAGCGGCCACTGAGGATGAGTTCCGTTTTTTCCGGCAGAAGTGCCCGCAGGCGGCTCAGTTCAGGCATCAGGCGCGACTCGTCACCACCCGACTGCAGGCCCAGGGCGACTGCCCGGGCGTCGGCCTGCACGGCGGCGGCGGCCAGCTCCTCGGCCGGAGTCTCCGGCCCCAGGTAGAGGGCCGACCACCCCTCTGACTCGGCAGTGATCGCCGCCATCAGTACCCCCAGTTCATGCCGATGGCCAGGTGGCGTGGTGAACAGAATCGAGGAACCACTCTGGTTGCTGCGATTGAGCAGAGTCATCAGGAACTGCCTCACTACCGCACTTGCCAGGTGCTCCTGACCAACCCGGAGCGTGCCCAGTTTCCAGGCGTCCCCTATCTGCCTCAGAAACGGCACCAGCATCTGTTCCAGAAGATGAGTCTGGGAGAGTTCGGTAGCAGCCGCCGAGATCACCTGCCTCAGGCGCTCGGGATCCAGGGAGCGCGTAGCCTGCAACGCGTCCTCAACCAGGGCCTCCACCCTGTTCCCGCCTGCCGCTGACTCCTGCAACAGGGCAGCCCCCTGACGATCCTCTTCGGCCAGCTGTTTCAGAAGGTCGTCATCCAGACCGGCCACGTCGCTGATACGCCGCCCTGCATCGGTCACCTGTTGCAGCAGTGACAGGCGCCGGATATCGGCATCGGAGTAAATCCGTCGTCCCCCCGCACGAGCCGGCTTGACCGCTCCGTAGCGCCTCTCCCAGACCCGGATCACATCGCTGCTGAGCCCGGTACGTCGGGATACCACCTGGATCGGGTGACGTGGGGTTTCCGTCCCCTGATCTTGACTTTCATGCTCTGATCTCTTCATAGGCACATTCTATCCCGTTTTTTGTCCAGGACAAGTGTTGACAAACGCCTAACTGTTGTATTATTGTCCTAGACACGCAATGAACAGCGTGATTGAAAAAGCTTTTTAACCGAAATGATGTGCACCTGGAGATAAACCATGAAAAAGATGACACCGATTGCCGCAACCCTGCTCTCGAGCGCCCTGATCTCAGCCAGCGCGATGGCCGGAATCAACGGCTTCTACCACACGACCCGCGCCGACGCTCACTACAGCGAGTATCCGGAAAATGCGGCACATGCCATGAAGACCTCGGCCGTGATGAAGAAGGATATCGTCGACACTGCGATATCTGCCGGCTCGTTCAACACCCTGGTTGCGGCAGTGAAAGAGGCCGGACTGGTTGATGTGCTGAAAGGCGATGGGCCGTTCACCGTATTCGCCCCTACTGACGAGGCGTTTGCGAAGATTCCCGAAGAGACCCTGAACGCCCTGCTTGCCGACAAGGAGGCGCTGACCCGGGTACTGACTTACCACGTGGTTGCCGGAAAGGTGATGGCAGCGGACGTGGTGAAACTGGCTTCGGCCGAAACCGTTCAGGGCCAGTCAATCAGTATTGATACGTCCAACGGCGTAAAGGTGGACAACGCCAACGTGGTCGGCACCGACATCGAGACCAGCAACGGCGTGATCCACGTGATCGACAGCGTTATTCTTCCCCGCTGATCGACCCTCCACTTCCAGCAAGGCGGCCGCTCACACCGGCCGTCTTTTTCGTTCCCCGGCGCGTGACCCGGCACTGGGCCCGGCTTATCCTGCCCTCACTCCAGATCCAGGCGACAACCCCTGCCCCGCATGAGCGTTTCCAGTTCCGGCGCCGGTAACGGCCGGCTGCAGTAGTAGCCCTGAACCTCGTTGCAGCCCTGGTCCCTGAGAAAGCGGATCTGCTCCAGGGTCTCTGTGCCCTCGGCGATCACCTTCAGGCCGAGACTGCGCGCCATGGCGATCACCGCCCGGGTGATCGCGGCATCCTCCTCGTCATCCGGCAGATCGGAGATAAATGCCCGGTCAATCTTCAGCTTGTGCAGCGGGAAGCGCTTCAGGTAGCTGAGCGACGAGTAACCGGTACCGAAATCATCCACCGCCAGGTTGATACCCAGCCCGTTGAGCGACTTCAGCAGTGCGATCGCGCTGTCCGCATCGGCCATCACCATGCTTTCGGTAATCTCGATCTCCAGCAGTCCCGGGGATATGCCGGTACGCTGCAGCACGTTCTCCACCATGCTCACAACGTTGCTGTTGAACTGGCGTGCGGAAAGGTTCACCGCCACCCGGAAATCGGCATCCACCATACCCTCCCAGGACTGGCGCTGGATGCAGGCCTGTTCCAGTACCCACTCGCCGATCCGGTTGATCAGGCCACTCTCCTCGGCAATTGGTATAAAGCGCACCGGTGACACGGATCCAAGCCGGGGATGGTGCCAGCGTAACAGGGCCTCAACACCGATCACCTTGCCATCGTCCAGTCGCACCTGGGGCTGGTAGTGGAGCTCCAGCTCTTCACGCTCGATCGCGTAACGCAGGGCACCCTCCATGTAGAGACGCTCCTCGGCCCCCGCATTCATCTCCGGCAGGAAGAACTGGTAGTTGTTGCGACCCAGCTCCTTGGCCCGGTACATGGCAATATCGGCATGCTTCATCAGCGAGTTCAGATCGGCCCCGTCGCCGGGGAACATGCTGATGCCGATGCTGGCCCCGATGAACGCCTCGCTACCCTCCAGGTTGAATACGTCACCCAGTCGGCCGATGATGGTCTGCGCGGTGTGGCTGGCCGGTACCTGGTCGATATCCTCCAGCACCGCGGCGAATTCATCACCCCCCAGGCGCGCCACCGTATCGCTCTCCCGCACGCACTCCTGCAAGCGTCGCGCCACCTGCATCAGCATCAGGTCCCCCGCCTTGTGCCCCAGGCTGTCATTGACCGGCTTGAAGCGGTCCAGGTCGATGTAGAGCAGGGCCACGGAGCGGTTCTTGCGGCGTGCCAGGCGCAGGGTCTGTTCCAGACGGTCCTCGAACAGTCGCCGGTTGGCCAGCTCGGTCAGCGGATCGTAGTAGGCGAGATGGGTGATCCGCTCCTCGGCCAGCTTCTTCTCGGTGATGTCGTTGAACACGCCGACATAGTTGACCAGCTGGTTGTTCCGGTCATGAACACCGATAATGGTGAGCCACTCGGTGTAGATCTCCCCGCTCTTGCGGCGATCGGTCATCTCTCCCTGCCACTGCCCGGTCTCCTTCAGGGAACGCCACATCTCCTGGTAAAAGCGGGCATCGTGCCAACCGGAGCTGAGCATGCGCGGGGTCTTGCCCACCGCTTCCTCGACGCTGTAGCCGGTGATCTGGGTAAAGGCCGGGTTGACCTGCAGGATGGTCATCCCGGGGTCGGTGATCAGGATCCCCTCCAGGCTGTTCTGGAATACGCTGGCCAGCAGGCGCAGCCGGTTCTCGGTCTGCTTGCGCTCGGTGATGTCCTGCATGGTGCCCTGCACCTTCAACGCCCGGCCATCCTCGCCCCGGGTGATCTCGCCACTGGCCTGAACCGTTCGCTCTTCGCCATCCGGGCGCAGTAGCCGGCACTCGACCTCGAATCGAGGTTCCCGCTTGATCGCATCGAGGAACTGTCCGGCGAAACGCTCCCTGTCGTCGGGGTGGAACATCTCCAGGATCAGTTGGTAGGAGGGCGTACTCAGCCTGGGATCGAGACCGAAAATCCGGTAGATCTCCTCGGACCAGCTGAGGCAATCGGCCACCGCATCCCACTCCCAGCTCCCCAGGCTGGCGATACGTTGCGCATCCACCAGGCTCTGTTCGCGCTGCTGCAGGGCCTCGGTGCGCTCCTGGACCCGTTGTTCCAGCTCTCCGTTCAACCTGGCCAGGGCCCGCTCCCGTTCACCCACGTCATTGGCTGCATGGCGCAGGGCTTCGGCCAGCATCTCCAGTTCCAGGGTACCGGTGAACGGTATCTCGATGTCGTACTGGCCGCGGGCAATCTGCTGGGCACTGCTGGCCAGGTTGCCGAGCGGCCGGGTTATTCGCTGCAGCAACAGCAGGGTCAGCAACATCGCGATCACGCCCAGGGCGGCAATGAGCAGCATGTTCTGAACCCGGTTTTTCTCATAGAGAGAGAGAATGTTTTCATGCGGGATGGTCAACGCCAACCCCAGGTAGCGGGTGGGATCGACCGGATCAAAATTGATGCGCATAAACTGCAGTTTCTGTACCTGGTCGCCGCGCCGGACATCCTGCTTGAACGCCTGCTCCCGGTTCCCGGGATCGAACAACCCGGCCAGCGAAGGGTAACTGTCCTGCAGGCGGTGGCGTTGCCCCAGGTCGAAACCGAAGCGTTTTCCCGGATCAGGATGGTAGAGATAGTCCCCGGTCTCGTTGGTGAGGTAGAAATCAACCCCCACCGGAAGCTGCCGCTCCAGCAGCCGGAACAGTGGCGACAGGTTCCGGTTCAGCACCAGCATCCCGAACAGCTCGCCGGTATGCCTGCTGAAGATCGGTTTGGCGATCCGCAGCGTCGGGGTATGGGGTCGGGTAACCCGGCCAAAATCACGATTGAGGTTGATCTCCGAGAGATAGACCTGGCCCGGATTCAGGAACGTGGTCTCCTTGAAATAGTCCCGGTGACTCTTCGATTGCAGCGCGTCGTCCGCCACCCGCCTGACCTGTTCACCGAGCCGGTTGACGCGCACAATCTCCCGCCCTTCGTCGGCGATACCGATATAGCGTATCTGGTCATACTCGTGGAATTTCGTTGCCGCCGAGGTAAAGATCTGGCCCAGGCGGTCAAGCCACATGCGGGTCGTGGAGCCATCCAGAGGATCGACGCCAGCGGACTTGCTGCTGCGGATAATACCCTGGATAGGAGGCGTATCACTCAGGAGTTCCAGGTCACGGCGCATCTTGTCGATCTGGCTGTTGAGCCTTTCGGCAAGCAGACGCGCGTTGTTCTCCAGGGTTACCTCTGCCTGCTGCAGGGCACTGCTGTACTGGTTTCGTTCGTAAAGGACCGCGATCAGGGTGGTCGCGATAATAATCAGCGAGGCGATGATCACACCGAACCGGCTGCCCAACCTGTATACCGGCCTTTGCCGTTTCACCATCCTCAATGCCCTGTAACTCGCCTGCGCGAACCTGCCTGCCCGACCGGCTACTCATGACCGGGATATTCCGGTTTCTCAATACACTCTGGTTAACGGCACGGAATGGCGCCTCTTTAGACCCTTTTTAAACTGAATAAGTTAGGCCGGGTCAGCCACGCCCTGGCGAAACATTTCCCAGGTCAACTCCTGGTTGTCGCTGTCCAGCGTCCTGGCCCGACCCGCCTCCTTTGCCTGGTACATGCGGGTATCCGCCAGTTCCAGCAGCTGCTTCCAGTAGCGAATCCTGTCCTGGCGCAGTTCGGCCACGCCGATGCTTGCAGTCAGCGGCGTTCCGTCTGGCCGCTCACCCAGGCCGGCCTGGATCAGCCGCCGAAGTACCACCCGGCACTCGGCGCAGTCGGCACCCGGCAGAACCAGGATGAACTCCTCGCCGCCCCAGCGAACCACCGAGTCCACCTTGCGCAGGGTCTCCCGGATCCGGTTGCCCGCCTCGCGCAGCGCGATGTCACCGGCATGGTGGCCGAAGCGGTCGTTCAGTGACTTGAAGTGGTCCAGGTCGAGGAAGGCCAGGGCGATATTCTCGCCCCGGATCTTGGCCAGCCGGAACTGCAGCTCCATCGCCTCGATGCCGGCACGCCGGGTCAGGGTTCCGGTCAGTTCGTCATAGGTCGCCTGGCTGGTCAGGGAGATCATGTAGCGGAGCTGGTTCAGGGAGGAGATCAGGGCAACACCCAGGATCAGCAGGAACAGCCAGACCGTGGAGAGTGCGGCGTTGAAATCGAACGGTTCCATCGATACCGCCGAGAGTAGTGTCAGCACCAGCAGCGGCAGGGCCAACAGGGCGAACTCGACCAGGGTCAGCGGAAACAGACTCAGGCCGGCGATAATAATGAACGGCAGCAGACGATAGATCTGGGCGGTACCACTCGCCATACCGGCCAGGGGCTGCTGCGAGAGTATGGCATCGGAAACGAAGTAGAAGAGATAGGGCAACAGGAGCAATCCCACCAGGAGCAGGCGGGCATTGAGCAGGCGCGCGCCACGACGGCTCTGCCAGGCGATGGCCAGGAACACACCGCCGGCGAACAGCCTCAGCAGGGCCAATTCACCCCACATGGGCCATTCGAATACCAGGCCATCCACCAGTATCCAGGCCGGCGTCAGCACCGCAAAAGTGGATGCGAAGAAGTAGATCCGGTTGAGCAGAAGTTCGGCCCGGTGCTGGCGGATCGACAGGGTATGTCGATTGCCGCAGAGCAGTTCATAGGCCTGTTCCCAGGTGTGTACACCAAAAGCGGTAAAGATCGATTTGAGGGCATTCCTGACTGCTTTCATACGCAATGGCCGACGATCGGTCCCTGATCCGCTTCGCCACCTCCGACTGCTGGATAAACTGACAGAACAGGAGGCAGTCTAGGGTGGCTCCAAGGCCGGTTCATTGATCTGGATGAAGTAAGTCGTGATAAAACACAAGAATGTGGTGGGTTGATACCGAAGTACGCTACCTGTAACCCCTGTTACCGGCTTGTACCGCTTGTTCAGCCCACCTCACCCCAACCCTCTCCTTGAAGGAGAGGGGGCATTCGTGCCACGGGCCTGGTATTCATGGCTGAGCGCGAACAGACGGTACCCTCTCCCCCGGGGAGACAACTACAGGGGTGTGGTCGGTTGGCCAGGTCGGGAACATGTGGCCCAGGGACAGGGTGAGAGATCAAGCGAGGCTGATTAAAGAGCTAATCCCCTTTCAGGCCGATCACATCCGCCACCTCGCGCATTCCGAGGATGGTCTGGGTGATCAGCTCTCGACGCTCCATGCCGAGCATCTCCGCCCCGCGGTCGATGATGCTGCGGTCCACCTTGGCCGCGAAGCGCTTGTCCTTCCACTTCTTGAGCACCGATTTCGCTTCCAGGTCCATGACGCTTCTGGAGGGACGAACCAGCGCGCTGGTGGTGACCAGCCCGGTCAGCTCGTCGGTAGCATAGAGTACCCGTTCCATGTCGCTGAGCGGTTCCACGTCGGTACAGATGCCCCAACCGTGGCTGATCACCGCACGGATGTAGCTCTCCGGCCACCGCTGCTCATGCAGTATCTGCTCGGTCTTCAGGCAGTGCTGTTCGGGGAACTGGTCATAATCGAGGTCGTGAACCAGGCCGACAATGCCCCACTGCTCCTCGTCACCGCCACGCTGGCGAGCGAAATAGCGCATCACCCCCTCCACCGCCAGGCCGTGCCGGATCAGGCTGTCACTATGGGTGTACTGTTGAAGCAGCCGGAACGCTTCGTCCCGACTTGGAATCCGCTCTTCCATCCTGGTTCTCCCTGGGTCTACTATTGCAATCAACCAACTAAACCTCATCTTAGCCAGCATGCAGACAAAGACCAAACCAACCGAACTGATCCTGCACAAGAGTTCACGTACTCTGGAAGTGGCGTTCGACAGTGGCGAGCGCTTCAACCTGCCTTGGGAGTACCTGCGGGTCTTCTGCCCCTCTAAAAAGGTCAGGGCCCGCTTCGGCAAGGAGCGGATCCTGGTGCTGGACAAGGAGAACGTGGTACTGGATAGGATCGAGCCGATCGGCAACTACGCGATCAAGCTCCATTTCGACGACGGCCACCACGCCGGCATCTACGACTGGGGCTACCTGCACGAACTGGGGGTCAGGCAGGAGGAGAACTGGCGGGATCACCAGGAACGGGTGGCCGGCCTGAAGCATGACGGAGAGTAAACCGGTATCTACTCCCGCAGGGTGCCGGCCTGGTTGACCTGGCCCTCGCTTGCGTGAATACCGCAGCGCTCGTTCCCCGGCACCGCGATATCGATCTTCTTCGGTTTATCCAACTCCATCCCATCCATGATGCTGATATAGCCCTCCCGGGTCTGGTTTCCAGCCAGGCGAGGATTGTGACGTTTCTCCTCGCCGATACTGGAGACGGTCATGCCGTTGTAGTCATGAGCCGGGTAGACACGAATGTGATCCGGCAGCACGAACAGCTGCTGCATGATCGAATCGTAGGCGCAACCGGCATCACCGGACTGGAAATCGGTGCGCCCGCTACCCCGGATCAGCAGGGTGTCGCCGGTAAACACCCGGTCCGCTGCCAGATAGCAGATATCGGTGTTGGTGTGTCCCGGCGTGTAAAGCACCTTCAGGCTGTTGTCGCCAAACAGGATATGGTCACCCTGCTTCAACCAGACATCGGCACAGGACGCCTCGGCATTCTCATGCACCGCCACGTGACAGTTGAAGCGCTCCCGCAGCAAGCCCCCGCCGGTGATGTGGTCGGCGTGGATATGGGTCTCCAGGGAGTAGCGCAGCACCAGGCCCAGCTCCTCGATCAGCCGGATATCCCGCTCACTCTGCTCCAGAACCGGGTCGATCATCACCGCCTCCAGGCTCGACTTATCCCACAGCAGATAGCTGTAGGTGCTGGATTCACGGTCGAAAAGCTGTCGCATCTGCATCTTTTGTACGCTCCCTTGAGCACTTCACCTTTCTGGCCGGTAGCGAGAGTCCATCGATCAACCAGAACAGCGATGTTGTAAAAAACGGATTCCTTCTCTATGACAACAGTTTGTGTCGGAATACGCCTTCAACAACCCGGTATTTCTCATGGAATCATTTCGGAAGCGGTTGTACCGGGCGGAAAACCTGGCCAGGCACCGTTAGCAGCGAGAACCCGCCTGCCCTATGACGCTCTCGTGGAGTACACGAAGCACGCCAGGGCAGGCGGGGATTGGGTGGACTACTGACGAATTCCTTCCACCGAGAGGAATATCTCCACGCTACGGGAGGCGGGTCCCAGGTCCATCGGGATCCCGAAATCGGCCAGGGTCAGGGTAGTGGTCCCTTCGAAGCCGCGCCGGTAGCCGCCCCAGGGATCCTTGCCGGCTCCAATATGGGTGACGTCAATGGCGATCGGCCGGGTCACCCCGTGCAGCGTAAGGTCGCCCTTCAAAACTCCCTTGTCGTCACCCGTCGGCTGGTAGCCGGTGCTGGTGAAGGTGGCCTGGGCAAACTCGTCCACTTTCAGGAAATCCTCGCTACGCAGATGCTTATCCCGCTCCGCGTGGTTGGTATCCACGCTGGCCGGGTTGACAGTCACCCTGGCCGAGGCTGCGGCCGGGTTGTTCTCATCGTAGCTGAAGCTGCCCTCGAAATCGTTGAAGCGTCCCAGCACCCAGCTGTAGCCCAGGTGGGATATCTTGAACTGGATAAAGGCATGGGCATTCTTGGTGTCGATCAGGTACTGCGCTGCCGAGGCCGGCGCGGCGAGCGCGAAACCGAAGACGGTCAGCAGGGGTATCAGCAGGTGTTTTTTCATGGTGGCTCCTTGAAGGATTGGTGTGTGAGTCATGAGTTGTCGTTGCGTCGTTGAAAACCCAGCATCCGGGTCAGCGTGCTGTCCCGGTCCAGGAAGTGGTGCTTGAGTGCGGCCAGGCTGTGCAGACCGACCAGTGCCATCATGACGATGGCCAGCAGGTAGTGAATATCGCCTGCCACATCCTCCATGTTGTCGATGGCGGGAAGCAGGGCCGGCACGGTAAACCAGCCAAACACCTCGATGCCTCGACCGTCAGCGGTGGATATCAGGTAGCCACTGATCGCGATGGCGAACAGCAGCAGGTAGAGCAGCCGGTGCACCCATTCCGCCAGCTGCTGCAGGATCCTCGGATCATCGCCTACCGGCTCCGGTAGCGGATTGAACAGGCGCCACAGCAGGCGGACTACCAGCAGCAGAAGAACCAGCAGGCCGACACTGCGGTGCAGATTGGGTGCCGCCACGTACCAGGGATCGTAATAATCGAGACCGGTCATGTAGAGGCCGAGGATGAACAGGCCGACAATCAGCAGCGCCATCACCCAGTGCAGCAGGATGCTGACCGAGCCGTAGCGTTGATGGCTGTTACGAAGGGACATGGCTGGCGACCTCCCTGTACATTTCTTCCCAAATGTTCTCAGGCTGCATGACGGCCAATCTCGTCCTGTGCCCCCTGCAGCCCTTTCCGTCTCGCCTCTTCCCCCATATTGAGCCCCTCAGAGTGGATAAAGTTCAGGTTATTGAGGCCCAGGAAGGAGAACAGGGATTTCAGGTAAGGCGATTGCTGATCGGTCTCCCGACCGGTGTGCAGGCCGCCCCGGGCGGTGATGATGTAGACCGGGCGATCGGTGACCAGGCCGACCGGACCCTGCTCGGTATAGGCGAAGGTCCTGCCGGCAATAGCAATATGATCGATGTACGCCTTCAGGGTGGAAGGGATACCCAGGTTGTACATCGGCACACCCAGTACCACCACATCCGCCGACAGGAACTCCTCCACCAACATCCCGATACGTTCACTGATTCGGGCCATCTCCGGCGTATGCTGTTCCGCTGGCCGCTGCATCGCCTCCAGCATGGTTTCATCGAGATGGGGTAGCGGCTTGCTGGCGAGGTCCCGCTCCACCACCTGGTAATCCGGGTGGCTATCGATCCACTGGCGAACAAAGCGGCGACTGAGACAACGCGATTCCGAGCCTGTGCGACGGGCGCTGGAATCGATGTGGAGTAAGGTTTTTCTGCTCATGGGAGCCTCCGTTGCAGGATCTGTTCAGGTTGCAAGGAAGGCTAGCATTGTCCCATTATGTTTATTAGACAGGTTTCAATGAAATCTATGTTCCATATATGGAACAATAGGTGATAGGCCGTCATCAGTGAGGCAGGGACGAGAAGTGCCGATCGAGAAAGCCGATAAACGCACGCACCTTCGGTGTCAGGTGCCGGGGTGAAGGGTATACGGCAAAGATTCCCGCCTCCTGCACCCGCCACTGCTCCAGCACCGGGACCAGTTCGCCACTGGCGATCAGATCCCGGCAGTGGATCTCCGGAAGCATACCGATCGCCAGCCCGGTCAGACAGGCACCGCGAATCGCGTTCAGATTGTTGAGGCTGAGCCGGCCGCCGGGCTCCACCTTCACCTCGCCCTGCGGGCCTCTGAAGGTAAGCGGCTGGCGGCCAAGCTGCGGATTGAACAGGATACATTCATGCTCCCGCAGCCCCTCCGGATGGCTCGGGGCCGGGTGGCGGGAAAAATAGGCCGGGGTGGCGCAGAACATCATGCGGTCGGTGTATAGCCGGTGGGCAACCAGGCTGGAGTCCTCTAGCACCCCGGCCCGGATCGCCAGGTCGAAGCCCTCCCCCACCAAGTCAACGTAACGGTCCGAGACGTCCATCTCCAGCTCCACCTCGGGGTATTGCTGCAGAAACCCCCGCATCACCGACGGCATCAGGGAGATGCCGATATCCACCGGCAGGGTGACCCGCAACAGGCCCCGGGGCTGGGCCTGGCTCTGACTGATGGCCCGTTCCGCGTCCTCTGCCTCGCTCACCAGCCGGGCGCAGCGTTCGTAATAGAGCGCACCCAGCTCGGTGGTCCGTACCCGGCGCGTGGTCCGCTGCAGCAGACGCGCCCCGAGACGGGACTCGAGCTGGCTGATCTTGCGGCTGACGGTGGATTTCGGCATGCCAAGCTGCTTCGCCGCGGCGGTAAAATTACCCGCCTCCACCACCTTGACGAAGACCACCATCTCGTTGAAATCCAGCATTCAGCAGCACCTCGCGTTGCGCGTTCCCTGCCACGGCTGCAGAGGGCGATGGCTCAGCCCACCCGGCGCAGTCTGGCTTCTGACTTGTATTCTGGCGAATGGGAGTGGCATAGTCAGCCTCTTTTTCCGATCAGCCAGGAGCGGCCGCGTGGACAACAGCCTGACCCGACGCCACCTGTTTCTCTCCATCCTGCTCCCGTTCGCCCTCGGCTACTACCTCTCCTACCTGGCCCGGGTGGTCAACGCGGTACTGGCCCCCGACCTGGCACGGGAACTGGCGCTGAGCCCGGACACCCTGGGCCTGCTCACCGCCTCCTACTTCATCACCTTCGCCGCCGCCCAGTTGCCCCTGGGTATCCTGCTCGATCGTTACAGTCCGCGCCGGATCGAAGCCCTGCTGCTGCTGGTGGCCGCCCTGGGTGCCCTGCTGTTCGCCACCGGTGACAGCGCGGCGGATCTGATCGTCGGCCGAGGCTTGATCGGCCTCGGGGTATCCGCCTGCCTGATGGCCGCCTTCAAGACCTTCACCCTCTGGTTCAGCCCGCAGCGGCTGCCACTGCTGAACGGGGTCATTCTCGCCTCCGGCGGTGTGGGCGCCATCACCGCCACGGCACCGGTGCAGGCGGCCCTGGCATTTACCGACTGGCGCGGTGTGTTCCTGATCCTGGCCGGCCTGATGCTGCTCGCCTCCGTGGTCCTGTTCCTGCTGGTACCGGACCACCGGGGCAGCGACCATCCGCAACAGCTGGTGGACCAGCTGAGGGGCCTGGGTGCCATATTCCGGGACCGTTTCTTCTGGATGATCGCCCCCCTGACCATGCTCTCCCAGGCCACCTTTATCGCCATTCAGAGCCTCTGGGCCGGCCCCTGGCTACAGGACATGGGCGGCCTACAGCGGCAGGAGACGGCGGATACCCTGTTCCTGGTCGCCTGCGCCATGGTGGCGGGCTTCCTGGTGATGGGGGGCGTGGCGGAACGACTCTCCCGCCTCGGGATCCGACCGATACTGCTCTCCGCCGCCGGCATGGCGGGATTCCAGCTGGTCCAGGTAGCCATCATCGTCGGCGTGGAACCCGGCTGGCTGACGCCACTCTGGATCGGCTTCGGTTTCCTCGGCACCACCGGTATCGTCCAGTACGCGGTACTCTCGCAACACTATCCACGCCACCTGGCGGGTCGGGCCAACACCGCCCTCAACCTGCTGGTCTTCCTGGCCATCTTCGTTCTGCAATACGGCATCGGCGGGATTATCGGCCTGTGGCCACAAAGCGCCCCCGGTCACTACCTGGAGGTGGCCTACCAGGCGGCCTTTGGCAGCGCCCTGGTCCTGCAGGTGGCAGCCCTGGCCTGGTTTGTCCGGGAGTACCGGAGACTGGCTCGCACCGCTGAAACCGGGCCGCCGGGGACCGCCGGCTTGTGACGGCCGCCCTGCTGCACTAGGATACGAACACTGTTCATCAAGCGGGAACCCCTGCTCCCGGCATCAATATGAAAACGAAGCTCCGACTGCAGATCCGTTTCAATGAGAGTGTGATCGGGCCCGGCAAGATCGCCCTGCTGGAGTCGGTCGCCGAGACCGGCAGCATCTCCGCCGCCGGCAAGGCCTGCGGCATGACCTTTCGCCGTGCCTGGCAGCTGATCGAGACGGTACAGGCCGCCCTGGGACAGCACCTGGTGGAGACCACGGTGGGTGGACGGGGCGGCGGTGGTGCCCGGCTGACCCCCTTTGCCGAAGAGCTGATTGGCCACTACCGGAGCCTGGAGAAGCAGGCCAACAACTCCGCCGCCCCGCTGTTCGAGCTGCTCGACCAGGCGGAAGCCGGCCCCGCCGACTAATCTCCCCCTGGCACCTCGATAAACTCCAGCGCATTCTGATCGGGATCGCGGCAGAACAGCGCCCGCCGGCCGGACCGGCTCAGGCTGTAGTCAATGCCGGCCTCCTCCAACGCTGCAACCAGGTGATCCAGGGAACGGACCCGAAACGCCAGGTGACGGTCCCGACCACCGTGGGCCGGCCGGCCCTGCAGCGGGTCCGGAGTGGGCAACTGCAACAGGTGGATCTGCTGCCTGCCCAGGTTCAGCCAGGCCCCCGGGTAGCCCAGGTCAGGCCGGCTCTCGTCCTGTGACAACCCCAGCAGGCCACAGTAGAAATCCAGCGCGCGGCCGGTATCGGCAACGATCAGGCTGGCGTGGTGGAATTCGTCGACCAGCGGCGGCATGGCTTCCTCAGGCGATCTGTTTGCAGTGGGTTTCACGGGTAAACAGCATTAGCACCAGGGCCAGCGCCAACCAGCCCAGCATCAGGCTGAAACCGTTCTGGTAGGCCTGCAAACCGTAGAGCCTGGCACCGTTCTCCATCTCCCCGCCCCAGGAGTGGTCCAGCATCCAGCCCACCGCTGGCTGCAGCAGCATGGGGCCGATCATCACTCCCATGTTGACCAGCCCGGAGGCGGTACCGGCCAGGCGCGGCGGGGCCGACTCCCGGGCAAAGGCGAAGCCGATGATCATGTTGCCGGTAAAGAAACCGATCACCACCAGCAGCGCCACCAGCAGCCATACCGGCAGTGCCGGCACCAGGATCACCACCCCCCAGGCGGCGAGCTGCACCACGCAGCCCAGCAGGTAGAGCGGCTTGCGGTGACCCAGGTGATCCGACAGCCAGCCGAATACCGGTCCGCCAACGGCCCAGGAGACCAGCAGGGCGGAACAGATGGCGGCCGCCGTGGTCTTCTCCAGGCCGTAATGGGTAGTCAGGAACGGCACCCCCCAGAGGCCGGCGAAGGTGAGCACGCTGCCCACCCCGGCCCCCGGCACGAAATAGAGCAGCCAGGTGTTGCGATACCCCAGCACCGCCCTGATCCCTGCCATCACGCCCCGACCGCTCTCTGCAGCCGGCTCACCGTGTTCCAGCGCATGGGAGGCGTAGCCCTTCTCGGTCGGGTCATCCCGCACCAGCAGCCAGATGCCGAGCGCCACCAGGAACGCCATCCCGGCAGAGACCAGCATCACCGGCCGCCAGCCGAAAGCGTCCACCAGCAGGCGCAGCGGCACACCGGCAAACACCGCCCCCACGACGCCACAGAAAAGCGCCATGCCGGAAGCCAGAGAGTACTGCTTGGGCGGCAGCCAGTGGCCGGCCAGTTTCAGCATGCCGACAAAAGCCACCGCCACCGAGCCGCCGATCAGCAGGCGTCCCAGGTTGGCCCACAGTGCATCCGGGGCCATGGCAAACAGCAGCGTGCCGAGTCCGGCGATGGTCGCCCCGCTGGCCAGAAGCCGGCGCGGCCCCCAGTGGTCCGCCAGCAGGCCGGTTGGGACCTGCATCGCCACGTAGCTGTAGAAGTAGAAGGCGGAGAGATTGCCCAGCGACGCGGCGGTGAGCCCGAAATCGCTCATCAGCTCGCTGGTCATCACCCCGGGGGCCACACGCTGGTAGAAGCCGATCAGGTAGAGCGCCGCCCCCAGTCCCCAGATCATCCAGGAGAGGCGGAGTGGTGGATAGGCAGTAGAGGTCATGAACAGTTCCAGTTAACGTTCACGTCAATATAGCCTGCGCGCCTCCTGGATAAAACCCGAAAAAAATGATTTATTCCCGGAATTTCACCTTGCCCGACTGGAACCAAGGGCGAGAAAGACACAATGGGGTAGCGTTGATTCCGGAATTCTCGGGGCCAATTCGACCCGTAGAGCAGAGAAAGCCGATAAGCCGCCTCCTTCACGCTCCCTGCGCACTTGGCCGCTGGACTGGTCTTACCCATGAAAGAGGTTAGATGAAAAACCGGGATGAATTCCGGCGATATACCCGTGTATCAAGGGGTCGGAGTGGGCATGCCCACCCTTGTATCTCTCCTGGCCCATTGATTAGCTATCATGGGTCACCCCCGGCCATGCAACCTTGCGCCCACCCTTTGACCTCGAGTCAGCTACGTAGATCA
>JAPHTA010000268.1 GCA_026196475.1 Sedimenticola sp.
CCCAACCGACATCTGTTTAACGACCGTCTCGATCATGCCCTGCATCGGGCACACCGCAAGCAAACCCGGGTGGCGGTCCTGTTTCTGGACCTGGATAACTTCAAGTCAATCAATGACGGTCTCGGTCATCCGGTGGGCGACCAGGTGCTGCAGGAGGCGGCCAGGCGCCTGAACGGCGTGGTACGGGAGGAGGATACGGTGGCCCGTATCGCCGGTGACGAGTTCTCGATTATTCTCGAGGATATCCAGGACAGCGAGAGTGTCGCGGTGCTGGCGGAAAAACTGCTGCAGGCGTATCAGCCGCCGTTCCTGATCGAGCAGCACGAACTGCACGTCAGTATGAGCATCGGTATCAGCCTCTACCCGGATGACGGTAGCGATGTAACTGCCCTGGTGAAGAACGCGGATGCCGCGATGTACCAGGCCAAGGAGCGGGGCAAGGCGGGCTACTGTTTCTACACCCAGCAGTTGACCGATGCCGCGCTGGAACGTCTGCAACTGGAAAACCTGCTGCGCAAGGCGCTTGTCCAGGGTGAGTTTGAGATCTACTACCAGCCCCAGTACCAGCTGGATTCTGGGGTCCTGGTGGGGGCGGAAGCGCTTCTGCGCTGGCGATCGTCTGAGTTGGGTATGATCCCGCCGGACCGGTTTATTCCACTGGCCGAGAGTACCGGGCTGATTCTGCCGATTGGTGAATGGGTGCTGCGGGAGGCCTGTCGGCAGGTTGCCGAGTGGCAGGAGGCGGGGCTCGCGCTGCCGCGTATCGGGGTGAATGTCTCCGGGCAGCAGGTCCAGCACGGCAACATCGTTCGAACGGTGAAGGATACGCTGCAAATGACGGGGTTGTCGCCGTCGCTTCTCGAGCTGGAGATTACCGAGAGTTTTATCATGCAACAGGCGGAGGAGGCGATTCAGACACTGCAGTCGCTGCGCGGCATCGGGGTGGCACTGGCGATCGATGATTTCGGCACCGGTTACTCTTCCCTCAGCTATCTCAAGCTTCTTCCGATCAACAAGCTGAAGGTGGACCGCTCTTTCGTCAAGGATATTCCCAGGGACAGCAACAGTGAGGCTATCGTCCGTGCTGTGATTGTCCTGGCCAGAAGTCTGCAGCTGAAAGTCATCGCAGAGGGGGTTGAGAGCCTGGAACAGCAGCGGTTTCTGCAGGCGGAGGGTTGTGAAGAGGTGCAGGGTTTTTATTACTCGATGCCACTGCCGGCCGATGAGTTTACCGACCTGTTGCGAAAGGCTTCAGCCAGCGAAGCCGTTCCGGGGTAAGCCTTGTTTCCCCGGCCACCAGATTGCCAGCGGCAACGTTGGAGGTCGATCCGGGCGAGGGGACCTGCCGGTTTATTCCGTTCCCGTGTCACGCGGGCTTAGTGTGTTATCGGGTTCAGGATCGAAAATGAAGATTCTATTGCTGATCGTTGCATCACTGGTCGTATCGGCCGTTGTGCTGCTTTTCGTACTTGCCCTGGTGTCCCGGTCCGGGGACCTGCCAGGGCTGGTTGATGGGCATCTTCCAGCCTGTCCGAATCGGCCAAACTGTGTCTGCAGTGAATGCCCGGCAGATCCGGACCATTTGGTTGAGCCCCTGCCGCTTCCGCACGGGGTTGTGGATCTGGAGAGCCGGATAGGGATGACCCTGACCCGGATGGGGGGAGAGGTCCGGATCGAGCGTGATAACTATGTTGCCGCCACCTTCTCCTCTCCACTGTTCGGTTTTGTCGATGATTTCCAGGTACGGGTGGACCCGGAGGGACGGCAGATTCATCTGCGCTCCGCCTCCCGGGTCGGTTACAGTGATGGCGGGGTAAACCGGAAACGGGCGACACGGTTCAGGGCGCAGTGGCAAGCCCTGTTGGCGACCACAGAGTCAAGCGGGAACTACCAGTAGCGGACGCGGCCGGTATCCACGTGTACAAAGTTGGAACGGGTGTAGAGGCCGACACCACCGACACGGAGCGACTTGGCAGCCCGATGGAGATGCTTGATATCGCAGCCGGTCAGGCGGATGTCGATGGCCTTGCCATCCATGTGCAGGCTTCGCTTGGCCACGCCACCGCTCTTGTTGCTCAGCATCCGGTTGGTCTTGGGCGAGCGGTAGCCGGAGATGACGTGGAATTCCCCGCTGCAGCCTATCTTCTCTTGCACCGCGTGTAGCAGGTCCAGCAGCGCGGGATCCATCCGGTGGTGGTCACCGGTGCGGTGGTCGCGCAGCAGGTGGTTAACCTCTTTCAGTCCGTCGATCAGGTAGTCACCATCGGCCCAGTAGGTAACGCGGCTGCGTTCACCGGTATGCAGGTGGTGCAGCGCCAGCTGACGTTCGCCCTGCTGGCGAATCCCGGCATAGGCGCCGGGAACGATCAGGCTGGATGCCGCCGCTGCACAGGCAGTAATGAAACCGCGGCGGCTGAGAGTGGGTGTAGAGACTGAGGCTTGCTGGTCGGATGGGATCGACGGTACTCGCATGTGCTACTGGTGCTCCCCGGAAAAACCTTTTTCTTCATTGGCTTATATCGAAAAATTGCGTCAGATGCTATAGCAAAGCGGGTGCTGTTTCCAGTGCTGTGAGCGACATCACGCTGATTGGGGAAGCCAATGCCTGATAACCGGCACTGACGGGCTGATCAATCCCGGGATCGGTTTTCCCGGTAGGCGAGCTGTGCCCCGGGAGCGCGATGCAGTTGCTGCAGGGCCAGGGTGAGCGGGGCATCCAGATTGTAGATGTCGGGCCGGAACTGGGTTGTTCCCTTCAGGTCGACCCAGCTGGTGAAGTAGACCAGGAAAACATCGATCGGGTTCTCCAGTTTCAGGTAGCGGGGCTGCCGGGCATTAAGGATATCGCCCAGTGGCTGTAACTGCTGGGTTTCTGTATTTCGGTTGTAGAGGTGATCGGCCAGATCCCCGATCTCTTCGACCCGGACACAGCCGGAACTGAAATCCCGGACCGGGTGCTGGAACAGGGACTGGGCCGGGGTGTCGTGCAGGTAGATGGAGTAGGGATTGGGCATATGGAATTTTATCCGGCCCAGGCTGTTGCCATCCCCGGGGGCCTGGCGCAGCCGGAACGGAAAGTGGTAACGGTTATAGCTGGTCCAGTCGACCATTGCCGGGTCCAGGTCGACCCAGCCATCTTCCACCTGCTGTTGCACCTGGATGTTCTTGCGCAGCAGGTACTCGGAGTCACGTTTCTGCTCGGGCAGCAGATCTTCCACCGCAATTCGCCACGGCACGGTCCAGGTGGGGTTTGCCACCAGGTGTGTGACGCGGGTGGAGAACGAGGGGGTGCTGCGCATCGGCCGGCCGATTATCGCCCGTTTCTCCATCCGCACCTGGCCGTTTTCGACCAGCTGTACCCGGTAACCGCCGATATTGACCAGGAGGTAGCGATCACCCAGCTGCGGCGGAAGCCAGCGCCAGCGCTCCAGGTTGGCACGGATCTGGGCGGCGCGCTGCTGTGGTGTCACGTTGAGAGCAGCCCGGGTGTCGGGACCGATGATGGCATCCGCCTTCAGGCCATGCTGGCGCTGGAAACTCTCCACCGTGGCCTGGAGCAGGGGATCGTACAGCTTGGGTTCGTCACTGTCTCCATTCAGCAGGTGCCCGGAGGCCGCCAGTCTCCGGCGCAGCAGGGGTATCAGCGGGTGTCGATCACCGGGCCGGATCAGGGGGGCCGGGGGCAGTTTCGACCAGGGTGCCTGGTCAGCCATCTCCCGGTACTCGGCCAGTGCCTGCTGCAGCTTCCGATACTCTTCGCTCTGGGGAGCCAGGCTCTCCAGTACGGCGACCGGATTCTGTCGTTCAAGTGCCTGCCGAAGCAGGGCCCCCGCATCCACCGTCTCCCGTGGAATCTTCCAAAGCGGGTCCACGCTGTCCGGGTCCACTTCGCCCCGGGCCAGGTGGCGTGCCAGGCGCAGGAAGCCGTCGCTCAGCAACAGGTCGTTGCGTGCGATACGCTGTGCCCGGGTCAGCAATGGATTGCCAAGATTGTCCAGATGGTAGGAGCGGCGCTCCAGGCCGTGCCGGTCTATCTCCAGTATGAACTGCAGCAGTGCCAGTCCGGCGTCGCTCAGTTCACCGGTAGGGGCGTGCCAGAGCAGGGGTTCCGGTCGTTCCCGGTAGACCTGGCGTAGCAGTGCCCAGTCCGGGGTCGGTGTCAGGGCCAGGTTCTCACCACTCAGCAGCAGTGACTGCAGGGTGGTGACCGGCGCCAGGGACCGCTGGCCAGGTTGCTCGGCCTGGAGCGGGGCCAGCCACAACAGCACCAGCAAGGGCGTTAGCAATATTCGGGTCTGTCGGTATTTCTCTATCATGGAGCTCCGGTGTGGCCGTGGGTCCGGCACTACATCTCATATCGGCCATCACTGTCCAAAGTATAGAGGGATTGATGAAGCGGCGAAGTGGTGGAAGCCGCCAGCCATAAAAAAGCAGCTATTTTATCGTCAGTGCGGTGTTGGGGTTGCCCCGGATCGGAGGATCAAGCAGAGAGTCGGGAAATCTCCTCGTCGGAATCGTCCCGGAATGCTCTCTTTTCGCCATCGGCCGGTGCCGGGGGCAACAGGGTGACCAAGGTACCGGAATTGGTGGCCGCTGGCCCGGACTCCTCGGTCTTGAAGCCACTGACCAGGTTCCTCAGTTCGCTCGACAACCCGGAGAGCCGCTCACCGGTGGCCACTGTCCGCCGCGCCTGGTCCAGGGTCTGGTCGGCGAAGCTGGAGATATCCCGGGCGTCGTCCTGGATCCGTGCGGCGGCGGACTGCTCCTCGGTGACCGCTTCCAGGATGCCGCTGTTCATGCGGGAGATGGTGGTGATGCCGCCGGCAATGCGCTTGAGAGAGGCCTCGGTGCTACCGGTCTGCTGCACGGTGTTCTGCATCTGCGCCTGGCTGCGGTCGATAGCGTCCACCACGGTGACGATTCGCGTCTGGATCTTGTTGATGGTGGCCTGAACCATGTGTACCGAATCGTGGGTCCGCTTTGACAGGGTACGCACCTCGTCCGCCACCACCGCGAAACCCCGTCCCACTTCCCCGGCACGGGCTGCCTCGATGGC
>JAPHTA010000049.1 GCA_026196475.1 Sedimenticola sp.
CGCTCCTTTGGAGCCACCAAAGCACGCTTGGCGCGCCTTGATTGGCACATTTTTAGCCGCAACGCCGGCAATCAAATTAGTGTTAACAGGCCCTAGTAAAGCCGCGAATGAACGCGAGGAGTGGTACAGGGATGCACCACTCCTCGCGGCTAATGTTCTTCTGACTGTAGCTGAGTCTGATGGGTGGTCAGGAACCGAAATGAAACATGCCGCAGAGAGCCTTGAAAGCGCAACTGCCTGCCCAGGTCTGTCGGGGTTCGCTCCTCGTCCCTGGCTGCAAGCTACAGCGCCACCTCTACCCCGTTTCGGGCGAGAACCTCGATCACCTTCGGCAAATCCAGCGGACCGGGGGGAATGGCCTCGTGCACCGCACCGAACATTCTGGTCGCGTTTCCGCCACTGCCGGTGAACTCCAACATCTCCCCGCCGCCGTCCACAAACTGGAAAGCATGCAGCGTATTGGCTGGAACATGAACCAGGGTCCCGGCAGGGCATATTTCCGTTACGCCATCACAGTTGAACTCCACCGAGCCGTTGAGTACGTAAAATGATTCATCCCAGGCATGTCTGTGTGGCGGTGGCCCCATCCCCGCCTCGCCCTTCTGCAGGGTAATCTCACAGGCCCGGGTTACACTGTTGGAAGCAAGCACCGTCACCTTGACCCCGACCACGTTCAGTGGGGTTTGATGATCGGCGGGCCTGACAATAAACGCACCGGAACGTGTCATGACTTACTCCTCTATCAGCAGTTGCAGGAAACCTCGCTGTTCACCGGTCATGATAGGTACGGCACTATCCTTTCGATATGCTACATTTTGAATATCTTTATTTCCGATAAGGAAAAAATGGACAGACTCAAGGGCATCCGGATCTTTGTCGAAATTGCCGAGCAGGGCTCCATGTCCGCAGCAGCGAGGGTGCTGGGCGTAGCCAATTCGGTGGTCAGCAAGCATCTGCATGAACTTGAGCAGTGGCTGGACCGAAAACTGGTATTCCGCTCAACCCGGCATCTGCGCCTTACCCAGGATGGCCTCGACTATCTGCCCGAGTGCCGGGCGATTCTGAATACGATCAATCGTATGGAATCCCGCGGACACTCGGGGGAGGCGACACTGCAGGGAAAGGTCAGAATCACTGCCTCTCTCTACCTGGGACAGCTGTTACTGGCACCCCTTATTGCCGGGTTCTGTCAGGAGCACCCTGACGTCAACGTCGAGATTGCCCTCTCCGACAGGTACAGGGACCTGGTGGAGGAGGGCTTTGACATCGCCTTCCGGGTCTCGGAGATGCCAGACTCTGACCTGGTATCACGCCGCCTGCAAAACATCATTCTTAAAACCATCGCCACGCCCGGTTACATCAGGAAAAACGGGGCGCCAACCTCACCTGCTGATTTGCCGCAACATCGCTGTATCATCGAGGGCAATGCCGCGGGACGACAGCGCTGGTCATTTCAGGGCAATAACGGGCGACGTGTCGGCGTGACTGTCGATGGCGCATTAAGCAGCAGTCACGGCGAAGTGGTGAAACAGTTCTGCGAGGCGGGACTGGGGATCGCGCAGTTACCCGGCTTTCTGGTTGACCAGGCGATCGACCAGGGCCGCCTGGTCGAACTGCTTCCGGAATACGCTATCGATACCTTCTGCCTTCATCTGCTCTACCACAAGCAGTCCACCCGCCATCCCACGATTGCCGCCCTTGTCGACCATATCTACCAGCGCTTCCAGTACTCTCCACTTTCAGATTGATATTGAACTGTCCAGCACGCCTGTGGTGTTGCGGCTCTTGCCCATCACCCTGCCATTCACTGCGAGCCGTACCAGCCGTCACTCAGTACATACGATGCCGGAAAAGCCAACCTGCCGCGCTCAGGGTAACGGCAGCGATTATGGCCAGCGGCCAGAGCTGGTGTACCAGGATACTGAAAGGCGCTCCTTCCAGGAACACGCCTCGCAATACGACCAGGAAATAGCGCAGCGGATCGAGCAGAGTGATCATCTGCACCAGCGGCGGCATGTTCTCGATCGGGGTGGCAAAACCGGACAGGATGACCGCCGGCACCATGAACAGAAACCCGCCCAGCAACGCCTGTTGCAAGGTCACCGCGAGCGAGGAGATGGCGAGGCCGATACCGATTGCGGCAAACAGGAACAGAACCAGGCCCAGGTAGAGCACGGCCAGATCACCCACCAGGGGTACGCCGAACCAGAACCGGGCCACCAGGATCACCAGGCTGCCCTCCACCAGGCCGACCACGAAACCCGGCGTCGCCTTGCCGATCAGGATCTCGAACGGCCGCAGGGGCGTCACCAACAGCTGATCAAAGGTCCCCTGCTCCCGTTCCCGTGCCACCGACAGGGAGGTCACCACCATGGTGACGACCAGGGTCAACAGACCCACCAGACCGGGGATAAAAAACCAGCGGCTCTCCAGGTTGGGATTGAACCAGGCCCGGCTTACCAGTCGGGTCGGCGGGGCCTGCTGTTGATGCCGGGCGATCCATTGCCCGTTAAAGGCATTCAGCACACTTCCGGCATAGTTGACGGCGATCTGTGCGGTGTTCGAGTTGCGGCCATCCACCAGCACCTGAACCTCGGCCGGCTCTCCAATCGTCAGCTTCTCGCTGAATCCTGGTTCCAGCTGCAGCACCAGCAGTACCTCCCGGTTGTCAATCAGGGGTGCGATCTGGTCCTGTCGCTGAATCACGTAACGAAGATCGAAGGTGGGTGAACCGGAGAATGCCGCCTGCAGCGCCCGGCCCGCCTGACCATGGTCACGATCGTAGACCGCGTAGGGTACGTGATCCAGGTCGAACGATGCGGCATAGCCGAAGACCAGCAGCTGAATCAGCGGCGGCACAATGGTGACAAAACGACTTTTCCTGTCCTTGAACAGGTTCAGGAACTCCTTGGTAATCAGGGCCAGGATGCGCTGCCACATGGGATTCACTCCAGGTGCTTGTGCATGCGTCGGCGGGCCAGGCCGATGAAAAACAGTGCCATCAGTATCAGCGCCAGGGCGTTCGGAACAATCACCCCCCACACATCACCGGCCAGGAACAGGGTCTGCAGGATGGCGACGAAATAGCGGGCCGCCACCAGGTGAGTCACCCACTGCACCACCACCGGCATGGAGCCGATATCGAACAGCATGCCTGAGAGCAGGAAGGCCGGCAGGAAGGTGGCGATAATCGCCACCATACCGGCGACAAACTGGTTGCGCGTCGTCACCGATATCAGCAACCCCATGCCCAGGGCAACCAGCAGAAAAAGCGCTGCACAGAGCGTCAACACCCAGAACGAACCGCGGAACGGGACCTGGAACAGCCATAGGGCCATGGCCACCGACAGCGCCATACCGCCCATACCTAGGACAAAATAGGGCAGTACCTTGCCGATCAGCACCTCGCGCATGGAGACCGGGGTCACCATCATCGCCTCCAGGGTGCCCCGCTCCCACTCCCGGGCCATGACCAGTGCGGTGAGCAGCGCACCTACCAGGGTCATGTTGATCGCCACCAGCCCGGGCACCAGGTAGTTGCGGCTGCGCAGCCCGGGGTTGAACCAGATCCTCGGTTGCAGCATGACCGGCTGATTCAACGGCATCGCCCGGGCACCCAGTTCACGCTCCAGCCAGTTACGCCAGGCGCCTTCCACGTAACCCTCCAGCAGACGGGCCGAGTTGGCGTTCACCCCGTTGACGATCAGCTGGATCGGGGCGCTTGCATCCCCCTTCACTCGGGCCGCAAAATCGGCCGGCAGGAGCACGATACCGTCCACCAGGCCAGCATCCAGGGCACGCCGTGCACTGGCCCGATCGATGTAGCGTTGGGGCGCAAAGTAGCGGGAGTGCTGGAAAACCGAGGCGAAACTCTCCGCCTCTGCCCCCGGCTGCTCCACCACCACTGCCAGGGGGACATTGCTGGCATCCATGGAGACGCCGTAACCGAACAGCAGCAGCAGGAACGCCGGCATCAGAAATGCTATTGCAATACTGCTGGGATCTCGCAAAACCTGCAGGAACTCCTTGCGTAACAGACCACGCACCCGCCGGCTCATGCCACCTCCCGGTCTTCTATCAGGGCGATGAAGGCCTCCTCCATGCCGGCCCGCTCCCCTTCAACCCCCAGGGCCCGTCGCTTCACCTCGGGCGGCGTACCCAGGGCCAGTATCTCTCCCGCAGACATGATAGCCAGTCGGTCACAATACTCCGCCTCCTCCATGAAGTGGGTGGTGACCAGGATCGCCACCCCGGCATCGGCCAGGGCGTTGATATGGGACCAGAACTCACGCCGAGCCAGGGGGTCGACACCGGAGGTGGGCTCGTCCAGGAACAGGATGTCCGGTTCGTGCATCAGTGCGCAGGCCAGGGCAAGCCGCTGCTGGTAGCCAAGCGGCAGATTACCGCTGGCTGCACCGGAGTACCGGGCCAGCTCCAGTTCGGAGAGTGCCCACTCCAGACGCTGGCGGCGCCTTGCACCACGCAGGCCATAGGTCCGGGCAAAAAACTCCAGGTTCTGGCTTACGGTCAGGTTGCCATAGAGCGAGAACTTCTGGGACATGTAGCCGATCCGGCCCCGGGCCCGGGCCGGCGCCCGTCGCAGATCCAACCCTGCCACGCTGAGTTCACCGGCACTGGCCGGCAGCAGCCCGCAGAGCATGCGGAAGGTGGTGGTCTTGCCGGCACCGTTGGCCCCGAGCAGGCCGAACACCTCCCCCGGGCTGACCTCGAAACTGACCCGGTCCACCGCCACGAAATCGCCAAAGCGACGGCTCAGGCCGGAGACCCGGATCACCTTGCCCGGTGTCACCGCATGGTCCGCCGGCCGCAGTGTCCGCGCCCCATCCCGGGAGCCGTGCAGTCGATCGATGAAGGCGTCCTCGAAGCGCGGCTCGACCGGCTCACAGGTGATGTTGTCGGAATCCCCGCCACCGGTCTCCAGCATTCGCCCTGGCTGCATCACCACGCGCACCGACTGGCCCTGCACCACCGCATCCAGCACCCCCGCCCGGGTGGCCAGGCGGGCCTGCAGGCGGCGTGGCAGGATGCCGGGCTGACTTACCCGGAAACTGCGTCCACTCAGGGGTTCGCTGAACTCGGACGGTGTTCCCTGCCCGACCACCCGCCCTTCGTGCAGCAGGATCACCTCGAAACAGCGCTCTGCCTCGTCCAGGTAGGCGGTACTGAGCAGAACGCTCATGCCCTCCTCCTCCACCAGGCGGTAGACAATCGACCACAGGTCGCGACGCGAGACCGGGTCCACGCCAACGGTCGGTTCGTCGAGCAGGAGCAGGCGCGGTGAGCGAACCAGGGTGCAGGCCAGGCCCAGTTTCTGCTTCATGCCACCGGAGAGGCGCCCGGCCAGGCGACGGGTGAACGGCCCCAGGCCGGTCATCTGTAGCAGCTCGTCGTAGCGCGCCGGACGATCTGACGCGGGGACATCCTGCAGATCTGCATACAGGTCCAGGTTCTCCTGCACCGACAGGTCCTCGTACAGGCCGAAGCGCTGGGGCATGTAACCGATCAGTGACTGAACATCCAGGGCATCCCGGCTGGCATCGTAACCGAGTACCCGCACGGCACCTGCGTCCGGCAACAACAGCCCGGCGACGAGTCTCATCAAAGTGGTCTTGCCGGCACCGTCCGGCCCGATCAATCCGCTGACTGCACCGGCAGCCACGCGCAGGTTGACATCGAGCAGTGCATCAATCTCACGTCCGGGAAGCCGGAACGACTTGGTTAGTCCGCTGATCTCGATAACCGCTTGCTGCGTCACCGGACCACCGTTTGATCGCACCCGGGATTGGCCAGGGGCTCCTTCGTCGGATCCAGCCACACCGTCACCGGCATGCCAAGACGCAGCTCGTCCCGGGGATTGCAGACAAAGACATGTACCTGGTAGACCAGGTCGGCCCGCACCTCCTCGGTCTGCACCTGCTTGGGTGTAAACTCGGCGCTGGGTGAGATGTAGCCGACCCAGCCCTGGTAACGCTTGTCGGGAAAGCTGTCGCTGCCGACCGCCACCTGCATCCCGGGCCGGACCCGCCCGAGATCGGGTCCGTCCACGTAGACCCTGGCCCACAACGGTTTATTGAGTGCCAGGGTGTAGACCGGCCGCTGGGGCGAGGCCATGTCGCCCGGCTCCAGGATACGGCTCTGTATGATCCCGGCGGCGGGTGCCGCCAGGGCGGCCTCAGCGAGGTTGCGCTCGGCCAGTGTCAGGTCGGCACGCAACGCACTCAGGGTCGCCCTCGCGGCCGCTATATCCTCCTCCCGGGTACCGGCCACGGCAAGGGCCTGTGCCGCTTCCACCACCTGCACCTTGGCCTCGGCGGCCTCCGCCAGGGTCCTTGCGTTATCGAGATCCTGTGGCGAGGCGAGACCCTTGCGCGCAAGATCCTGTTGCCGCTGCAGGCTGCGCCGGGCATTCAGCGCCTGGGCCCGCGCCTCCTGCAGTTCGGCACGCAACCTGTCCAGTTCCTGCGGCCGGGTACCCGCCTGCAGAGCATTGACCTTTTGTTGCTGGGCCTCGACACGGGATTCAGCGGCCGTCCGCAGCGCCTCAAGCTGACTGGTCTCCAGTCGGGCCAGGGGTTGCCCCGGCTCCACCCTGGCACCCTCTACCACGCTCATCTCCAGGATCCGTCCGCTGGCATTGAACGCCAGGTTAA
>JAPHTA010000264.1 GCA_026196475.1 Sedimenticola sp.
CCAAAGCGGACAAAATTCCGTAAACAGATGAAAGGCCGAAACCGCGGCCTTGCAAACCGGGGTAATAAGGTCAGTTTCGGTGAATATGGCCTTCAGGCGATCGGGCGTGGTCGCATGACCTCGCGCCAGATCGAGGCCGCGCGTCGTACTATCACGCGAACCGTGAAGCGTGGCGGCAAGATGTGGATCCGGGTCTTTCCGGACAAGCCGATCACCAAAAAGCCCCTGGAAGTCAGGCAGGGTAAAGGTAAGGGTAGTGTTGAATACTGGGTAGCCCTGATTCAGCCAGGCCGGGTGCTGTATGAAATTGAAGGTGTATCTGAAGAGCTGGCGCGTGACGCCTTCCAGCTTGCTGCGGCAAAACTGCCCTTCAAGACCACCTTTGTGAAACGGACGGTAATGTGATGAGCGCGAGTGAACTTCGTCAAAAAAGCCCTGCTGAACTGGAGGGGGCGTTACTGGAGCTGCGCAAGGAGCAGTTCAATCTGCGTATGCAACAGGGTACCGGTCAGCTGTCTCGCCCGTCGGAAATGCGTCGCGTGCGAAAAGAGATAGCCCGGATCAAGACTTTGCTGAATGAGAAAAGTGCAGGTGAAGCATCATGAGCGAGCAGAACCAGAGCAATAGAACGCTCCAGGGTCGCGTGGTAAGCGACAGGATGGACAAGAGTATTACTGTCCAGATTGACCGTAAGGTGCAGCATCCGATTTACGGAAAGTTCATCCGGCGCTCCACCAAGGTGCACGCCCATGATGAGTCGAATGAGTGTGGTATCGGCGATGTGGTGGTGGTTGAGCAGTGCCGCCCGCTCTCCAAGAGCAAGACCTGGCGTCTGGTAAAGGTTGTCACCAAGGCAACCTGATACAGGACCGGAAAATCGTACGATTTCGGAATTGGTTATTATTTAACTGGAATAGAACAATGATCCAGATGCAGACAATGCTAAACGTCGCCGACAATAGCGGCGCAAGGCGAGTCCAGTGCATAAAGGTGCTGGGCGGATCACATCGTCGCTATGCTGGTATCGGGGATATCATCAAGGTCAGCGTCAAAGACGCGATCCCCCGTGGCAAGGTAAAGAAGGGCGATGTATACAATGCGGTGGTGGTTCGCACCAAGAAAGGCGTGCGGCGTCCGGACGGGTCTCTGATCCGCTTCGATGGCAATGCTGCCGTCTTGTTGAATACACAACTGCAGCCAATCGGCACCCGTATTTTCGGGCCGGTTACCCGTGAACTGCGCAGCGAGCGATTCATGAAGATCATCTCGCTCGCTCCTGAAGTACTCTGAGGGGTATATCATGGCTATGCGTAAGATCAAAAAAGGTGACCAGGTTGTTGTTCTGGCCGGAAAGGACAAGGGCAAGCAGGGCACTGTCCTGCGTGTGATTGACGAAAAGGTCGTTGTTGAAAACATCAACATGGTGAAAAAGCACACCAAGGCGAACCCGAACAAGGGTGAGCAGGGCGGCATCCTCGACAAGGAGATGCCTATCGATGCTTCCAATGTTGCGATATACAATCCGGCAACCGGCAAGGGCGACCGCGTCGGCACCAAGATTCTGGAAGACGGTCGCAAGGTGCGCTACTTCAAATCTAACGGCGAAGTCGTGGATATCTGAGGCGGATAGAAAGATGGCAAGATTACAACAGGTCTACCGCGACGAAATCGTGGGCAAGCTGAAAGATCAGCTTAGCGTTAAAAGCGTGATGGAAGTACCCAAGATCACCAAGATCACCCTGAACATGGGTGTGGGTGATGCGCTGGGTGACAAAAAGGTGCTGGAGTTCGCCGTGGGTGACATGGAAAAGATTGGCGGCCAAAAGCCGATCATCACCATGGCGCGCAAATCGGTGGCAGGCTTCAAGGTCCGCGAGGGGTGGCCTATCGGCTGCAAGGTGACCCTTCGGCGGGACCGGATGTACGAGTTCCTGGATCGGCTGATCAACGTGGCCATCCCCCGAATCCGTGACTTCCGCGGACTGAACCCGAAATCTTTTGACGGACGTGGTAACTACAGCATGGGCGTCAAAGAGCAGATCATGTTCCCCGAGATCGATTTTGACAAGGTGGACAAGCTGCGCGGACTGGATATCGTGATTACGACCAGCGCCAAGAATGATGCGGAAGGTCGGGCGCTTCTGGAAGCGTTCAATTTCCCTTTCAAAAACTGATACAGAGCAGAATTGCCATGGCAAAAAAGAGCATGATCGCACGTGAAGAGAAGCGTGCAAAAATCGTTGCGAAGTACGCGGCAAAGCGTCGGGAACTGAAGGCGGTCATCAACAACCCCGAAAGTTCACCCGAGCAGGTTGACGAGGCAGTCATCAAACTGCAGAAGATGCCTCGCGATGCGAGCCGGGCACGTCAGCGTAATCGCTGCCAGATTACCGGGCGTCCGCATGGTGTTTACCGCAAATTCGGCCTGTGCAGGAACAAGCTGCGCGAGGCCGCCATGCGTGGTGACGTGCCGGGGCTTGTAAAAGCCAGCTGGTGATGTAGAATACCCGCCCCGTCTCCGGGTTCTTCCGTGAGCGTGGTGTTTTTTTTGTTCAATCGTTTGGGTATCGTGCCTGTTGGCGGGTGGCTGACCCTGAGGATTTAAAAATGAGTATGTCTGATCCGATCGCGGATATGCTGACGCGTATTCGTAATGGTCAACAGGTTTCCAAGGTGGCAGTCTCAATGCCATCCTCGAAGAAGAAGGTGGCTGTCGCCCAGCTGCTGCTCGATGAAGGCTATATTACCGGCTTCAACGTAGAAGCCAGCGATAACAAGCCGACTCTCCATATCGATCTGAAATATTTCCAGGGCAAGCCGGTCATCGAGATGATCCAGCGCATAAGCCGCCCTGGGCTGCGTGTCTACAAGGGGACCAAGGATCTCCCGAAGGTGCGTGGCGGGCTCGGTGTGGCCATCATTTCAACCTCCCAGGGTCTGATGACCGACCGCGCGGCCCGTTCCAACGGGCACGGTGGCGAAGTCATCGCCTATGTGGCCTAACCGGAGGTGATGCAATGTCTCGCGTAGCAAAAAATCCCATCGCCATGCCCTCAGGCGTTGATATCAATGTCAACGGCAGTGAGGTGACGGTAAAGGGCTCCAAGGGCACCATGAAGATTGACCTGCATGAGTTCGTCTCGGTGAAGGTCGATGACGGCTCGGTTCAGGTTGCTCCGGTCAAAGAGGGCCGCAACGAGTGGGCCATGGCGGGCACGTTCCGGGCGCTGATCAACAACATGGTGGTCGGTGTGAGTGCAGGGTTCGAGAAAAAACTTCAGCTGGTTGGTGTTGGGTACCGTGCCCAGGCCAAGGGCAATGTTCTCAATATGAACCTGGGCTTTTCCCATCCTGTAGATTACCCGGTGCCGGAGGGGATCAAGATTGAAACCCCCAGCCAGACTGAGATCGTCGTATCCGGTTGCGACAAGCAACGGGTCGGGCAGGTGTCTGCAGAAATTCGTGCTTATCGTCCGCCAGAGCCCTACAAGGGCAAGGGTGTTCGGTATGCGGACGAGTACGTCGCCCGCAAAGAAGCGAAGAAAAAATAAGGTCATACAGAGATGGACAAGAAATCATCACGTTTACGCCGCGCTCGCAGAGCTCGCGCAAAGATTCGGGAACTGGCGGTCAACCGTCTGACGATCTTCCGTACCCCGAAGCATATGTATGCACAGGTCATCGCGCCGAACGGGTCGCAGGTGATCGCCAGTGCGTCCACGGTAGAGAAAAGTATCAGCGCGGAGCTTGATGGTTCCTCCGGGAACAGTAGTGCAGCCGCCGCCGTGGGCAAGGCCATCGCAGAGCGGGCCAAGGCCGCCGGTGTTGAGAGCGTTGCTTTCGACAGGTCCGGTTTCAAGTATCACGGCCGGGTGAAAGCGTTGGCTGACGCTGCTCGCGAAAACGGTCTCAAGTTCTAAGGGGCAGGCTATGTCGAAATTCAATGAAAGGCCGGAAGGCGATGATCTGATCGAGAAACTGATCAACGTCAACAGGGTGGCGAAAGTGGTAAAGGGTGGCCGTGTCTTCGGTTTCGCCGCGCTGGCAGTGGTTGGTGACGGAAACGGAAAGGTGGGCTTTGGCAGCGGAAAGGCCCGCGAGGTGCCGATCGCCATTCAGAAGGCGATGGAGAACGCCCGCCAGAACATGCGTGTCTCCAAGCTTAATGGGGACACCCTGCAGTACCCGCTGATCGGGCGTCATGGTGCGGCCAAGGTCTACATGCAGCCTGCATCCGAGGGTACCGGTATCATCGCCGGTGGTGCGATGCGCGCCGTATGCGAGGCAGTGGGTGTGCAGAATGTTCTTGCCAAGTGCATCGGCACTAACAATCCGATCAACGTGGTTCGTGCTACCGTCAATGCACTGACCGAGATGACTGATCCTGAGACCGTGGCTGCCAAGCGCGGCAAGTCGGTCAAAGAGATCCTGGGGTAAGTCATGAGCGACAAGAAAATGATGAAAGTTACGCTGTTGCGTAGCGTCAACGGACGGCTCGAGAGCCACAAGGCCTGTGTGCGCGGGCTCGGACTTCGTCGAATCCGGCATAGCGTGCTTGTCGAGGATACACCGGCCACCCGTGGCATGGTGAACAAGGTCAACTACCTGGTCCAGGTAGAGGAGGCTTGAGATGCGTTTGAATACCATAAAGCCCGCAGAAGGGGCAACCAGCGATGCCAAGCGCGTAGGGCGTGGTATTGGTAGTGGCCTGGGCAAGACCGCGGGTCGTGGCCACAAGGGACAGAAGTCCCGCTCCGGTGGTTTTCACAAGGTTGGCTTCGAAGGCGGCCAGATGCCGCTGCAACGCCGTCTGCCGAAGGTTGGTTTCACCACTCGCAAGGGCAGGGAGACGGCCGAGGTTCGGCTCAGCGAGCTGGCCAGGGTGGAAGCCGATGTGATCGATTTGAACACGCTATTCGAGGCTGATGTTCTGCCCCGTACCATGAAGCGTGCCAAGATCATTCTTTCGGGGGCGATAGAAAAGGCGGTCACCGTTAAGGGGCTGGCTGTTACCAAGGGTGCGCGTGCTGCCATTGAGGCGGCCGGCGGAAAGATCGAGGAATAAATGGCTGGTCAGGGTGCGAGAGCCGGCGGTCTTGCCGGGGTAGGCAAGTTTACTGAACTACGCCAGCGGCTGCTGTTCGTTATTGGCGCCCTGTTGGTTTTCCGTATCGGTACTTTTATTCCCGTGCCTGGTGTCAACCCGGCTGCCGTTGCCGTGCTTTTCGATCAGCAGCAGGGCGGCATCCTGGACATGTTCAATATGTTCTCGGGCGGTGCGCTGGAGAGGGCCAGCTTGTTCGCCCTTGGGATCATGCCGTACATCTCGGCGTCCATCATCATGCAGCTGATGACGGCGGTGGTTCCAAAGCTGGAGCAGCTGAAAAAAGAGGGTGAGCAGGGGCGTCGCAAGATTACCCAGTATACCCGCTATGGAACAGTGGTCCTGGCCTCTTTCCAGGCTGTTGGCATCGCGATGGCCCTGCAGAGCCAGAAGGCCGGTGGTCTCTCCGTAGTCACCCAGTCCGGTCCGGGCTTCATACTGACTGCGGCGGTATCACTGGTCACCGGGACACTGTTCCTGATGTGGCTGGGCGAGCAGATTACGGAACGGGGTCTGGGTAACGGCATTTCGCTGATCATTTTCGCGGGAATCGTGGCCGGCCTGCCCTCCGCTATCGGCGGGACTCTGGAGCTGGTGCGTACCGGAGAGATGAACGCGCTGACGGTGCTGGTGCTTTTTGCCCTGGCGGTGGCGGTGACCGCATTCGTGGTGTTCGTCGAGCGTGGTCAGCGACGTATTACGGTCAACTATGCCAAGCGTCAGCAGGGGCGAAAGATGTTCGCGGCGCAGAGTTCCCATCTGCCGCTGAAGCTGAACATGGCGGGTGTCATACCGCCGATTTTCGCTTCCAGTATCATTCTGTTTCCGTCGACCCTTGGGTCATGGCTGGGTACCCAGGAGAATATGCGCTGGCTGCAGGATATCGTCGGAAAGATATCGCCCGGGGAGCCGCTTTACGTGCTGCTCTACGCCATGGCGATCATCTTTTTCTGCTTTTTCTACACCGCGCTGGTGTTCAACTCCAAGGAGACAGCGGACAACCTGAAGCGGTCCGGCGCATTCATTCCGGGCTACAGGCCAGGCGACCAGACCGCGCGGTACATCGACAAGGTGATGTCACGGCTCACATTTGCAGGCGCGATCTACATTACGTCGGTCTGCCTGTTGCCGGAGTTCCTGATCGTGGGCTGGAACGTTCCGTTCTATTTCGGCGGTACGTCGCTGCTGATCATTGTAGTTGTCGTCATGGACTTCATGGCCCAGGTGCAGGCGCACATGATGTCGCACCAGTATGAAGGACTGATGAAGAAGGCGAATCTGAAGGGCGGTGGCGCAGGTTTGCTGCGTTGAAGCCGGCTTTCGGTTACAGGATATTTTTTGGAGATTGAGTCATGAAAGTAAGGGCGTCTGTCAAGAAAATTTGCAGGAACTGCAAGATTGTGCGCCGGAACGGCGTGGTGCGGGTGATCTGTAAAGAGGCACGGCACAAGCAGCGTCAAGGCTGATAGTTTTTTGCTTGATTTGTTTAAGAAATCCAGTTAAAGTTGTGCGTTCACCGCGCATAACGTGACTGAATAATAGTATTTTCAGGAGTTACCCGATGGCCCGTATTGCAGGCGTCAACATCCCCGATCGGAAGCACGCAGTAATCGCGCTGACCGAGATTTATGGGATTGGTTCCACCCGCGCAGCCAAGATTTGCGATGCCGCAGGCATTGCCAGGGATGCACAGATTAAGGATCTCACCGAGGGTGAGGTGGATGCTATCCGTGCAGAGGTTGCCAAGTTCACCGTAGAGGGTGATTTGCGTCGTGAAGTATCGATGAATATCAAGCGCCTTATGGATCTGGGTTGTAACCGCGGAATTCGTCACCGTCGTGGGCTCCCTCTCCGCGGGCAGCGTACAAAAACGAATGCACGGACCCGTAAGGGACCGCGTCGCCCGATCAAGCGTTA
>JAPHTA010000324.1 GCA_026196475.1 Sedimenticola sp.
CCGGTCACCGCCATGACCGAGAAGCACTTCGTGGTCAAGCGCTTCTTCGTCGCCATGGTCAGCCGGGCCCGGGATATCTTCTTCCAGGCGCGACAGGAGGTCGACACCTGGCTCAGCACCGCCCTGGAGCCCCTGACCTTCCAGATCCGTGAACACAAGGAGCAGATGGAACGCCGCCTGCAGGACCTGCAGAAAGTGAGCCGCTCCCGGGACACCCTGGAGTCACGGGTCAGCGAACTGGAAGGCCAGCACAATGCGGTGGCCCGCCAACTCACCATCCTGCGTAACATCCACAACACCCTGAACGCCAGCGCTCCACTGGACCAGGAGCAGCGACCCCGCCCCCGACTGGTCTCCACGCAGAAAAAGGTCGCTCCCTGAGCATCCGCAAGCCGGCCCCTGGCCGCACCTGCGATTCCACCGGCGCGGGAATGGGGCTATCCTTGCAAGAAGAGGGTCGACGACCCGCCAACCAGTACCCAGGTCACGAGAAAGCGTCATGTTCATTACCATAACAAGAAACCTGCTGCTGCCGGTCCTGCTGTTCATCGCCACCCTTTGCGTGGCCGAGAACAGCACCCGGAGCGGCGATTACACCATCCACCACAACGCCATCCCCACCGCCATGCTGACACCGGAGGTCGCAGCCAGCTACGACGTCGTGCGCAGCAAGTACCGGGGCCTGCTCAATGTCAGCGTGATCCGTGAAATACCCGGAACCACCGGCCAGCCAGTCACTGCAAATGTCTCCGCCTACGCTCTCAACCTGATCGGCAAGCGCCACCAGATCGACCTGCGCGAGATCCGCGAGGGCGAGGCCATCTACTACATCGGCGATTTCCCCATCGTGGATGGCGAAACCCTGAATTTCACCCTGGAAGTCACCCCGGAAGGTGAATCCAGGCCAACCCGCGCCACCCTGAGCCAGGACTTCTACATCGACTAGGGGCGGTGAAGACTATGCCAATGTCCAGCGTCAGCAGGTTCTAGGTAGTGGGTGATGTCGTCAAATTCCGCAGGCCCGGCGCAAGTGTCCGGCACCGGGGCAAGACCCTGTGCCGGAACAACCACCACAAGTGGCAGTTGGACAAGTCACAGGTGTTCGATGTGAAGCTGGGAAAACTGGTCAACCGCTACCGCTGCGCCCGCTGTGGCGCAATGCGAAACCGGGCCGAGTAACCGCCCGGGCGCCACCCCATCACGACGGAACAGTCTTGGACAATCCGCTCCAGGTCTGAAACAATGCCAGCGCCCTCCGGGCCGGCATTTTACTGAAACCCACAACCCCCATCGTCCTGACCCTATGCTGTTGGATATCGTCGCCATTATCGCCGGATTCGTCCTCCTGGTCTGGGGGGCCGACCGTTTCGTCAGCGGGGCCTCCTCGATAGCCAACAACCTGGGACTGCCGCCGATGATTATCGGTCTGACCATCGTTGGGCTGGGCACCTCCGCACCCGAGATACTGGTCTCCACCATGGCCGCGATACAGGGCAACCCCGGACTGGCAATCGGCAATTCGATCGGATCGAATATTGCCAACATCGGTCTGATCCTGGGCATTACCGCGCTGATTGCCCCCCTGGTGGTGCGCTCCGAAACGCTACGCCGGGAGTACCCGGTGCTGCTGGCGGTCAGTCTCGGTACCCTGCTCCTGCTGATGGACGGGGAGCTGGGCCGGCTCGACGGGGTGATCCTGCTGGCCGGCCTGGTGGGACTGCTCTACGCCATGGTCCGAATCAGCATGGGTAGCCGTGCCAGCGACCCGATGACGGCGGAGATCCTGGCGGAAATGCCGGAAGCGATGAGTACCGGCCGGGCGGTGGTCAATTTCACCCTGGGCCTGGCGCTACTGCTGTTCAGCTCCCGCATCCTGGTCTGGGGCGCGGTCAACATCGCCACCGAATTCGGGGTCAGCGATCTGGTGATCGGACTCACCATCGTGGCCCTGGGCACCAGCCTGCCGGAACTTGCCGCCAGCATCGCCAGCGCCCTCAAGAAAGAGCACGACATCGCCATCGGCAACGTCCTCGGCTCCAACATGTATAATCTGCTGGCGGTACTGGCGGTGCCGGGGCTGCTGGCGCCGGGCGCCTTCGACCCGCAGGTACTTAGCCGCGACATGGTGATGATGATCGGACTTACCCTGGCCCTCTTCATCATGGGTTACGGCTTCGGTGGCTCGGGTCGTATCAACAGGCTTGAGGGACTGCTCCTGCTGCTGGCATTCATCAGCTACCAGGCGGTACTCTTCAGCGACAGCGCGGAAAACCAGCCCGGAACGGCAGCCGCTTACCATTCAACGGAGCTTCATAGAGCATCATGAAACCAGAACAGACCACCTCGCAGGAGACGAGCAGGAAGTACCAGGCCCTCGGACTGGCCGTAATCAGAAACGAGGCCGCAGCGATCGAGGCACTGTCTCCGCGTATCAACGGGGATTTCGCTCGCGCCTGCGACTACATGCTGCACTGCGAGGGACGGATCGTGGTTACCGGGATGGGCAAGTCGGGCCACATCGGCAGCAAGATTGCCGCCACCCTGGCCAGTACCGGTACCCCGGCGTTTTTCGTCCATCCGGGCGAGGCAAGCCACGGCGACCTGGGCATGATCACCCCCAAGGACGTGGTCCTGGCCCTCTCCAACTCGGGTGAAACCGCCGAGCTGCTGACCATTCTGCCGGTGATCAAGCGCCAGGGTGTACCCTTGATCGCGCTCACCGGAAACCCGGCATCCAACCTGGCCCGGCAGGCCGACGTGCATATCGATGTCAGCGTCGAGCAGGAGGCCTGCCCGCTCAACCTGGCCCCAACCTCCAGTACCACTGCCACCCTGGCCATGGGCGACGCCCTGGCCATCGCCCTGCTCGAATCCCGTGGCTTCACCGAGGAAGACTTCGCCCGCTCCCACCCCGGCGGCAGCCTGGGCCGACGCCTGCTGCTGATGGTCAGTGACGTGATGGTGACCGGTGACCGGATTCCGCAGGTCCCGGAACAGGCCCTGCTCAGCCAGGCCCTGGTGGAGATGAGTCAGAAGGGTCTCGGCATGACCGCCGTGGTGGACGAAAGCGGCATTCTCAAGGGGATCTTCACCGATGGAGACCTGCGCCGCACCCTGGACCGGGAGATAGACCTGCGCAGCTGCCTGGTCGCCGAGGTGATGACACCCGGCAGTACCACGGCCAGTGCCGATATGCTGGCAGCGGAGGTATTGCGCATCATGCAGGACAAGAAGATCAATTCGATGATGGTGGTGGACGAACAGCAGAGACCGGTGGGCGCACTCAACATGCACTCCCTGCTGCTGGCCGGCATTGTCTGACACGCGACCGAAACTTGTGTCGCAGGCAGCAGAAGGACAGTGGGATGCAGGAGATTGAAGCAAGGGCCGGCAGGATTCGACTGGCAATATTCGACGTCGACGGGGTATTGACCGACAGCAGCCTGTTCCTGGGCGATGATGGACAGGAGTACAAGGCGTTCAACTCCAAGGACGGCCTCGGCATGAAACTGCTGCAGCTCAGCGGTGTGGAGATCGGCATCATCACAGGTCGCACCTCCGACGTGGTCCGCATCCGCATGGAGAGCCTGGGTATCGAGCACGTCCACCAGGGTCAGCGCTACAAGGTGCCGGCGTTCGAGCAGATGCGTGACAAGCTGGGCCTGGGCAACGAGCAGGTGGCCTACATCGGCGACGACGTGGTGGACCTGCCGGTGATGCGCCGGGTGGGACTGGCCATCGCGGTACAGAATGCCCACGATCGGGTCAAGAAGGAGGCCCACTGGCAGACCCTTGCCTGCGGCGGCCACGGCGCTGCCCGCGAGGTGTGCGAAATGCTGATGTCCGCCCAGGGCACCCTGGACGCAACCCTTGAGCGCTACCTGAATCCATGATGCGAAACCGGCTGACAAGGCACAGCGGGAGAGTGGCCCGGTGATCGAGCGCCGCAACCTGGTGATTGGCGGACTGCTGCTGGCGCTGGTCGGCAGCACTCTCTGGCTGGCCCAGCGCAGCACCCGGATCAGCCCCGACTACACGCCTATTGAGCACCGGCCCGACTACTACCTGGAGGGGGTCGACACCACCCTCATGGACCTGCAGGGGATGCCGAGCCAGCGACTGGTCACCGAGCGCATGACCCACTACGCGGACGACGACAGCACCGAACTGCTGTCGCCCTACCTGACGCTGTACGACCTGGAACGCCCACCCTGGCGGATCCACTCCGAGACCGGCTGGCTCTCCGGCGACGGGGAGGTGCTTCTTTTGCAAGGGGCGGTTAAAATCGACCGTTCCGCGGCACCCGGCGTAAGGCCGCTGCATTTACGGACACGTGATCTGCGGGTTCAACCCCGGCAGAACTACCTGGAGACCGACGCCCCGGTGGAGGCGCGCAGCCAACAGGACCGGATCGATGCCAGGGGGATGCAGATATGGTACCGGCAGCCGATACGCATCAAACTACTTGCCAACGTAAGAGGTCGTTATGAAGTCAACCCGTAAAGCCGGCCCTGCCGGAAGCCGCTGGCTGGCACTCACCCTGCTGCTCATCTCCCCCCTGCTCCAGGCACTGGAGTCGGACAAGGATCAACCGATCTACGTCGAGGCGGACGGGGTCGAGATCGATGACCGCAAGGGAGTCAGCGTCTATCGCGGCAATGTGGAACTGACCCAGGGCAGCATCATCATCACCGCTGACAAGGTGACCGTCACTCAGCAACAGGACGAGACCGACCACATCGAGGCGGTCGGCAACCCGGTCACCTACCAGCAGGAGACCGAGGGCGACAAGGGGCTGATCAAGGGGCGCTCGAAAAAGACCGAGTACTCGGCCAACAGCGAGACCATCTACATGACCGGCGATGCGGTGCTGACCCAGGGCCAGGATGTGTTCAAGAGCGACAGGATCATCTACGACCGGGCCCGGGCGGTGGTCAAGGCAG
>JAPHTA010000320.1 GCA_026196475.1 Sedimenticola sp.
CCGGTGGAGAGCCGGTGCCCGGCCACGTTGATGATGTCGTCGATACGGCTCATGATCCAGAGATAGCCATCCGCATCCTTGTAACCGGCATCGCCGGTCAGGTAGTAGCCCTCGGTCGCGCTCAGGTAGGAGTCGACGAAACGTTCATCATTCTGCCACAGGGTCGGCAGGCAGCCGGGGGGCATCGGCAACTTGACCATGATGCGGCCGATCTCGCCGGCCGCCTCCTCGTTGCCGTTCTCGTCCAGGATGCGTACGTCGTAGCCGGGAACACAGACCGTGGGGGAACCGGGCTTCACCGGCAGCTCCTCGATACCCATGCAGTTGGCGGCGATCCCCCAGCCGGTCTCGGTCTGCCACCAGTGATCAATCACTGGCACCGCGAGCTGCTTCTGGGCCCACTCCAGGGTGTCCGGGTCACAGCGCTCGCCGGCCAGGAACAGCGCCTTGAAGCAGGACATGTCGTATTTCTTCAGGTACTCCGCCTCCGGATCCTCGCGACGGATGGCGCGGAACGCGGTGGGTGCGGTGAACAGGGTCTTCACCCCATGCTCCGAGATCACCCGCCAGAAGGCACCGGGATCGGGAGTTCCGATCGGCTTGCCCTCGTAGAGGACAGTGGTGGCTCCCTGCAGCAGCGGCGCATAGACGATATAGGAGTGGCCAACCACCCAGCCCACATCGGAAGCGGCCCAGTACACGTCGCCCGGATCCACGTTGTAGATGTTCTTCATACTCCACTGCATGGCCACGGCGTGACCGCCGTTGTCGCGCACCACCCCCTTGGGCACACCGGTGGTGCCGGAGGTGTAGAGAATGTACAGCGGATCGGTGGCCAGTACCGGCACGCAATCGGCAGGGCTGGCCTTGGCCTCGGCGCTGGCCCAGTCCACATCCCGCCCCTCCTGCATCGCCGCCTCGGCCTGGGGGCGCTGGAAGATCACGGTGTGGTCCGGCTTGTGGGTGGAGAGCTCGATCGCTTCGTCAAGCAGCGGCTTGTACTCGATCACCCGACTGCCCTCGATGCCACAGGAGGCGGAGACAATCACCTTCGGCTTGGCGTCGTCGATGCGGGTCGCCAGCTCCTTGGAGGCGAAGCCGCCGAATACCACCGAGTGGATCGCGCCCAGACGGGCGCAGGCCAGCATGGCCACCGGGGCCTCCGGGATCATCGGCATGTAGACGATCACCCGGTCACCCTTCTGCACACCCAGGTCCCGAAGTACCCCGGCAAAAGCGGCTACGCGGTCACGCAATTCACGGAAGGTAAAGCTCTGCTTGGTGTCGGTGACCGGACTGTCGTAGATCAGTGCCGCCTGGTCGGCGCGCCCCTTCTCCACGTGTCGGTCCAGGGCGTTATAGCAGGTATTCAGCTCACCACCGGCAAACCAGCGGTAGAACGGCTTGCGGCTGTCATCAAGCACCTTGTCCCACGGCTTGTACCAGTCAATCGCTTCGGCCTGCTCCCCCCAGAAACCTTCAGGATCCTCCATTGAACGTGCATAGATCTCTTCGTAGCTCATAAGTCTCTTCCACAGTTGGTGGTAAATCCCCGGTCCGGGGCAATACCCAGACCACGCCTAAATGCTAATTGATTCGCATAGATTACGTTTGCGTAAGCGAAAAATAAACAGCTAAATGCTTCTGTAACGGCATTTTTTTAAAATAACCCCAATATTGTCTGGAATTCCCTAATGACTGCAAATTTATTTGCAATAAGGCATTAACGCTGTAAAGCAAAAGCGACTGAAAAGGACCGCGTGATCCCCGTTGGCGGACCCCGGCCCGACTCCCAGACAGTTTTCTCGATGCGGGTTCTGTGGAAATATAGCAAAGATAGCCCGCTGCCGGAGCCAATCGCTCTGCTGATCCTCGCAACATCAACCGGAACCCGATCATGCCCCAAACCGCTTCACCCGCCGACCGGCTGAGAGCACTGCTGCAGCAACCCGAACTACTGCTCATGCCCTGCTGCTTCGACGCCCTGAGCGCCCGCCTGATCCAGCAGGCAGGCTTTCCACTCACCTTCATGAGCGGCTTCGCCACCTCCGCGGCCCGTCTCGGAATGCCGGACACCGGCCTGATCTCCTACGCCGAAATGGCGGACCAGGGGCGCAACATCTGCGGCGCGGTCGATCTACCGGTAATCGGGGACGGCGACACCGGCTACGGCAACCCGATGAACGTCAGACGCACCGTCCGCGGCTACGCCGATGCCGGCTTCGCCTGCATCATGATCGAGGACCAGGAGAGCCCGAAGCGCTGCGGCCACACCCGGGGCAAGCAGGTGGTGGACCGGCAGCAGGCACTGCAGCGAATCCGCGCAGCGGTGGATGAGCGGGAGGCGGGCAGAGACATCCTGATCATGGCCCGTACCGACGCCCGCCATGAACACGGGCTGGATGAGGCGCTGTGGCGCTGCCAGGCATTTGCCGACCTGGGCGCCGACATCATCTTCCTGGAGGCACCCCGCAGCCGGGACGAAATGGAGCAATTCTGTCGTACCATCGAACGGCCCAAGATGGCCAACCTGGTGGAGCAGGGAGACACGCCCCTGCTGCCGCCGGAGACCCTGCAGGCGATGGGCTTCGCCATCGCCGCCTATCCACTGACCCTGATCAGCAGCGCCGCAAGGGCCATGCAGGAGGCACTGCAACAACTGAAGAATGGGGAGCACCCGCAACACCTGCTCTCCTTCGATGAACTGAAACGAGTGGTCGGCTTCGAGGCGTACGACCACGCGCTTGACGCCTACACGGATACCCGACCCAACGCAGATGCTATGATCGAAAAAAGAACAGACTGACAATAAAAGGAGTACCCGATGCAAAAGTGCCTGTATTCACTACTCGCAGCCCTGCTGACCCTGTCGCTCGGCTTCTCAACTCCCACCACGGCAAGCGATAACGGCCAACTGCTCAGCGAAATCTTCAGCCAGATCGAAAAGCAAACCATCAAGGACTACTACCACGGTCGCTATGGCAGAACGGCTGACGAGGAAGGGCGGCACAAGGGGAAAAAGCACAAAGGGAAGAAGGGCCTGCCACCCGGCCTGGCCAAGCGGGATCGCCTGCCGCCGGGCCTGGAAAAGCAGCTGCAGCGTAACGGCCACCTGCCACCGGGCCTGGAAAAACGCCAGCTACCCGAGGGCCTGGAGCGGCTGCTGCCGAGACGGCATGACGGCCGGGAGCGGGTCCTGGTGGACAACGACGTACTGCTGATCGAGACCGCCACCGGCCTGATCCTGGATATCCTGGAGGATGTGTTCTAGAAACGCTCAGCAGATCCGGAGACAGCTACTCGCCACCCAGGTGAAGCACCAGGGCCACCCGTCGATTGCGCGCCCGCCCCTCGACGCTGTCGTTGTCATCCCGGGGCCGGGTATCCGCATAACCGATCGCGCGCATCCGGGATGACTCGATGCCCTGGCTGAGCAGGAAGCGCAGCACCCCGGTTGCCCGTTGCGCCGACAGTTCCCAGTTGGAGGGGAAGCGGGGGGTGGCAATCGGCGTCGGATCGGTGTGTCCCTCGATCGACAGGGTGTGGTCACTGGCGTTTTCGAGCAGCGGCACCAGCTTCATCAGCGCCGCCTCGCCCTCCGCGGTCAATTCGGCCTCACCAACCCGGAACAGGATCGCATCGCTGATCTGCAGGTTGACCTGGTTCTCCGCCACGCTGACCTCGATCGACTCCGCCAGCCCCTGGCTCCTCAGGGCACTGCGGAACCGCTCCTGCAACTGCTCCGCCTGCTCCTCCGCCGGGCGCTCCAGTGCCGCCTCGTGCTGCTCCCTCTGCAGCTCGGGCTCGATCGGCGCCTGCACCGGCCCCTGCACCGCGACCGGATTGGAGAGGGTTTTGGTAAGCGCCTTGTAGGCTTCGGTGGAGTAGCTGGAGTAGGCCAGCAGGAGGACGAACAGGCTCAGCATCAGGGTCATCACGTCCAGGTAGATGATCAGCCAGCCTTCGTTGTGCTCCTCCGGGATCGGCTCATCCTCCCAGCTCGGTGGCGGCGGCAGATGCGGACGCCGGCGCTCGATCACGAGGGCCGCTCCGGCGCTCCTTCGGTCTCCGCCTCCACCCGCTGCTCGATCTCCTCCAGGGAGGGGGAGTGGATCTCGTCCTCGTACTGGGCGACGAAGGAGTTGAGGGTTTCGCGGATGAAGCTGGGGTTGCGCTTCTGCCCCAGCATGCTGATCCCCTCCAGCACCATGTACATCAGCATCACCCGCTGCTCGGTGCGCCGCTCCAGCTTGATCGCCACCGGCTTGAGCAGCAGGTTGGCCAGGATGATGCCATACAGGGTGGTGGTGAGAGCGATGCCCAGGTTGATCCCCACCACCTTGAAGTCCGCGTTGTCCATCGCCTGCAGCATGTTGACCAGGCCAAGCAGGGTACCGGCCATGCCGAAGGCGGGGGCAAAGGCGGCCATGGAGCGGAACACCTGGGCCTCGCCCCACTCCTGGCGCCGAAGTTTGAAGATGCGCCACTTGAGCAGGGCGTCGATATCGGCAGGCGGGGTGCGGTCGATCACCAGCTGGATGCCGGTGCGCAGAAACGGGTTGTGAACCCGGGTCAGCGCCTCCTCGATGGCCTGCAGCCGGCC
>JAPHTA010000305.1 GCA_026196475.1 Sedimenticola sp.
CTGGAGGCGGCACTCTGGAGCGCCAGCGAGGAGGGACGATACCCCGTACTCTGTGATACCAGCCCCTGTACCCTGCGCATGATCGAGCAGTTCGAGCGCCCGCTGCAGGTTTACGAACCGGTCGGCTTTATTAATGGATGCCTGCTGCCGCACCTGCGCCAGGTGGAGAAGCGACGCAGCATCGCCCTGCACGTCACCTGCAGCAGCCGCAAGATGGGCCTGGCCGACAGCATGCGGCGGCTGGCGGAGCTGTGTGCCGAGCAGGTGACGCTGTCGGAGGAGAAAGGGTGTTGCGGATTCGCCGGGGACAAGGGCTTCACCCGTCCGGAGCTGAATGCCTCGGCCCTTAAACGGCTGCGGGAGAGCCTGCCGGCTGGATGCGAGATGGGGGTCTCCAACAGCCGTACCTGCGAGATCGGCCTGTCGCTGCACGCTGGAATCCCCTATCAGTCTATCGTCTACCTGGTGGACAGCTGTTTCGAGGGTAAAAAAAACCGCCGTCCGGACGCTACCCTCCCTACCGGTAGGTAACCCCATACGGCCCTGATAACGCGAGGAATCCGAGATGCTCAAGTCACTCCCGATCAAGTACAAACTGCTGGCGGTGATCGTCATATCACTGGCCGGGTTCATGGCCCAGGGCGTGGTGGCTTTCGGGGTACTCGACGATATGGACCGGGCCTCGGCCCAGCTCGAGTCGGCCCAGCAAGCGGCGGAGATGATTGCCAGCAGCGAGGGGCGCCTGCTGACGCTGACCCTGCAGAAGCAGGACGTGAACGCCGCCAACGCGGCTGACTACAAAGACAGGGTGCAGAAGGCGGTCGCCTGGCAGACGGAACAGCTCGGCACGGTGGCGGAACATGCCGGCAATCCACGACTCAGTGAACAGCTGGACGCCGTGCAGCAGGTACAGAAGGGTTACCTGGAGCAGCTGCTACAGTGGCACCAGGCGGCAACCACCCTGGGACTGGATGAGCAGTCGGGCCTGCGTGCCCCGCTGCGTGAAAAGGCCGCGGCGGCGGAGCAGATGCTGAAGGGCTTCCTCTCCATGGAGCGGGGACTGGCCGAGGTGATCAAGGCGGAAAAGGAGACCCTCTCAAGCGCTCAGCTGGATGAAGCGGACCGCTTCGGGGAGGCGCTGGAGCGACTCAAGGCCCTGATCGTGGAGATGCAGTTCGAGGAGACCTTCATGCCGGCGGTGGATGCCTACGGTGAGGCCTACCAGCCGGTGCGGGCGCAGCACCAGAAGCTGATGGCGATCGAGGAGGGGTTGCTGGCGGAACTGCCCCGTGTCGAACAGGTGGTGGCGGATGCGTCCGGGTTTATCAGCAACCAACTGCTGACCGAGGCCCGCACCGACTCCCAGGCGGTCAGCCAGCAGGCGCGCTACGTGCTGGTGGCTACCGCCCTGGTGGCGGCGGCCATCCTGATTCTGCTGCTGTTCTGGATCGGGCGTACCATTAACCGGGGCCTGCATGATGTGCAGGGACTGCTCGGCGCCTTTTCCGGCGGCGACCTGGCCCACCGACTCAGCGGTTACGAGAACAGCCGGGACGAGTTCGGCCAGCTGGTCAGCTCAGCCCATGCCATGGCCGGGAGCCTGGGTGATCTGGTGCGGCAGGCTGATACTGCGAGTGGGGAGATGGCCGGGATATCGGAGGGGCTCTCCGGTGCCACCGGCCAGCTGGTCGCGGTAAACCGGGAGATTACCGGTCAGGCGCAGCAGGTGGCCGCCGCCTCGGAGGAGATGAGTGCCACCGCCAACGAGGTGGCGAACACCGTTACCGACCTGGACCGGGCAGCGCAGAAGACCTCCGGGGCGGGGGAGGAGAGCAGCCGGCTGGTGACCCGCACCGAGGAGGCGATCCGGGAGATCGCCAGCGTGGTCAACGATGCCGCGGAGATGGTGCACCAGCTGGGTGATCGCTCCAACCAGATCGGCATGGTGGTGGACGTGATTAACGAGATCGCGGAACAGACCAACCTGCTGGCCCTGAACGCGGCGATCGAAGCAGCCCGGGCCGGCGATGCGGGGCGGGGTTTCGCGGTGGTGGCGGATGAGGTCCGTAACCTGGCCACCAAGACGGTGGAGGCGACGACCCGGATCACCGCCTCGGTGGAACAGATCCAGGCCGGCAGCCGGGATGCGATGCAGGCCATGGAGCGGGGTCAGCAGTCGGCGGAGCAGGGCGTCCGGCTGGGCGAGGAGGCGAAGACCGCCATGGACCTGATGCAGGAGCAGACTGCCAAGACCTCGGAACGCACCGGCCAGATCGCCACCGCTATCGAGCAGATGAGCGTCACCATCCGGGAGATCAGCAAGAGCATCGAACAGGTGGCGGCGGAGGTCGAGAGCAGCCAGGCGGCTGCCGGCAGCATCGACGACACCAGCCGGGAGGTGGCCGACAAGGCCGCCCGCCTGCGCCAGGTGACCGGCAGCTTCAAGACCTGAGGGGTTGGCCCTTATATCGCTGCTGTCCCATTAAGAAACACTTTGGTTGTTTATAACCTGCTGATTAAAAATGAAAATATAGTTCACAGTCAGGCAATGTGACATAGAAAATCAGTTAGTGCGTCCCTTCTACCGTCAAGCGGCACCGAGGTCCCTCCGGGAGAAGGATAGGATGAGGGAATATTAATAATCAGTAAGTTAACTCTTATTATCCCCTTGTATGTTCTGTATTGCTGGGAAAGGGCGGTTTTATGTAGGCTCTTGTCTGGCCCGGTGTAGTAGTTCGATATCCCCTTGGGACTCC
>JAPHTA010000023.1 GCA_026196475.1 Sedimenticola sp.
CATCCTACGCAGTGGCTTTTTCCTGGCGCGGGTGGTGCTCCTGCCCTCGTTCAACCGCTAGCAGGCCCGTCCCCGGCCAAAGATCGCACGCGCAGTCTGTAGGATGGGTGGAGCCGGAACGGCGCAACCCATCGTTTCTGCTACTGGCTGATGGATTACGCCTCGCTTCACCCATCCTACTCAGTGGCTTTTCCTGGCGCTCCCGCCGCGAAGCTTTTTGCATCCCCCACTTCCAGGCCGGGTATAATCGGAACTCTGCACCTATACTTTTCCACAGGCCATGGACAAAGAGCATTCATACAACTTGTCGGGAAGATACCGGCGCCACGGGATCTGGTTCCTGGTGTTGCTCGGTCTCGTCCTGGTCCTGTGGCAGACCGCCCACTGGTCGCGGCAGCTGTCCCTGCAGTCCCTGCAGCAGCAGAGCCAGCACCAGCTGCGCCTGTTCGTCGCCAACCTTCAGGGCCAGCTCGAAAAGTACGAATTCCTGCCCGAACTGCTGGCCACCAACTCGCTGCTGGTCAACTTCCTGCACAACCCGGATGACGTGCAGAGTATCAACGCCCTGAACCGCTACCTGGAGACTATCAACAAGGTGGCGAACGCCTCCGATACCTACCTGATGAATGCAGAGGGGTGGACCATTGCCGCCTCCAACTGGCTTTCGGAACGCCCCTTCATCGGGCGTAACTTTGCCTACCGGCCCTACTTCCAGGAGGCCATGAAGGGCAAGCTGGGGCGCTACTTTGCGCTCGGCTCCACCTCCAACAGGCGCGGTTACTACTTCGCCTACCCGGTGCGCGACCAGGAGCAGATCCTGGGCGCGGTGGTGATGAAGGTCGAGCTACTGGATTTCGAGGCCAGCTGGAGCGCGCTCAAGGAGGAGTTCGTGGTGACAGATCCGGATGGCGTGATCTTCATCTCAACCAACGAATCCTGGCGTTACAAGAGCCTGCAACCGCTGGACAGCCAGGTGATCCGCCGTATCGAAAACAGTCGTCGCTACGGCAAGTCCAGGATCGGTACCCTGGATATTACCCGCAAGGATCAGCTCTCTGACCAAGTGGGGGTGGTGAATATCGGCGATCCTCGCAAGAGCGACCACCTGATGCTGGTACAGGCGATGCCCGAGGCCGGCTGGCAGGTACACATCTTCTCCAGCCTCGGGGTGGTCAACTCGAAGGTTCTGGGGAGCCTGCTGGTCAGCGCGGTCCTGTATACCGCCCTGGTATTCCTGGTGTTCTACGCGGTGCAGCGCCGGCGCCGTTTCATAGAGCGGGCGCGCTTCGAGCAGCGAGCTAAGCGGATACTGGAACAGAGGGTGCGTGAGCGCACCGCCGACCTTACCGATGCCAACATCCGCCTGTTGCGGGAGATCGAGGAGCACCGTCGCACAGACGAGACCCTGCGCCAGACCCAGGACGAGCTGATCCAGGCAGCCAAGATGGCGGCCCTGGGCCAGATGTCATCCGGTATCAACCATGAGCTGAACCAGCCGCTGGCGGCGATCCGTTCCTATGCCGACAATGCCCGCGCCCTGCTGGAGCGGGGCCGCAACAGCGACGCCAGCTGGAACCTGCAGCAGATTGGCGAGCTGACCGAGCGCATGGCCAGGATCAGCAGCCAGCTGAAAGTCTTTTCGAGAAAAACCTCCGGCCAGGTCACCAGCGTCTCGCTGCCGGCGGTGATCGACAACGCGCTGAAGATAGTCGGACCCCAGCTCAAGGATACGGGTACCGAGCTGCACCGCCTTCTACCGGCCGAGGAGCTCTACGTCATGGCGGACATGGTTCAACTGGAACAGGTACTGGTAAACCTGATCAGCAATGCCATACATGCAGTGGAGAAGCAGCCGAAACGCTGGATCCAGATCGCCGCTGGTGTCGAAAACGGAAAGGCCTGGATCACCATACACGACAGCGGCCAGGGTATCTCGAAGGAGAACCTGGGTCGGATATTCGACCCCTTCTTCACCACCAAGTCGGAGGATCGGGGGCTCGGCCTGGGCCTCTCCATCTCGTACCGTATCGTTGAGATGATGCGAGGTACCCTGACCGCATCCAACCACCGGCAGGGCGGCGCCCTGTTCACCCTGAAGCTGGACCTGGCGGCGCAGGATGGAGTATCGACACCGAACCAGCAGCTCGCCTGAAGCAGGTGACCGCATGCAACTGACCCGCAGGACAACAAGCAGCCAATGAGCCAGAATCGCCCCACCATTTTTTTCATTGACGACGAAAAGCATATTCGTATCGCCAACCAGCAGACCCTGGAACTGGCCGGGTTCGAGGTGCAGAGCTTCAACGGCGCCGAGAAGGTGTTGCCGCTGCTCTCCCTGGAGTGGAACGGCGTGGTGGTCTGCGACATCATGATGCCGGGGATGGACGGTCTCACCTTCCTGGAGAAGGCGCTGGCGGTGGACCGGGACATCCCGGTGATCCTGGTTACCGGCCACGGCGACATCACCATGGCGGTGACCGCGATCCAGGACGGCGCCTACGACTTCATTGAAAAACCGTTCGGCGCCGAGAAGCTGATCGAGACGGTGCGACGAGCGGTGGACAAGCGTGCACTGACCCTGGAGAACCGCTCGCTGCGGCGGGAGCTGGAGGCGCAGGATGTGCCCGGTCCGCGCATCATCGGCCGCACCCCGGCGATGCAGAAGCTGCGCGCCACCATCGCCCAGGTGGCCAACGCCAACGCCGATATCCTGGTGCTGGGTGAGACCGGTACCGGCAAGGAGCTGATCTCCCGCTCCCTGCACGAACACTCCAGTCGCCGCGACAGGAACTTCGTGGCCATCAACTGCGGCGCGGTGCCGGAAAATCTGATCGAGAGTGAACTGTTCGGCCACGAACCCGGCGCCTTCACCGGGGCCAACGAGCGGCGTATCGGCAAGTTCGAGCACGCCAACGGCGGTACCCTGTTCCTGGACGAGATCGAGAGCATGCCGATGCCGGTTCAAGTGCGCCTGCTGCGGGTGCTGCAGGAGCGGGTGGTGGAACGACTCGGTTCCAACGAACTGATCCCCCTCGACCTGCGGGTGGTGGCGGCGACCAAGGTCGACCTGAGGGAGGCCAGCGAGGCGGGCACCTTCCGCGAGGATCTGCTCTACCGGCTCAACGTGGTGACCCTGGAGATACCGCCCCTGCGCGAGCGGCGGGAGGACATTCCCCTGCTCTTTCACCACTTCCTGCTGGTCTCCAACGCCCGCTTCCAGATGGAGGCGCCACCCCCCTCCGGCAACCAGATCCGCACCC
>JAPHTA010000190.1 GCA_026196475.1 Sedimenticola sp.
ATCTTCGATGACCTGGCCATGATCCAGCGCCAGTTCCACCACCTGGTACGTACCGTGCCGGGGAACGGCCTGATCGTGGCCCCGGAGGGGGAGGTGGCAGTGGACGAAGTGCTGGCGATGGGCTGCTGGACACCGCTGGAGCGATTCTCTCCCGATTTGCCGGCGACCTGGAGCGCACGGCCTCTGACCCCGGACGGAAGCCGCTTCAGCCTGCTCTGCGACGGCAAGCCGGTGGGGGATGTGGCCTGGGAGCTGACCGGTCGCCACAGTATCTGCAACGCCCTGGCGGCGATTGCCGCAGCTCGTCACGTGGGGGTACCGCCGGCAGTGTCGATCGAGGCGCTGGCCGGGTTCCGCAACGTCAAGCGACGCATGGAGCTGCGCGGCGAGGTGGATGGGGTTGAGGTGTACGACGACTTCGCCCACCACCCGACGGCCATCGCCACCACCCTTAAAGGACTGCGGGCCAAGGTGGGCAACGCGCGTATTCTCGCGGTGCTGGAGCCGCGCTCCAACACCATGCGCATGGGGGTGCAGGCGGCCCTGCTGCCGGATGCCCTGGCCGCCGCCGACCAGGTGCTGGTCTACTCCCCCGACTCACTGGCCTGGGATGCGTCTGCGGTTTTCGCCCGGTTGGCCGGCAAGGCACGCATCTTCGACAGCGTCGGCGCCATGGTCGCGCGCCTGGTGGCCGAGAGCCGGGCCGGCGACCGGATACTGATCATGAGTAACGGCGGTTTCGAGAACATCCACCAACGCCTGCTGGATGCCCTGGATGCAAGGGGCTAACCTTTGGTGATGAACAAAGCGAGCGAAAAACCGATCGCCCTGGCGATCACCGGTGCCTCCGGCGCACCCTACGCCCTGCGCCTGCTGCAGTCACTGGTAGAGGCCGAACGGCAGGTTTACCTGATGGTCTCCAAGGCGGCCCAGGTGGTGATGCCGATGGAGACGGATATCAGCCTGCCGTCCCGGGCCAGCGATGCGGAGGCTCTGTTGACGGAGCGCTTCAATGCGGCAACCGGCCAGATCCGGGTATTCGGTCGTGAACAGTGGACCGCGCCGGTGGCCAGCGGCTCCAACCCGCCCCGGGCGATGGTGGTCTGCCCCTGCAGCACCGGCACCCTGTCGGCGATCGCCTGCGGGGCCAGCAACAACCTGATTGAACGGGCCGCCGACGTGGTACTGAAGGAGCAGCGCAAGCTGATCCTGATGGTGCGCGAGACCCCGTTCTCCCCGGTCCACCTGGAGAACATGCTGAAACTGGCCCGTCTCGGGGTGGTGATCATGCCGGCCAGCCCCGGCTTCTACAACCGGCCGGAGTCGGTGGACGAACTGGTGGATTTCATGGTGGCGCGAATTCTCGGCCACCTGGGGATCGACAACCCCCTGAACCGGCCCTGGGGCGAGTAGGGGGGTCAGCGCTGCTGCCGGGGCACCCGGATGCGCAGGATCGACTCCCCGCTCGTCTGCCACTCGACCGCAATGCCTCGCAGATCCTGGCGCAACTCCTGCAGTGGTAGCGCAAAATCGGCTACGGTTCTGGCGTAGGTGATGCTCTGCAGCAGGCGCACCTGCTGCTGTTCACTCACGTTACCGATCCATAGCGGGCGGGCCCCTGGACCAAGACGGAAGTTGGACTCCCACAGCCGCAACACAAGGCGACGGTCCCGGGGCAGGGGTTTGATCAGCAGCAGTTCCTCGTGGCGACCGTCGTGTACCTGGGGCAGTACCGGCAGCGCCTGCAGCGGCTGGTTCGGGGCCAGCAGTCTCAGCCAGTCACGCCAGTTCAGACGCGGCGCCGGTTGCCAACCGGTCGTCTCCAGTTGCCGGCCGAGCCAGGCCAGGTCGCCGTCATACTGCAGGTTGAGCGGATGGTCCTGGTGCTGGCGCAGGTCCGCCCGGAAGGCGGGGATCTTGGTCTCCCCCTGCCACCAGGCGTCCGCCGTAATCCGCTGCAGGCTGCGCGCCGGCTGGTAGCGGGCCAGGCTCTGTTCATGATGCAGGGCGCTCTCCAGGGTGACCCCGCCGCCGATCAGCAGCAGGCCGGCCAGGCTCAGCCCGCGCCAGTGTCCGGGCTGGCGCTCGTGCCGGTTGTAGGCCAGGCCCAGCAGGGCGATCCAGGCCAGGCCCAGGGTCAGGCTGCCGGCCACGTCGGAGAGCCAGTGTACGCCCAGGTAGAGGCGCGACAGCGCCACCGCGAAGATCAGCAGTCCGGCCAGGCTATAGGGGAGCCAGCGCCAGCGATCGGGCAGGGGGCGGGCCACCAGCACCGAGAGAAAGCCGAACAGAACCACAGCCTTCAGGGTATGGCCGCTGGGGAAAGACCAGGAGCCGGGCGGGTGTGCCACCACCTCCGGACGTGGTACCTGCAGGCCGAGCTTGAGCAGGAACGACCCGAGTACTGCAAATACGACGGCGGCCAGCCAGTAGCTGGCGGCCCGGGCGTGTCCGGTCAGGTAGAGGAACAGCAGCAGGCCCAGGCTCAGGATGATCACCGGCAGGGTATCGGTGAAGTGGCTGAGGTAGACCATCAGGTGGTCGGTCCAGGGGGTACGCAGGCTCTGCAGTACCTGCAGCACGCCGTTGTCCAGGTCGGTGTGCAGCCCGTCCTCCGGCAGCAGTCCCAGCAGCAGGGTGAACAGTACCGAGGCGACCACCAGCAGGGTGGCGAGAATCGACAGGCCCCGGGTCTCCGGGTGATTCGGGTCGGCCAGGGCGCGGGCAATTCCGCCCATCACCGGGTGCGCCCGGCCCCAGGTCAGCAGCCACTGAACCCAGCGCGAGGTGTGGGGCGAGAGGTGGCGGAACAGCCAGCGCACCAGGTTGTAGACCGCCCAGGCCAGGAACAGCAGCAGCAGGCCGAGGATCACCAGCCGCATCGCCACCTCGGAGGCCAGCTCCAGGGAGGCGCCGAAAACGATCCCCGGCAGCAGGTAGAGCGGTGCCCAGGCCAGGGCCGAGAGCACGTTGGCCACGACGAAGCGCAGCGGGGCCATCCCCATCATTCCGGCCACCAGTGGAATCACCGCCCGGATCGGCCCGAAAAAACGACCCAGGGCAACGCTCTTGCCGCCGTAACGGTCGAAGAACTCGACCCCTCGCTGCAGTGACTGCGGATGACGGTTGAAGGGCCAGATCGAGGTAAGCTGCTCCCGGTAGTGGTGGCCGAGCCAGAAGCTCAGCCCATCCCCGGCCACGGCGCCCGCCACCGCCCAGCCCATGGCCGGCCAGAAGGCGATGGCTCCGCTGGCGATCAGGGCGCCGATGCCGAACATGATCACAACGCCCGGCACCAGCAGGCCGACAATGGCCAGGGACTCGGCCATCGCCACCAGGAAGATCACGCTGTAGGACCAGCCCGGGTGCTGGGAGACCCAGGTCAGGAGTTGATGGAAGAGTTCTGTCATCTGCTGGAGGCGGCTTCTTCTGTTGTTGCTCTAGTCTACCCTGTTTTTCCGGGGTGGGCCCATGCTGGGGAGGACCTGAACGGGATGGACAGGCGCCCTCAACTGCGTTTGAATCAGGCCTGCAGAGGGATGCCGGCCGGACCGGACAAGAAACAGAACAACTCACTTAGAGGGAGCGCACCATGAGCGAAGAGAACAACCAGGCGATTACCAACCACAATGAGGACATCTGGAAGCGCGGCCTCTACATGCTGCTGTTCCTGCTGATCATCGGCATTGCCAAGGGGATCGTGTTCGCCGTCACCGTGATCCAGTTCATCCTGGTGGTGATCAACAAGAGCCCCAACCAGCCGCTGCAGAAGTTCGGCCAGGGACTCAGCACCTACCTCTACGACATCACCCAGTTCCTGGTTTTCAATACCGAGAACAAGCCGTTTCCGTTCGACGACTGGCACAACGCCCCGCCGCGCCACGAACCCAGCGTGCTGGAGGGGGACATGGAGTACCAGGACGGGCAGTGAGGCGTGGAGGAAAACATGTTAGGGAGGTTCTGATTAATTGCTCTTTCGTCATCCCGGCGCATGCCGGGATCCAGGTATATAAGCCACATAGATTCCGGCCTTCGCCGGAGAAGTGGTGCAGGGATGCACCGGTTACGGACCTAAGGATGGAATGACGAATTAATCAGAGGCTCCTTAGGTTTATATTTTATTAATTATGTTATAATTTATAAACCTGAGATGGATCTTTCCTGGAGCCCCGTATGTTTGCAGAACGCCTGATTCGCGCCCGTAAGGCAGCGGGCCTGTCCATGAGTGCGCTCGCCAATAAAGTAGGTATCTCTGCCAACGCCATCAAAAAGTACGAGCATGGCGAAAATATGCCGTCATCGATGAACCTGTTGAAACTGGCCAAGGCGCTCAATGTTCGCTCTGAATATTTTTTCCGACCTGTCAAGGTGGAATTGAAAGGTGTTGAATATCGGAAGCGAGCCAGTACGCCGCAGAAATTGATAGATCGGATCAATGGCGATGTGATGGAGCAGGCCGAACGTTGGGTTGAGCTACTCGGGCTTTATCCGGAATCCGTGGTGCCGGTCTCGGCCTTCTGTCTACCCGAAAGTCTACCTGAGAAGATCGCCTCGATGGAGGAGATCGAAGCGATTGCCAATCAGGTTCGTTCCGAGTGGTCTCTTGGATTAAACCCGATACCGGACATGATCGACACGCTGGAATCAAAGGGTGTCATGATTATCTCCACGACGGTCGAGTCAAAAAAGAAGTTCGATGGCCTGGCCGGTGTTATCGAGGGTGCGCCGCTGGTGGTGATTTCGGCGCACCAACCGGGGGATCGACAGCGTTTCACTCTGGCTCACGAACTCGGTCACCTGGTGCTGCAAGGGCGTCTATGTCCCGGTATCGATGAAGAGAAAGCATGCAACCGTTTCGCCGGGGCATTCCTGCTCCCGGAACAGGCTATTCTCCAGCATCTGGGTGCCAACCGAACTGCGTTGGAGCCACAGGAGTTGTACCTGCTCAAACAGGAGTTTGGCATCAGCATGATGTCGATACTGATCCGTGCGGGCCAGTGTGGTGTCATTCGAGAATCTCTCCAGAAACAGTATTTTGTAGAATTCGGCAAACTGGGTTGGCGCTCTCAGGAGCCAGGGAATCCCTACCCAAATGAGGAGACCTATCTGTTCAAGCAACTGGTCTATCGCGCGCTGAGTGAGGATTACATCGGCGAGTCAAAGGCGGCTGAGTTGATGGGGATGCCGCTTTCCCACTTTCACAAGGAGCGGAAATTGGGGGGCATGGGTGCAACTGCTTATCAGTGATGCCAATATTCTCATCGATATGGAGGAGGGGCGGCTGGTTTCCCGAATGTTTAAACTCCCCTACGAGTTTGTTATGCCGGATATTCTCTACATGGAAGAGCTGGAAGAGGCTCATCAGGGCCTCTTGCGGGCGGGGTTGCAACTGGGAGAACTGGATGGCGACACGATGGGGTACGCTGCCAGGCTGACTCAGCACTACACTAAAACAAGCCGCCACGACTGCTTTGCACTGGCGCTTGCCAAGGCCAGGGCCTGTCCTTTACTGACAGGTGACAAGGCGTTGCGCAGTGCTGCAGAACAGGAGTCAGTGGTTGTCAAAGGGACACTCTGGCTGGTTGAGGAGATGATACGATATAAACTGTTGCCTGTTTCCGATGCCAGAATGGACTACCAGCGGATGAGGGTCGCGGATAGACGACTCCCCTGGAAAATCGCTGAGGAAGGGTTAGTCAGGTTGGAGATGCTGGATTCAGGGCGGTGACAGATAAATTATAATTCCCCGCACAGCGGAAGGTGCTGAATGAGCGATAACGACAAAAAACAGCTCTCGGAAACCGATATCCGTAGCAAGTACATTACCCCGGCGATAACCCGCGCCGGCTGGGACCTGCAGACCCAGATTCGGGAGGAGGTGGCCATCACCCGGGGCAAGATCCTGGTGCGCGGCAGGAAGCACAAGCGCGGCAAGCCCCGCTATGCCGATTACATCCTCTACCACAAGCCCAACATCCCCATCGCCGTGATCGAGGCTAAGGACAACAACCATGCCCTGGGCGACGGCATGCAGCAGGCACTCGCCTACAGCGAGATGCACGGCGACCTGCCGTTCGTCTTCAGCTCCAACGGGGATGGCTTCCTGTTCCATGACCGTACCGTCAGCAACGGTCCTGTGGAAACCGAGCTGGCCCTGGACAGCTTTCCCAGCCCCGGTGAGCTGTGGCAGCGCTATTGCACCCACAAGGGTCTCACCGAACCACCGGCCCGGGAGCTGGTGGCCCAGGAGTACCACCTGGATGGCAGCGGCAAGGCGCCGCGCTACTACCAGCTCAACGCCATCAATCGTACCGTCGAGGCGATCGCCCGGGGACAGCAACGCATCCTGTTGGTGATGGCCACTGGCACCGGCAAGACCTACACCGCGTTCCAGATCATCTGGCGGCTGTGGAAGTCCGGCGCCCGCAAGCGCATCCTGTTCCTGGCCGATCGCAACATCCTGGTGGAGCAGACCAAGAGCAACGATTTCAAGCCCTTCGGCTCGGCCATGACCAAGATCCAGAAGCGCCAGGCCGACAAGTCCTACGAGATCTACCTCTCGCTCTACCAGGCGGTGACCGGGACCGAGGAGGCACAGAACATCTACAAGCAGTTCTCGCCCGATTTCTTCGACCTGGTGGTGATCGACGAGTGCCACCGGGGCAGCGCGGCCGAGGCCTCCGCCTGGCACGAGATCCTGGACTACTTCTC
>JAPHTA010000216.1 GCA_026196475.1 Sedimenticola sp.
CTGGCCCGGGAGGCGGCCGATGCCCTCGCCACCCCGGACAAGCCACGCTTCGTGGCCGGCGTACTGGGTCCGACCAACCGCACCTGCTCCCTGTCACCGGATGTCAACGATCCGGGGTTTCGCAACATCACCTTCGACGACCTGGTGCAAGCCTACGCCGAGGCGGCCCGGGGCCTGATCGAGGGCGGCAGCGACCTGCTGCTGATCGAGACTATCTTCGACACCCTGAACGCCAAGGCCGCCATCTTCGCCCTGCTGGAGGTGTTCGAAAACGACGCTATACGCCTGCCGGTGATGATCTCCGGCACTATTACCGACGCCTCCGGCCGCACCCTTTCCGGCCAGACCACGGAGGCGTTCTACAACAGCCTGCGCCACATCCAGCCGGTTTCAATCGGTCTCAACTGCGCCCTGGGGCCGGACCAGCTGCGCCAGTACGTGGAGGAGATGTCGCGCATCTCGGAGACCCACGTATCGGCCCACCCCAACGCCGGCCTGCCCAACGAGTTCGGGCAGTACGACCTGGGACCGGAGGAGATGGCGGAGCATATCCGGGAGTGGGCGGAGAGTGGCTTTCTGAATATCGTCGGCGGCTGCTGCGGCACCACCCCGGAGCATATCCGGGCGATGGCCGAGGTGATCGCCGGCCGGAAGCCACGCCGGCTGCCCGGGATCGAAACCGCCTGTCGCCTGTCCGGCCTGGAGCCCCAGACCATCAGTGACGACAGCCTGTTCGTCAACGTGGGTGAGCGGGCCAACGTCACCGGCTCGATCAAATTCAAGCGCCTGATCATGGAGGAGCAATACGACGAGGCACTGGATGTCTGCAGACAGCAGGTGGCCAACGGCGCCCAGATCATCGACGTCAACATGGACGAGGCGATGCTGGATTCGAAGGCGGCCATGGTCCGCTTCCTCAACCTGATCGCCGCCGAGCCGGAGATCGCCCAGGTGCCGGTGATGGTCGACTCCTCCAAGTGGGAAGTACTTGAAGCAGGCCTCAAGTGCATTCAGGGCAAGGGCGTGGTCAACTCCATCTCCCTGAAGGAGGGTGAGGAGAGTTTCCTGCACCAGGCCCGACTGGTCAGGCGCTACGGCGCCGCCGCGGTGATCATGGCCTTCGACGAGCAGGGCCAGGCCGACACCCTGCAGCGCAAGGTGGCGATCTGTAGCCGCGCCTACCGACTGCTGACCGGGCAGATCGGCTTTCCGCCGGAGGACATCATCTTCGACCCCAACGTGTTCGCGGTGGCCACCGGGATCGATGAGCACAACAACTACGGGGTCGACTTCATCGAGGCAACCCGGGAGATCTCGCGCACCCTGCCCCATGCCCTGATCTCCGGTGGCATCTCCAACGTCTCCTTCTCGTTCCGCGGCAACAACCCGGTGCGGGAGGCGATCCACGCGGTGTTCCTGTACCACGCGATTCGCGCCGGGCTGCGCATGGGCATCGTCAACGCCGGCCAGCTGGCGATCTACGACGACCTGCCGCAGGAGCTGCGGGAGCGGGTCGAGGACGTCATTCTCAACCGTCGCGACGACGCCACCGAGCGGCTGCTGGAGATTGCCGAGAGATACCGTGGCGACGGCGCCGGTCGCGAGCAACAAGTGGACCTGTCGTGGCGGGAACTGCCGGTGAGGGAGCGCCTGGAGCACGCCCTGGTGAAGGGCATCACCGAGTACATCGAGGAGGACACGGAGGCCGCCCGGCAGCAGGTGGAACGCTCCCTGGAGGTGATCGAGGGGTCGCTGATGGACGGCATGAACCGGGTCGGGGACCTGTTCGGCGCCGGCAAGATGTTCCTGCCCCAGGTGGTCAAGTCGGCACGGGTGATGAAACGGGCAGTAGCCTACCTGGAACCCTTTATCCAGGCCGAAAAGAGTGACGATACCGAGAAGAACAACGGCACCATCCTTCTGGCCACGGTGAAGGGTGACGTACACGACATCGGCAAGAACATCGTCGGCGTGGTGCTCCAGTGCAACAGCTACGAGGTGATCGACCTGGGGGTGATGGTACCTGCCGAGACCATCCTGCAGAAGGCGAAGGAACACAAGGTCGATATCATTGGCCTCTCCGGCCTGATCACCCCGTCACTGGATGAGATGGTGCACATCGCCCGCGAGATGGAGCGGCTGGAGATGCGCATCCCGCTGCTGATCGGCGGCGCCACCACCTCCCTGATCCATACCGCGGTGAAGATCCATCCCGGCTACAGCGGCCCCTCGGTCTACGTACCGGACGCCTCGCGCGCGGTGGGCGTGGCCAGCGCCCTGCTCTCCGGGCAGCGCGAGAGCTACCTGGAGAGGCTGAAGCAGGAGTACGAGGCGGCCCGGGCACGACGAGCAGAGCAGCAGCAGGGGCGCAACCTGGTCAGCCTGGAGACGGCCCGCGCCAACCCGGCAGCAATGGACTGGGCCGGCTACACCCCACCGGTTCCGGCCAAACCGGGTATCCACCCGCTGCAGGATATCGGGATCGCCGACCTTGTCCCCTATATCGACTGGACCTTTTTCTTCCACGCCTGGGAGCTGCGCGGCAGCTACCCGAAGATCCTCAAGGATCCCGAGAAGGGGGAAGAGGCACGGAAGCTGTTCGACGACGCGCAGGCGATGCTGGCCCGGATTATCGACCAGAAGTGGCTGCAGGCCCGTGCAGTGATCGGCATACTGCCGGCCAACAGCAACGGCGACGATATCGAAATCTATACGGACGAGTCCCGTAGCCAGATCAGCCACACCCTGCATTTCCTGCGCAAACAGGGCAAGCAGCCGGAGGGGCGTCACAACGACTGCCTGGCCGACTTCGTCGCGCCCCGTTCCAGCGGGGTGGCCGACTACATCGGCGGCTTCGCCTGTACCGCCGGGATCGGCATCGACGAAAAGGTGGCGGAGTTCGAGGCCGCCCATGACGACTACAGCGCGATCATGCTCAAGGCACTGGCCGACCGACTGGCCGAGGCCCTGGCGGAACAGATCCACCTCCGGGTGCGCCGCGAGCTGTGGGGCTATGCCGCGGACGAATCACTCGAGCAGCGGGACCTGCTGAAGGAGCGGTTCCGGGGGATCCGTCCTGCCATCGGTTACCCGGCCACCCCGGACCACACCGAGAAGCTGACCCTGTGGCAGCTCCTGCAGGTACAGGAGAACACCGGCATCTGGCTTACCGAATCGATGGCGATGGTCCCCACCGCGGCCGTCAGCGGGCTCTATTTCAGCCACCCGGAGGCACGCTACTTCGCGGTCGGAAAGCTGTCCCGGGACCAGGTGACCGACTACGCCGAGCGCAAGCAGATGAGCCTGGCCGAGGTGGAACGATGGCTGGCGCCCAACCTGGGATACGATCCGGAGGGTCGCTGATCCAGCGCCGGTGGGCGCTCTGCGGGGGCGTTCAATCCAGTAACCAACAAGTGGTTGACGCGCCGGGGCAACGGCAATAGATTCAACAGCCAATAACAGCAGAATGTCGCGACACCTGAGGAGGAGTCATGCTGAACGTCGGTGACAAGGCACCGGATTTCGCCCTGCCCAATGCGGACCTGGAGAAGTCCGAGCTGGGCGATTACCTGGGGCGAAGCAACCTGGTGCTCTACTTCTATCCGAAAGACAACACCCCGGGCTGCACCATTGAGGCACTGGAGTTTTCCGATCTTGTGGACGAGTTCCGTGCCGCCGATACCGAGGTCCTCGGCGTCAGCATGGATACCTGCCTCAGTCACGGCGACTTCCGCGACCAGAACGGCCTGATGATCGGCCTGCTGGCCGACGTGGACGGCACCCTGTGCCAGGACTACCACGTGTGGCAGGAGAAAGAGGCCCACGGCGAGAAGCGCATGGGTATCGCCCGCTCAACCTTCGTCATCGACAAGGAGGGCACCATCCGCCACGCGCTGTACAACGTCAAACCGAAAGGTCACGCCCAGGCCGTACTGGAGCTGGTCCAGCAGCTCTGATCCCAACCCAGGCGGCCGAACAGCCGCTGCATCTCACCATCCGGGTACAGCTCAAGCTCCAGCATGGCCCCGCTGTAGGGGTGTTCCAGGCGCAGCCCGGTCGCCATCAGCAGCAGGCGCTGAACCCCGAACTGCTCACGAAACAGTCGATTGTGACGCCCCTCTCCATGGGTGGTATCACCGACCACCGGATGGAAGAGGTGTTTCATGTGACGACGTATCTGGTGCATCCGGCCGGTCTCCGGCCACAGCTCGACCAGCGAGTAGCGGGCGGTGGCGTAGCGGCCGACCGGAAGTGGCAGCTCCACCGTGGCCCGCCGCCGATAGCCGGTCACCGCCGGCTGCCGAACGCCGCCCTCGCTCAGCAGCGGATAGTCGACGCGTCCGCACTCATCCAGGTAACCCCTGACCACCGCCAGGTAACGCTTCTCCACCCGGCGCTGCTGGAAACGATCGACCAGCCGGCGCGCGGCTTCGGAACTGAGGGCAAACAGCAGCACCCCCGAGGTAGGCCGGTCCAATCGGTGTACCGGGTAGACCCGGCAACCGAGCTGGTCACGCAGGGTCTGCAGCACGAAACGCCGGTCCTCGGAGATACGGGTCCGGTGCACCAGCATTCCGGCCGGCTTGTCCACCGCCACGTAGTGCCGGTCCCGGTAAATCAGTTGAAGTTCACTCATGTCCCATGATAACCCCGGTAGCGCCCTTTGCGGTTGTTCCGGGCTTGGGTTAATGTGCAGCAACAGGTAACGGGTCCGCATAGCACCGTGAAACTCCGCACACAGATACTGCTGTTCTTCTTCGCCTTCGCCCTCACGCCCCTGCTGATCGCCGTGGTGATCAACCTGCCGTTGGTCCTGGACCGCATGGAGCTGTTTTACCAGAAGGCCCACCTGCAGAACCTGCGGGCCGACTTCAGGGACCTGGACCAGCACCTGGCAAGCCGCCACGAGATGGTGCGCCTTCTGGCCAAGTTGCCGGAGCCGGGTACCATGCTGGGCGACCGGGAGGGGGCCGGCAGCGAACAGATCGACCAGGCGCGTACCCGCTACATTGAGTGGATCAACCAGATACTGGCGGAGCAGCTGGACATCGTGCAGATCAGCTTTCTGGACCAGAGGGGGGAGGTGCGGTTCTGGCTTGACCGCAACCGGGACACCCGGCGCTGGGAACCCACCATTGTCCGTCCCGAGGAGAGCCCGGGGGAACTGATGCAGACCGCCCTGCAGGTGGAACCGGGGCGGGTGCTGGTGAGCGCCCTGCGACTCAACCCGGACGCGGCCGCCGATGACCCGCGCCAGTTCATGACCCTGCGCCTGGCCACCCCGATCCATGGCCCGGAACAGAGCCGACCGCAGGGCGTGGTGTTGATGAACATCGACGTGGGCGGCATCGCCCGCTTCTACCGGGACACCCTCTGGGTGGGAGACAACGGACGGTTCCTGCAGATGCCAGGACCGGAAACCCCGAGCGGCAACGCCTTTCAGCGCTACCCCGGACTGCAGGAGCTGTTCGAGGAGCAGAAGCCGGCCCTGTGGAAGGGGGGCCACCAGCAGATCATGTGGGTGCCGATGTTCCGCACCGAACGCGACCAGTCGCTGTGGGTGGGCAGACCGGTCGATCCGTCGCCGATAACCGAGTTCCGCTGGGCTCTCACCCTGCGCGTGCTGTCGATCGTGTTTCTGCTGATGCTGGCCACCTGGCTCGCCTCCCGCTGGCTGGCCAAGCGGGCCGAGCGATTGAGCCGGGAGCTGATCGACGGGGTGCAGCGGATCCTGGAGAACGAAGAGCCGGTGCGCTTCGACTGGCAGGGGCCGCAGGAGCTGAAAAGGCTCGGCCAGAACCTGTCGCGGCTTGCCGAGGAGCACGGCCGCACCGCCCGCAACCTGCGTCTACATGCCCACGAGCTGGAGGCGTCGAACCGTTACAAATCCCAGTTCCTGGCCAATATCAGTCACGAGCTTAAGACACCGCTCAATTCTATCCTTCTGCTCTCCAAGCTGCTGGCCAACGCGAAGCAGGGACTCAATGCGGACCAGCTGAAGCAGGCCCGGGTGATCCACGAGGCCGGCAGCGACCTGCAGGCGCTGATAGACAGCATTCTGGACCTGTCCCGCATTGAGGCTCGACGCACCCCCCTGCATCCGCAGGCGGTAGCCCTGGCACCCCTGCTTGAGGGACTGGTGGAGCTGGTGCAGCCGCAGTTCGATGCCAAGCGGGTCGGGCTGCGACTGGAGATCGATCCGGCGGCAGCGGAAACCATCAATACCGACCCAGAGAAGCTGCGCCAGATCCTGAAAAACTTCCTCTCCAACGCGGTAAAATTCACCCCTGAAGGTGAGGTGTTGCTGCAGCTTCAGCCGGTCACCCCACCCGCGAGGCATAGTATCCGTATCAGCGTCAGCGACAGCGGCATCGGCATTCCCGCCGAAAAGCACGAGGAGATCTTCGAGGCCTTCAAGCAGGCAGACGGTGCCACTAACCGCCGTTACGGCGGCACCGGGCTGGGATTGACCATCAGTCGCCAGCTGGCGCGACTGCTCGGTGGCGATATCCAGCTGCAGAGCGAACCGGGGAAAGGGAGCCGGTTCAGCCTGCTGCTACCGGAAGAGTTCCAGGCACAACGCAGCGACGATCGCCCACCACAGCCGGCCAGCGCGACGAAAACCGCCACATCACCGGCCAGCGAGGCACCCGGCGAGAGCCACTACCTGGGGTCCCACCACCTGCTGGTGGTGGATCCGAACCTGCAAAACCTGCTGCGCCTGACACCCCTGCTGGAGCAGGCCGGGCTCCGGGTCACCGCGGCCGCCGACCAGTCGGAGGCGATCGAGGCGCTGGCGGATGAGCCGTTCGACCTGGTGCTGGTGGATATCACCCTTCCCTGCGAAGACTGCTGTGATACGATCAGGGCAGTAAAGCAGCACCAGCACAACCTTCCGGTGATCGGCCTCCTGCCGGAGCAGGATGAGATAACTGCCGAACACTGCCAGACGGCCGGCGCCGATGCCGTGATCGACAAAACGATCGAACCGGGGGCGCTCAACAGCGTGCTGGCGGAGTATCTGCCGACGGAGGACGTAGCGACCCGACCATGAATCGTTTCAGCGGATTTACCCTGCTCGCGGTGGATGACCACGCGCACAACCTGTTCACCCTGCGCACCCTGGTCGAGCAGCACATGGACGTCACCATCCTGGAGGCCACCTCGGGCCAGCAGGCGCTCGACATCGCCCTCGGCGACACCCCGATCGACCTGATCATCCTCGACGTGCAGATGCCGGAGATGGACGGCTTTCAGACCGCCTCCATGCTGAAGATCCGCAAGAAGACCCGGGATATCCCGATCATCTTTCTGACCGCCGCTTTCAAGACCCAGGAGTTCCAGCAGAAGGGCTACGAGGTGGGGGGCGTCGACTACCTGCTGAAACCGATTGACGACAACCAGCTGATCAACAAGATCAGCACCTATTTCCGCCTGATCGAGAAGGAGCGCTCCCTCAACCGTATCCTGGAGCAGAAGGTGGCGGAACGCACCGCCGAGCTGGCCCAGGCCAAGCAGCACCTTGAGAACATCATCAACTGCATGGGCGAGGCGCTGCTGGTACTCAGCCCGGAGGGCAAGATCCGGGAGGTCAACCCCGCCCTGCGGCGAATGCTGGGCTACAGCGACGAAGAGCTGCTTGGAATGGGTATTGGTGATATCTTTGAGGAGGAGGGCGACGAACAGGCGGGAGCCTTCATGGGCACCTGGCTGGAGGCGCTGATCCGGGTCGGCGCCCTGA
>JAPHTA010000276.1 GCA_026196475.1 Sedimenticola sp.
CTGGAGTTCTACCTGGCGGAGAGCGAGGTGGATGAGGGGCTGGTGGCCAACAACGTGCGCCTGGTCTACGCCCCGGCGTGACGTTACCGGTCAGGGATGCAGGATAGTCCGGTAGCGGCGCTCGGCACCCGGCAACCGCTCGATCACCCCGGAGCGCAACCGGAAGTCGCCACTGCGCAGATCTTCGAAGTAGTACTTCAGGGTCTCTGCCACCACCTGGAAAGCCAGCTCGTTCCACGGAATCTCATCCTCGCGAAACAGCTGTACCTCCAGGCTCTCCTCTCCGGGGCTGAACTCCAGGTCCAGCAGCGGCCCGCGGAACATCATGTAGACCTGGTCGATGTGCGGCAGACTGAACAGGGTATAGAGCGGCCCGATGCCGACCCGTGCATTGGCCTCCTCCAGGGTCTCCCGCAGGGCTCCCTGCTGGGTCGACTCGCCGTTCTCCAGGAAACCGGCAGGCAGCGTCCAGTAGCCAAGGCGCGGCTCGATCGCACGGCGGCACAACAATACACTCCCCTGCCACTCGGGAATGCAGCCGGTGACCACGTTGGGGTTCTGGTAGTGTACGGTCCCGCAGTCGGGACAGACGTGACGCTCACGACTATCCCCCTCCGGCACCCTCACCTCGACACTGTTACCGCACTGACTGCAAAATTTCATGGTCCTGGATTGTCTGTTGTCACGTGGATGTCATGCTGGCAGGCACGGCCCGGCACCGACCAGTCCGGCGGGCCGATGCCGTTAACGGGTGCCCTGCCGGAATAAACGGGTGTATTCTATCTATTCTAACCCATTTTCTTCCGGCACCCAGCCGGACCAAGACTGCAAGTTATGAAGATCATAATCATCAGACATGCTATTGCCCTTGACCGCGCCGAGTTTCTCCAGAGCAACAGTGACGACCGGTTGCGCCCCCTGGCGGAGAAGGGAATCCGGCGCCAGCAGCAGTCCAGCCAGGGCCTGAAGAAGGTGCAGCCGGATACCGACTACATCCTCAGCAGCACCCTGACCCGGGCCATTCAGACTGCCGATATCATCGCTGAGCACTACCCGGAGACGGTACGCAAGGCGATCCCGCAGCTGGATCCCCGGTCCGATCCGGCCAAGCTGACCAGCCTGCTTGCTGACCTGCCGGAGGAGAGCGTGGTGATGCTGGTGGGCCACGAGCCTGACATGTCCGAGCTGATCTCCTGGTTCACCAACGGCTCTCATTTCAACTTCCTGCAGATGAAGAAGGGCGCTGCCTGCCTGCTTCAGTTCAACGGCAGCCCGCGCCCCGCCTCCGCCGAACTGATCTGGCTGCTACCACCGAAGCAGCTCCGCGCACTGGGCACCTGACCATACCCATGGTGCCGATTCCAACCCGGCTTCCCGGACGCCAGCGTCACCTGTCGGGGGTCGCTTTCTTCAACCCCGAGCCGGTGGTAGCATGCCGGTCCCGTTTGCCATAAATCGCTCCCGCCATGCTGCGCTTTATTACCAACATCGCCAACCTCACGGATACTGTCGCGGCTGTCGACCTGGGTTCCAACAGCTTTCACATGATCGTCTGCAAGGTGGACAACGGCAATTTCCAGGTGATGGACCGGCTGCGCGAGATGGTGCGCCTGGGCGCCGGCCTGCAGGAGAACAAGGAGCTGACACCGGAGACCGAGGCCCGGGCCCTGGATTGTCTCGGGCGCTTCGGCCAGCGGTTGAAAAGCCTGCCCCCCGGCAGCGTCCGTGCAGTAGGAACCAGCGCCCTGCGCCAGGTGCGTAACTCAACCCGCTTCCTGGCCGAGGCGGAAACGGTGCTGGGGCATCCGATCGAGATCATCGCCGGACGCGAGGAGGCTCGCCTGGTCTACCTGGGCGTGGCCCACGGCCTGGCCGCCGGCAACGAGCGGCGCCTGGTGATCGACATCGGCGGCGGCAGTACCGAACTGATCGTCGGCGACGGCTTCCTGCCCCGGCGTACCGAGAGCATCCACATGGGCTGCGTCAACATGACCCGCTGGCATTTCAGCGACGGCGTGATCTCGTCCGAGACCATGCGCGCCGCCGAGCTGGCGGGGGCCCTGGAGATGCTGCCGGTGAAACAGGAATTTCGCAGTGCCGGCTGGGAGCTGGCCCTGGGCGCCTCCGGCACCATTCGCGCCATCAACAAGGTGATCCGGGCCGCCGGCTGGAACGGGGAGCAGGAGGGCATCACCTACCAGGGGCTGAAGAAGCTGCGCGATGTTCTGATTGACGCCGGCCACCTGGACAACCTTCAGCTGGAGGGGTTGAGCAACGAGCGACGGGCGGTATTTGCCGGCGGCGTGGCGGTGCTGCGCTCGGTGTTCAAGGCACTCAACATCAACCAGCTGCGGGTCTCCGACAAGGCGCTGCGGGAAGGTCTGATCTACGAAATGCTCGGCCGGACCCGCTACGAGGATGTGCGTGAGAGTACGGTGCGCGCCCTCTGTCGCCGCTACGACGTGGACATGGAGCACGCCAGTCACGTGGAGGCCACCGCCCGCTCCCTGTTCGAACAGGTGGCCGACGACTGGCAGCTGCGCGAAGGCGAATATATCGACATGTTGTGCTGGTCCACGCGCCTGCACGAAGTGGGACTGACCGTCTCCCACAGCCAGTTTCACAAGCACGGCGCCTACCTGATCGCCAACTCCGACATGCAGGGCTTCTCGCGCCAGGAGCAGCGGGTACTCTCGGCCCTGATCCGGGGCCACCGACGAAAGTTCCCGTTCGACGTATTCAACGAGCTGCCGCAGGACATCAGCCTGCCGACCCTGCGTCTCTGTATCCTGCTGCGACTGTCGGTATTGTTGCACCGGGCCCGCTCGGCCAAGACCCGGATCGAGGTCAGGATCGGGGTGGACGGCAACTGCATCCAGCTACGCTTCCCGGAGCACTGGCTGACCACCCACACCCTGCCCCACGAGGAACTGAAACAGGAGGCGAGACAGCTGGTGGCACGGGATTTCGACCTGCAGTTCAGCTGATACCTTGCACCCACCACCAGCCAGGGACGTCAGTCCCACCACGAAAAGAAAAAATTGAAATCCCTCCAGCGAAAACGCACACTGCAAGCAACGCCACCTGCATAACCAAAAGAATCGAGGATTCCTGGCGCAATGGAAATCCCACTACTACTGCTGCTGCCCCTGGTGGTCTGGGCCATCGTCATCTACAACAAGCTGGTCCGGGACCGTAACCGGGTGCTGGCCGCCTGGAGCGACATCGACGTGCAGCTCAAGCGGCGCCACGACCTGGTGCCCAAACTGGTGGAGGCGATCAGACAGTACGCCGATTTCGAACGCTCCACCCTGGATCACATCACCCACCTGCGCAGCGCCGCCGGAGCAGCCCGGACGCCACAGGAGCGGGAACGGCTGGAGGTCGACCTCAGCGACCAGGTGCGCTCCCTGCTGCTACTGGCGGAAGCCTACCCGGAATTGAAGAGTGGCGAGCAGTACCTGCAACTCCTGCAGCAACTGAGCGAAGTGGAGAACCATATCCAGTACGCGCGTCGCTACTACAACGGCGCAGTGCGCAACCTCAACGTAAGGATCGATTCGTTTCCGGATCTGCTGATCGCACGCCTGTTCCGGTTCCTCCCGGCGCGCTTCTTCGAACTGCAGAGCGTGGTCGAGGCCGACCCCCCGGAGATCCACTGATGCCAATCCGCCCCCTGCTGCTACTGCTTCTGCTGCTCCCGACCGCACTGCTGGCGGATGAGCGCATCCTCGACTACTTCAGCGACATCCGGGTCCAGGTCGACGGCAGCATTCTGGTGGAGGAGCAGATCGAGGTGCGGGCCGAGGGTAACAAGATCAGGCGCGGCATCTTCAGGGATTTCCCCACCGACTACCGGGACCGGCTGGGCAACCGCTACCGGGTCACCTTCGATCTGCTCGGGGTCACCCGCGATGGCCGAAGCGAGCCCTACCATACCGAGCCACAGGGTAATGGCATCCGCATCTACGCCGGCAGCAGTAACGTGCTCCTGAAGCCCGGTATCTACCGCTACACCCTGCGCTACCGCACCGACCGCCAGCTCGGTTTCTTTGACACCCATGACGAACTCTACTGGAACGTCACCGGCAACGGCTGGGACTTCCCCATCGACCAGGCCGGGGCCCGGGTAACGCTGCCGGGCGGCATACCTGTGGAGCAGATACGGGTCGAGGCGTATACCGGCGCCCAGGGGGCCCAGGGCCGGAACTACCAGGCCGAGGTGGACCAACAGGGCCGGGCGCTGTTCCGAACCACCTCCCCGCTGCCCCGACAGCATGGCCTGACCCTGGTCACCGCCTGGCCCAAGGGGCATCTACTGGAACCGACCGAGGAACAGCGCCTGCAGTGGTTCGTGGACGACAATCGCAGCCTGTTGGTGGCTGGCAGTGGCCTTCTGCTGCTGCTGGCGTACTTCGGTATCGCCTGGTACCGGGTCGGGCGCGACCCCGACATCGGGGTAGTTGTCCCGATCTACACGCCACCCGAGGGCTACTCACCGGCGTCGATGCGCTTCGTCAGAGAGATGGACTATGATAACCGGACCTTTGCTGCCGCCATCGTCAACATGGCGGTGGAGGGCTACCTGACGATCAGCGAAAGCAGCAGCGGCACCTTCACCCTGGAGAAGACCGGTCGCACACCCCGCCTGGCACCGGGCGAGGGCGCCATCGCCAGCGCCCTTTTCGGGAACGGTAGGCAGAGCATCCGGTTGCGACAAAAGAACCACCAGCGCCTGGCCAAGGCGCTCAAGGCGCACCGCAACTCGCTCAAGCGGGACTATGAGAAGACCTACTTCGTGACCAATCGCGGCTACATCATCCCGGGCGTACTGATCACCCTCGGCCTGCTCGCCGGCAGTCTGTTCAGCCTCGGCTCTGAAGAGAAGCTGGCGATTGGCGGCTTCATGATGGTCTGGCTCACCTTCTGGAGCTTCGCCGTATTTCGCATGCTGCTGGAGATCTACCGCAAATTCCGCAGCGCTTCCGGAGCCGCAGACTATCTCAAGGTCACCTTCGGCAGTCTCTTCGCCCTCCCCTTTCTGGCCGGCGAGGTGTTCGGCCTGGTGATGCTCACGGAGGCAGTTTCACCCGCCTTCACCCTGACCCTGCTGATTGCGGCCGCCATCAATTTCCTGTTCTACGAATGGCTCAAGGCACCCACCCTGGCCGGTCAGCAGCTCCTGAGAAAGGTGAACGGCTTCAGGCACTACCTGGGGATCGCCGAACAGGATGAACTCAACTACAGGCATCCGGCGGAAAAAACACCGCAGTTGTTCGAAGCCTACCTGCCATACGCCCTGGCCCTGGGAGTGGAACAGCAGTGGGCGGAGCGCTTCAGCGGTGTACTGGCCGGTGCCGGCAGGGAGGACACGGAGTATCACCCAGGATGGTACAGCGGGCGCAGCTGGAACAGCCACAACCTGGCCGGTTTCAGCACTGCCATGGGCAGCGCCATGGGCTCGGCTATCGCCTCCTCCTCCAGCGCCCCCGGCTCCTCCTCCGGCAGCGGCGGGGGCGGCTCCTCCGGAGGTGGTGGAGGCGGCGGTGGGGGCGGCGGCTGGTAGCCACGCGGAACCGGGCGGGATGGCGTACACTATCGACATAGCCACCCTTTAACGAACAAAACCGAGGCATTCGCCCGTTTAAGGAGAGTTTGAATATCAGCCGCAAGGAGTGGTACAGGGATGTACCGCTTACGGACCTGAGGATGGAATGAACGCGAATAAACGCAAATAGAAAAAAGCCCTTGATGGTGCTGCACTTACTCTGGATACGACCCTGTTCAAGTCAGCATCCTCGGTTAGGTGGCAACAGTTTTTGAGCCGAAAGCATCTGTATTTATTCGCGTTTATTAGCGTCCATTCGCGGCTTAAGAAACAGCTCCACAACCCGTATTTTGCGTTCATGCGTGCTTGATCAAAGGAGAGATTCACCGTGGAACAGATGATCTACCTGGGTTGCAGTGACAAAGATGTCGGGCTGCTGCCGAAGATGGCGAACCGCCATGGCTTGATCGCCGGCGCCACCGGCACCGGAAAGACCGTGACCCTGCAGGGGCTGGCGGAGTCCTTCAGCCGCCTCGGCGTACCGGTATTCCTGGCCGACGTGAAGGGTGACCTCTCCGGCCTCGGCCAGCCCGGAAAACCGCACCCGAAGGTTCAGGAGAGGCTGCAGCAGATGCCACTGGATGACTTCACCTTTCGCGGCTTTCCGGTCACCTTCTGGGACATCCATGGAAAACAGGGCCACCCGGTACGCAGCACCATCTCGGAGATGGGACCACTATTGCTGGCTCGCCTGCTGAATCTCAACGACACCCAGCAGGGGGTGCTGTCACTGGTGTTCCGGGTCGCCGATGAGAATGGCTGGCTGCTTCTGGACATCAAGGACCTGCGCGCCATCCTGCAGTTCGTGGCCGAAAATGCGGCTGAGTTCCGTACTCTCTACGGTAACGTCTCCGCGGCCAGCGTCGGTGCCATCCAGCGGCGCCTGATCAGTCTCGAGGAGCAGGGCGGAAATCACCTGTTCGGCGAACCGGCCCTCAACCTGGCCGACCTGTTGCAGACCGATGAAAATGGCCTGGGAGTGATCAACATCCTGGCCGCCGACCGGTTGATGAATGCACCGCAGCTCTACAGCACCTTCCTCTTCTGGTTGCTGTCGGAGCTGTTCGAACAGCTGCCCGAAGTGGGTGACCCGGAAAAGCCCAAACTGGTCCTGTTCTTCGACGAGGCACACCTGCTGTTCGATGGCGCGCCGGAGGCGCTGCTGGACAAGATCGAGCAGGTGGTAAGGCTGATCCGCTCCAAGGGGGTCGGTGTCTACTTCGTCACCCAGAACCCGATGGATATCCCTGACAGCGTGCTTGGCCAGCTTGGCAACCGCATTCAACATGCCCTGCGCGCCTACACTGCCAGGGACCGCAAGGCGCTGCGCGCCGCCGCCCAGACCTTCCGCGACAACCCGGCCCTGGACACCGAACGGGTAATCAGCGAGCTGGGCCTGGGCGAGGCCCTGGTCTCGACCCTGGATGCCAAGGGGAGCCCCCGGGTCGTGGAGCGAACCCTGATCCGCCCCCCGGAGAGCCAGATCGGCCCGATCACCCGGCAGCAACGCCACGCTCTCATGGCCGGCTCCCTGGTGGCCGGCGTCTACGAACAGGCAGTGGATCGCCAGTCGGCGCACGAAATCCTGACAGAACGCGCTGCACAGCAGGCCGAGGCGCAGCAGGCAGCGGAGGTGGAAGAGGCACGCCGGAAAGAGATTGAAAAGGCGGAGAAGCGCAGCGGTAGCGGCCGCCAGACCGTCATGGAATCCTTTTTCAAAAGCGCCGCCCGGGCCGTTGGCAGCAGCATCGGCCGGCAGATCATCCGCGGAGTGCTGGGATCGATCATGGGGGGACGACGTTAGCGAAAATTAAAATACCTTCACCCGTTCGATCGTCGGTTTCGTTGGGGTTCGCAGGCTCACCCCAACCTACGAATGGCTCTGGAATTAGCAACCCGATGGTAGGTTGGGGTGAGGAACGAACCCCAACAAAAAGGATCTGCTTCAACGAAAAACCGTGATAGTTACGGGAAAGCAAAGGACTGCACGACATGCACTACAGACGGACCGATATTACAGGTGGCACCTATTTCTTTACCGTGAATCTGGCAGAACGCCACCAGCGCACGCTTGTGAATCATATCGATCTGCTACGGCAAACTGTCCACTCAGTGAAACAACGCCACCCGTTCCGGATAGACGCCATCGTTGTATTGCCGGACCATCTCCATGCCGTATGGACTCTACCGGAAGGCGATGCAGATTATCCAAAGCGATGGATGCTGATCAAGACCGGTTTCTCCCGCTTGCTTCCGAACCGGGAACAGCGATGCACCAGTCGAAAGCTGAAGGGCGAGCGTGGTATCTGGCAGCGACGCTACTGGGAGCACCTGATTCGAGATCTGGACGATTTCAGAAGCCATATCGATTACATTCATTACAACCCGGTAAAACACGGCTACGTAAAACATGCTGCCGAGTGGCCCTACTCCAGTATTCATCGATACATTGAGCAGGGAATCCTGGAAGGAAATTGGGGAAGTAATGTGGATCCTTGTTGCAGCGGGCGCTATGGTGAACCCTGAGCGGATTCCAACCGGTCATGTTGGGGTTCGCAAGCTCACCCCAACCTACGAATGGCCCCAACATTATCAACCCGATTGTAGGTTGGGGTGAGGAACGAACCCCAACACCCGGAGTAGATCAGCCTGGAAGGGTGGCACAAATTTGTGCCCTTAAGAATGGCACAGTGCGTAAAAAAGGCGGGCCCAGACTATGTGACCACCCAACGTGGCTCGTTCGATCGTCCGTTTTGTTGGGGTTCGCAGGCTCACCCCAACCTACAAATGACTCTCCAATTTGCAAACATATGGTAGGTTGGGGTGAGGAACGAACCCCAACACCCGGAGCGGATCAGTTGTCACTGCTGGTCATGCGGTTGGCCATCCGACCCAGTTTATCGATCTCCACCACCACCTCGTCACCCGGTTTCAGCCACACCTTGTTCTCCATGCCCAGGATCACCCCCTCCGGGGTACCGGTGACGATGATGTCACCCGGTTCCAGGGTGGCGTAACAGGAGATGTAGCTGATCAGGTCGGCTACGGAGAAGATCATGTCCGAGGTGTTGGAGTCCTGGCGCAGTTCGCCGTTGACCCAGCAGCGGATACCGAGATTCTGCGGATCCCCCACCTCATCCGGGGTCACCAGGTAGGGACCGACCGGCAGGAATCCATCCAGCATCTTGCCGATAGTCCACTGGCCGGCACTCATCTGCAGTTCCCGCTCGCTCAGGTCATTGGCTACGCAGTAGCCGAAAACGCAATCCAGCGCCTCCTCCGGGCTGACCCGCTTGACCCGCTTGCCGATCACCACCGCCAGCTCCGATTCATAGTCGTACTGGTGGCGGGTGGTGGGCAGGTCGATGCCGTCATAGGCCGATGCCAGGCAGTTGTTGTACTTGGCGAACAGGATCGGCGCTGCCGGTTCGGCCATGTTGGCCTCCCGCGCATGGCGCCGGTAGTTGAGGCCGATACAGATGATCTTGTTGGCGACCGGAAGGCAGGGACCGAACTCCAGGTCAGACTCATCCAGAAAAAGCTCTCTCCTTCCCGCCGACTGTTTCAACAGTTCGACCACTCCGGGGAGTTGTTCACAGTCAGGCCCGAAGGGAACGACATCCTCTCCCAACACCTCACGGGCAGTCTCGATATCCAGCACGCCCTCGTTCGTGCTCACTCCCCAACGTGTCTCCATTTCGCTACGAAAGGTCATCAGGCGCATCGGGGTACCTCTTGTCGTTGTTGTGGTTTCGGCCGGCTATCCGCCAGGGCACTCGAAAACATGGAGGACCAGAATCCTCCAAATCGTCCCCTGATTCAAGCCGCCGCCGGAGCGGGGGTGGCGATCGTGTCGGCACTGATCCAGAATGTGGCCATGAGCGAGACAAAACTCAGCGCCCGCATCATTGACTCGAATACCGTCTACCAGGGCTTCTACCGCCTGCAGCGCCTGACCCTGGAGCATGACCGTTTCGACGGTGAAACGGCCGGCCCGCTGGTACGGGAGGTCCTGCAGCGCAGCGACGTGGTGGCTGCCCTGCTGCACGATCCCGCCAGCGATCGGGTTGTGATGGTGGAGCAGTACCGGCCCGGCCCCCACCTGGCGGGGGAGTATCCCTGGCTGACAGACATCGTGGCGGGGCGGATAGAGGCCGGGCAGACCCCGCTGGAGGCGATACAGCGTGAGATCGTGGAGGAGTCCGGGCTGGCACCAGGATCGATCCAGCCTATCGGCACCTACTTCACCGCACCCCACATCTCCAGCGAAAAGGTCCACCTGTTCCTGGCAACCGTGAATGCCGACGCGGTGGCGGGTAGCCACGGCCTGGCTCATGAGGGGGAGGATATCCGGCCCCGGGTATTTGGACGACGGGAGTTACTCGAGCTTGCAAAGCAACAGCCACTCTCCCTGTGGGCCGGACTGGCGCTAAGCTGGTTTGAAGCGGGCAACGCGAAATAGAAATCCAGCGGCAATCGGCTTCTATGTGGGGTGCGTCACTTTCGGCAATCATGGACAGGCCATCAGTGACCAGCGTCGAACGGGATCAGGTATCCGCCCGTACATAGATACACAGCTCGCGAGCATGCCGTTCAGGATCCGGGTCCTCCTGCGCAGCCACCATCCGCAACTGCTCCACGTATTGCGATGGCAGGCCGTGCTCCAGGGCGCCCTCCAGCACGTGTCGCTTGTACCACTGATAGGGCCGTATGTCGGGGGCAGTCAGCGTGGCCTGGTAGGTGAACGCCGTCCAGCGCTCACCGGCCGGTCCGCGCAGATCCACCACCAGCTCCCGGTAACCGTTGCCCAGCCCCTCGAAACGATCCAGCAGTGGCTTGTCCCGCTCGTCGATCTCGAACATTACCCCGATCACCACGTGGCGCTCCTCGCCAGTGTAGTGCACATCGCATTTCCCGGAGCCGTCACGCCCCTGCTTGTGCCAGCGCAGGTCGTGCCGGGACAGATGGGCCACCGAAAGGCGGCGCGCGGAGTCGATCCGCGCTGCCAGGCGACGGGTCGACATGTTGGAGCCGTAGGCGAAGTACCGCATCTAACGTTCCGCCAGTACCAGCCTGGCACCCAGCGCGGCAAAGGACAGGGCAAAACCACGCTGCAGGCGGGCCAGGACTCGGGGAGAGTTGAGCACGTAGTGGCGTACGGCACCGGCGAACAGGCCATAGATGGTGAACACCACCAGGGTAATGAGCATGAAAACGCCGCTCAACATCAACAGGTGAAAGCTTGGGGAAGGGGAAGCCACGGGTACGAACTGGGGCAGGAATGCGACCAGAAACATAGAGAGTTTGGGGTTGAGAATATTGATTAAAAAACCCTTCAGGGCAACCGACCCCAGCCCCCGTCCTGCGCCTGGTGCCTGCAGAGACAACTTGCCGCTTTCACGCCACATTGACCAGGCCACGTACAACAGGTAGGCAGCACCCAGGTACTTGAGGAGAAGAAACGCCTGTTCACTCATGTGAAGCACGGCTGAGAGGCCCAGAATGCTCAGCAGCAGGTGAGGGAGAATGCCGAGAGTACAACCCAGTACCGCCGCCAGGCTGGCCCTGCGGCTTGACAGCAGGCCAACGGAGACGGTGTAGATGACGCCGGTGCCTGGCAGCATCACGATAATCAACGAGGTGACAAAAAATTCACTACTAAACACCGGGCACTCCCTTTTCTGACGATCAGACTGGAGTATCCAGTTTAGGCATCCCGAGGAAATTTCTCAAAGGGATAACGGGAATAGCCTTCGCGCAACCCGAATCTCTGCTACATTTTCAGGTGAAGGAAGCGATTCTTTCCGTGGGTGCCCCCGCATAGGGACCAAATGGCACATATCAGAAAGGACTCCTGACCACCGGGGCACGGAAGGTCGATCGATTGGAAGTGAAACAATCCAGGAAGACCTCCACCCTTGTGTGATTGTGGTGAACTGCCATTCAGCCGCAACAGAGATGGCATGGGGATGCCTGTCCGTGCGAACGACAGGCAAAGCAGGGAAGAGCACATGAATACCCTGATCGTGGACCACAAAACCGACAGCCGGCAGCTGCTGCGCAATCTGCTACAAAAACATGGCCACACGGTCCTGGAGGCCGCCAACGGCGAAGAGGGCCTGAGCGCAACCCTGGAGAAGAGGCCCGACCTGATCATCTCCGATATCCTGATGCCACGACTGGACGGGTTTCGCTTCTGCCAGATGATCAAGAACCACCGGGATTTTCAACATATCCCCTTCATACTCTACAGCGCCACATTTACCGATGATGAGGACAGAAAGCTTGCCGGTGACATCGGGGCCGACCTGTTTCTCGAGAAGCCACAAGAGCCGAAGGTCCTGATCAATACCTTGCAAGGACTGCTTTCACAACATCAATACGACGAAGGACAGAGCAAGGTCACCCGATCCCATGCCCTGAAACAGCTGACCTCCCGGATCGACGGAAGGCTGTCGCAGAAACTGGCCGAACAGCAGCACGAAATAGAGCAGCACGAGGCACTATTCCAGAGGTTGCTGCTCAACCTCCCAGGCATGGTCTACCGCTGCCGAAACGACCGGAACTGGAGCATGTTGTTCGTCTCCCATGGCTCGCGCCGGGTTACCGGGTACGATCCCGAAGCGTTCACAGGCCAACATCAGATCCCCTACGCGGACCTGATTCATCCAGACGACCAGGAAGCTGTGTGGAACGAGGTACAGGCAGCAATCGCCAGAGCCGAACCATTTTCAGTCTCCTATCGTCTGCGGGATGCGGACGGCAGGGAGCGCTTTGTCATGGAGCAGGGGCGGGGCCTCACCGACAAGGATGGGAACCGCGTCCTGGAGGGCTACATCTGGGATATATCGGCACAGAAGCTGGCGGAAAATCAGCGCCGGCGCTTCTTCAACATCTCCCTCGACCTGCTGTTGGTCGCCGACATCCAGGGCTACGCGCGCCAGCTGAGCAATTCCTGGCAACGAGCGCTGGGCTGGCGCCTGCAGGAACTGAAGCTGCGCCCCTGGATGGAGTTCGTGCATCCGGACGACAGGCAGGCAACCGAGCATGCCGGCATCGTCCTCTCCCAGGGACGCCAGGTACTGAGCTTCGAGAACCGGTTGCAGTGCAAGGATGGCAGCTATCGCCTGTTCAGCTGGAACGCCTTCTCGGTACGGGAGGAGGGGCTGCTGTACGGCGTGGCGCGCGACATCACCGAAACCCGCCACTACCAGGTGGAACTGGAAAAGCGGGTCAACTACGACCAGTTGACCGGACTGCCGAATCGCAACCTGCTGCGTGATCGCGTGGAGCAGGCCCTGGGCTACGCCCAGCGCCAGAAAAGCCGTGCCGCCGTGCGGTTTCTCGATCTGGATGGCTTTCGGGAGATCAACGAGATCCTGGGCCATGAACAGGGCGACCAGGTGCTGCGCACCCTTGCCGATCGCTTTGCCGGGACCTTGCGCAAGGGCGATACCGTCGCCCGCTGGGGGGGAGACGAGTTCATTTTCGTACTTACCGATATCCGGGAGAGGGCAGCTGTGAGCGGTATCCTGGAGCAGCTCATCACCCAGTTGAACCTGCCAATCAGGCTTCCGGAAAACCAGTTGGTCTGTGACGGCTCCTTCGGCTGCAGCTTCTATCC
>JAPHTA010000229.1 GCA_026196475.1 Sedimenticola sp.
AGATGACAATGCGCTGGATGTCACTGGTGCCCTCGTAGATCTGGGCGATGCGCACATCGCGGTAGATGCGCTCCACCGGAAAATCCTCCAGGTAGCCGTAGCCACCCAGGGTCTGGATCGCCGCCGAGCAAACCTTCTCCGCCGTCTCGGAGGCGTAAAGCTTGGCCATGCAGGCCTCTTTCAGGCAGGGCTCGCCGGCGTCCCGCAGTTCGGCGGCGTGCATCACCATCAGGTGTGCCGCCTGTACCTGGGTCGCCATGTCGGCGAGGCGGAAGGCGACTGCCTGGTGCTCGATGATCGGCTTGCCGAAGCTCTCCCGCTCTTTCGCATAGTCGAGCGCCGCCTGGTAGGCGGCCCTGGCCATGCCGACGCACTGAGCGGCGATACCGATGCGACCACTCTCCAGGTTGCTCAGGGCGATCTTGTAACCCTCGCCCTCCTCGCCGATCCGATGGTCGGCGGGTATGCGGCAATCCTCGAATACAATCTGCGCCGTGTCCGAGGCGTGCTGGCCCATCTTGCGCTCGATGCTGGCCACCTGGTAGCCGGGGTTGTCGGTGGGCACCACGAAGGCGCTGATCCCCTTCTTGCCGGCAGCCGGGTCGGTGACCGCAAAGACGATCGCCACCTGGGCGTACTGGCCGGAGGTGATGAACTGCTTGGTGCCGTTGAGCACGTAGTGGTCGCCGTCACGTACCGCCCGAGTCTTCAGGGCCGAGGCGTCGGAGCCGGCCTGGGGTTCGGTAAGGCAGAAGCAGCCGAGCATCTCCCCGGCGGCGAGCGGCTTGAGGTAGGTCTGTTTCAGGAAGTCGCTGCCGAATTTCAGCAGGGGTCCGCACACCACCGAGTTGTTGACGCTGAGGATGGTGGAGCAGGCACCGTCGCCGGCGGCGATCTCCTCGATCGCCAGGGCGAAGGAGACGTAGTCGGTCTCCGCCCCGCCCCAGGCCTCCGGGATGGTCATGCCGAACAGGCCGAGCTGGCCCATCTCCTTCAGCTCGTCGGAGGGGAAGATGTGCTCCCGGTCCCACTCCGCGGCGTTCGGTGCCAGTCGTTCCGTGGCGAAGTCCCGCGCCATGTCGCGGATCATGCGCTGCTCTTCGGTGAGGATCATTAACGACTCCTTTGGGTCATTATATTGTTATTCACACCGGCCCGCACCGGGCCGGTTGTTCGCGGCGAGGCGCCGCTCCTACAGGTAATTTCCCGGTAGGAGGCCCGCCCCCGAGTCCCCGCGTGGGCACAAACCACGTGCCCAACCTACATTTTTTCTCCCTCTCCCCAAGGGAGAGGGCCGGGGTGAGGGGAGTTTAATAAACAATCTACTGTTCATTCATATCCCCTCATCCTGACCTTCTCCCTGAGGGAGAAGGGACGCATTAATCAGGTTTCGTCAGGGTGGGCACGCCTTGGCTGGACACGCCGCTACGTCGTACCTTCCCTCCACGTGAGCACCCTGCTCCTGTTGTTTAAACCCGCTCGATGGCCACCGCCGTGGCCTCGCCACCGCCGATACAGAGGGAGGCTATACCCTTGCTCAATCCCTTCTCCTCCAGCGCTGCCAGCAGGGTGACGATGATACGGGCACCGGAGGCACCGATCGGGTGGCCCAGGGCACAGGCGCCGCCGTTTACGTTCACCTTCTCGTGGTCCAGCCCCATCTCGTGAATCGCCGCCATGGTGACCACGGCGAAGGCCTCGTTGATCTCCCACAGGTCCACGTCGGCGTTGTTCCAGTTGATCTTTTCCATCAGGTTCTGCATGGCGTAAACCGGGGCGGTGGTGAACCAGCAGGGCTCGCCGGCGTAGCCGGCATGTCCGTGGATCACCGCCTTCGGCGACAGGCCGCGGCGCTCCGCCTCGGAGGCGCGCATCAGCACCAGCGCCGCCGCACCGTCGGAGATGGAGCTGGAGTTGGCCGGGGTCACGGTGCCGTCCTTGCGGAAGGCGGGACGCAGACTGGGGATCTTCTCCGGGCGAGCATTGCCCGGCTGCTCGTCGATCGCCACCACCGTCTCGCCACGACGGTCCTTTATCGTCACTGCTGCCACCTCGCGCTCGAACAGCCCCTTGTCAATGGCGTGGTTGGCCCGGCTCAGAGAGGCGATGGCGAACTCATCCTGCTGTTCACGAGTGAACTTGAAGTGATCGGCACACTGCTCGGCGAAGGTGCCCATCAGCTTGCCGCGATCGAAGTAGGCGTCCTCCAGCCCGTCCAGGAACATGTGGTCCAGCACCTGGCCGTGACCCAGGCGGTAGCCGCCGCGTGCCTTGTCCAGCAGGTAGGGGGCATTGCTCATGGACTCCATGCCGCCGGCCACCATCACGTCCCGGGTTCCGACCTTGACCATGTCGTGGGCCAGCATCACCGCCTTCATGCCGGAGCCGCACACCTTGCTGACGCCGGCACAGGGGGTGCTCTGGGGAATCCCCGCACCCAGCGCCGCCTGGCGGGTGGGCGCCTGGCCGACACCGGCCGGCAGCACGTGGCCCATCAGTACCTCCTGCACATCCTCGCCCCTCAGGCCGGCCCGCTCGATAGCGGCAGCGATCGCCACTGCGCCCAACTGGGGCGCGGTCTGCGAAGCCAGAACACCCTGGAAACCGCCCATCGGGGTACGGGCGATGTCGACGATTACGATTGGATCACTCATGGGATAACTCCGGTCGATTCGGTTACTCGGTTGGGCCTCTCTCTGCTGGCCCTTGACTATTCGGAGTCGGAGGTCGTTCCGGCCTGTCCGGTTCGACCCCGACCCCCAATGTTTGTTTAGCGGGTCTCGTTGAACATCTCCCGCCCGATCAGCATCCGGCGGATCTCGGAGGTGCCGGCTCCGATCTCGTACAGCTTGGCGTCACGCAGCAGGCGGCCGGTGGGATA
>JAPHTA010000254.1 GCA_026196475.1 Sedimenticola sp.
ATCCGGAAGCCGGATATCGCTGATCAGGGCCGCATACTGCCGCTCCGCCAATGCACCCAGGGCCTCTTCGGCGTGTGTGAAGCAGTCGCAGCCAATCTCCTCGATCTTGAAACGCTGGCACAGGGAGGCACGCATGATGGAATCATCCTCGACCAGGCACAGACGAGAGGTGTTGGTCATTACGCCTCCTTTATCGGCAGTTCCACAACAAACTGTGTTCTTCCGCCCCGGGATCTCACCTCGATAATGCCCTCCAGCTGGTGCACCAGCTGGTAGGTTACCCAGAGCCCGAGTCCATTGCCCGTAGCGCTCTCTGAGAAGGGTTCGAACAGGCTCAGCTTCTGCTCCCGGGAGATGTCCGGCCCCTCGTTGACGACGCGCAGGCAGAGCCGGTTTTCACGATTTTCCACCAGGCAGTGTACCGCCCCCCCTTCGGGGGAGGCCTGCACCGCATTCAGTGACAGGTTGATCAGTACCTGCCGGATCGGTGTCGAGGGCAGCGCCACATCCCCCTCCAGGCAATTGCGCCAATCCAGTCTGATCTGCTTCCGGCTGACATCCGCCAGCAGTAACATGCGTACATCATTGACATCTTTGGGGCTCAGGCTGTGGCTGCGCGGATTGGCCTCCACCAACAGCGCGGAAACGGTCTCCCGAATCTGCTGCAGCCCCCGCTCAATAAGATCAAAAGTTTCCCGGCCCAGCGTGTCGGTCTCACTGTAGCGACGAAACGTATTCAGGGCGTTCAGCATACCTCCCAGCGGGTTGTTGATCTCGTGGGCCACCCCGGCTGCCAACCGGCCCACGGCAGCCAACCGTTCAGACGCCAGCATACCGGATTCCAGGCGCTCTTTCTCATCCAGCTCACCGAGCATCTGTTGAAAACTGGTCCCCAGCCGGCCTATCTCGTCCTTACCCTGGCGCAGGTCACAGGTAATCTCCTCGTTGCTGCCACGTCCCACCTTGGACATGCAGTTGGCCAAGTGGCCCAGCGGCTTGACCATTCGGTTGCCCAGGTACCAGCCGAACGGCAACAGCAGGACCGTTACCAGCAGGGCGGAAACCACCACCCGCTCAACAATGGCGATAAACCTTGGCCAGAACAGGGCCCGGTCGTAGCCGATCACCAGGGTGCCCATGGCAACCCCGTCACTCAGCATCGGCAGGATCACGTAGAGGCGCTGGTCGTTCGGGTATTCATACGGACGCGGCCCCAGGTCGCCGGTCAACCTCAAAACCTCCGCTTCAACCCGCGCCAATTCCGCCCCGTGTGCACGCAGTCGCGTTGTTACCGCCAGCTCCTTGGGACGATTGGAGACATAGATCCGGCCATCCTTGTCCAGCACCACCAGTAAGCGGCTGGACGTCTCTCCGGGCCACCCCTCCGCAGCCTGCACCAGGCGGTAGGCGCCCCAGAGATCATCGTGCAACATGGCGTTGGGCAGGCTATTGGAGAGCACGCTGCCGATCTCCACCGCATTGTTGAACACCTCCTCACGCAGCTCCTCGTAGGCGCGCCAGGTAAGGGCAAGCGTAACGACGCTGGCGGTGATCAGGATCACCAGGGTGAACATCAGCGGCACCTTGATCCGGTAACTGATATCCCCCATCTTCATTGCGCACCCTCCAGTATCCGCACCGACTCGGCCACGCCATCGTACAGGCTGTCCTCGCCCTCGGTGAATCCATCCAGGTTCAGTCTTTGCAACAGCCGCCTGCCCTCGGTAACGGATTCCATTTTCAGGAGGGCGTTGCGCAGCGCATAAAAGTCCTCCCGGGAAATATCCCTGCGTACCACCAGGGGCGGAAACCCGAACAGCGGGGACTTGCTCACCAGGCGGGTGCCGGCCGTCAGCGCCGGTTCATGCCGGGAGAGTGTCTCCCATACATAGCCGTCCACTGCGCCACCCTGGGCCACGCCATCGGCCACCGCCTTCACCACATCCCGGTGCGTCCAGGTAAAAAAGGTCTTGGAAAAAAAGTGATTCGGCTCTATCCCCTCTCTGATCATACTGACCTGGGGGTAGAGAAAACCGGAATTGGAGTTCGGATCGGAGTAGGCGAACACCTTGCCCTTGAGATCCGCGATTTCCCGGCTCCCGGTATCGGTTGCCGGTACAATCAGGTAGGAGCGGTAGAGTGGCTCGCCATTAAACAGGGGTACCGCCAGCAGTTCCAACTGCTCCCGGTTACGGACATAGGGATAACCGCAGATCCAGGCCGCATCCAGGTCCCCGCCGAGCAGCAGATCCGTCACCTCCTCGTAGGTCTGGCGCTGGATGAACCGGACCGGGCGCCGCAGGGAGCTGGAGAGGTAGTCCTGCCACTCCTTGAGAAAGGATGTCTGATCTGTGAGGATCACCGCGGTCAGGCCGATTCGGTAGGTCTTTTCACTGTTGGCCATCAGATTCCCCGCCATTAGCAGGCAGGCCATCAGCAGAACACAGCAAATTGTTGTTCGACCCTTGCTCATCTCTCAACGGCACCCGGCAACCCGTCAAGTGGCCTCTGGCCACTCGGTTTCGACATGGGCGACTTTGTTTCTGCAATCATCGCTCCCGCTCCGCCCTGGTTGGCACCGATCGCGCCATCTCCACCAGTACCACCTGCTCGGGATCAACCTCGTCCAGCCCCCCCGCCCTGAAGCGATAGACCAGCTTAGCACGAATCATCCCGGCTGCTTCATGCAGCGGAACCTCGACCACGCGGCCGGTACCTGGCGGCAGCGTGTTCTGGCGCCAGCCGGCGCTGGCCGAGTGCAGCCATCCGAAGCGATAGCGGCGGCTATCCAGCTTTCGCCCTTGTGTGTCGCGCTGTTCGACCAGCAGCCAGACCGAACGCCCGGTGGTTCCGCCGGGCAGGGCGTGACCGGCACGATGCCGGATCTGCAGCAGTGCAGACCCGCCCTCCGCGTCACGCCGAAAGGCCACCCTCAAGGTAGCGATGCCCTGCAGAAACCCGGGCCGGGTCGGCCCCCGGAAATCATGGCTGTTGCCACCCTCCTCAAGGTGGCAGGTGAGGCAGTCCTCGCCCCGGCGTGCCGCCGGCGAATCGAGGAAACCCTGCAGCGTGATCTCTCCCGGCGCATCATGGCAGCGTGCACAGACCCGGGGTACCTGCGGGACAGGATAGGGGTGTCCGTTCGCGCCATGGCAATCGGTGCAGATGACACCGTCGGCACCCGAGGGGGAGTGACAACCCAGGCAGGCCTCCGGCTCACCCTTGCGGCGCCATTCATCGAGAAACGTTTCGGTACGCGCCGCCACGGCCATGCGGCTGCGCTCAAACCCGGCCTGTTGCCGCGGGTGACAAGCGGCGCAAGAGGTTGACTCGTCGTGGGGATACGCATTTCCGCCGCTGGCCAGTAGCGGGAAAAGAAGCAGGCCCACGACCGGTGCCAGGGCATACCGGGAGATCTGCTTCCCGGCTATCCGGGGAAGGGCCAACGGCCACCCGTCAACTGCGCACAACCTCCTCAATCAAATACCTGGGACGGACTGCCCCCCTCGCACAAGCCCCTGGGAATGAGAAAGGGGACGCTGCCGGGCCGGGTGTAGGTGGATTGCGGCATCTCCACGCTACCGCCCGCCTCGACCCAACCCGCGATGCCACCTTCCAGTATCCACACCTGGTGACCGGCATCGCTAAGACGGGCAAACCAGGCCTCCACCAGCTGTTCAGAGGCAGCTTCCGGCAGCAGCAGCACCAGCCTCCCGCCACCACCATCAGGCAAAAAGCCACCCGGTTCGATACCGCCATCCAGCGCCCCGGCAAGGGTTCCGGCACGATATGCGGCGCGACCGCGCACATCCAGGATCAACGGGGGATCGGCTGAATCCAGCCACGCCCGCAGCTGCCCGGAACTGACCCCTGGCCAACGGGCAGACAGATCGCCAGACCCCAGCAGTAGAAACACCGCGAGGAGCACGACCAGCAGGATAAACAGGGGTCTCACACCGTACCTGCCGAAGCATCTCCCTGACCCACACGGATGGGCACCTGCTGTAGCGGCACGCGAGGAATCAGCGCCTGTCTCAGTCGCTCCATGCCGGACTCCCGGGCCAGGTCCTCACCCACTACCACCGCCGAGGCGCCCCCCGTCCGGGCCAGGTTCTGCAGGTACTTCAATTCGGAAACACCGCCAGACAGCCAGATCGACAGGGGGCCGCCCCGAACCTTGTCCAGCACCTCCAGGTCGAGCCCCTTGCCGCGGGATTCCGCCGCTTCGGAGTGCAGCCATAGCGTATCGAACCCCAGCTCGGCGGTCCGGGTGACCGCCTCGGAAAGCAGGACATCTCCATCGCTAACCCGCCAACCCTGTATCGCCGCCGTATCCGGCATGTAGAAGGAGAACCCTTCGCCGACCGCAGGCCCCGAGAATCGATAACTGGTTTCCGGCTTGAAGACAGCGAGTTGGGGCACCCAGTGCAAGTCGGGCCAACGCTCCCGCAGCCGGGCGGTCGCCTCCAGCCCCTCGGTACAGACCCAGTAACAGTGGCCGTTTTTCAGCCAGCCGGCATCCCGTTCCGGATCACCACCCAGCAACAGGGCCATCTCAACCGGCAGATCGGCGAACTGTTCCGGGGTGCAGGCGCAGGGGTTCATCACCAGGGCATCGGCACCGGCCATCCAGGCGTGTGTCTCCGGTTCCGAATCCGTGCCTTCACGCCGGTACTGTACAAACAGCTTGGTCTCTTCACTCATAACCCTACCTCAATCGATTAATCCGCGGTTTCCCGGATTGGTGGATGCGCCTGGCGGCTTATCCACCCGTACTGGGCCAATTTGGTGAACCCTGTAGCGTGGGCACAAAAAGCGTGCCCACCCTTCTACCGAGCTAGGGCCTGTTAACACTAATTTGATTGCCGGCGTTGCGGCTAAAAATGTGCCAATCAAGGCGCGCCAAGCGTGCTTTGGTGGCCCCAAAGGAGCGCGG
>JAPHTA010000198.1 GCA_026196475.1 Sedimenticola sp.
CATTTGAACAGACCGGTCACCCTGAGCCGTGATGATGGGTTATGCCGTCCCGGCTCCACCCATCCTACCGGTAGATGTTTTCAGAGAGGCAGGTATTTGTAGGAGCGGCTCCCCCTTACCAAGTGATTCCATTACCGGCACAATGGGGAGATAGAGAATGCAGCCGTCACAGGGAGCAAGGATGGATCAACGCTGGATCAAGCTGGCCGCCGCTGGAGCCATAGCACTCGGTCTTTACTGGGGGACCGACCTGGAGGCGCCGCTGCGTGTAGGACTTTCTGTTCTCACCTTTATTGCCCTGCTCTGGGTCACCGAGACATTCCACATCACCATCACCGCCCTGCTGATCCCGGTGCTGGCAGTCGCCAGCGGGATATTCGACACCTCCGAGGCGCTGAAAAATTTCGCCCACCCCATCATCTTCCTGTTCATGGGCGGATTTGCCCTGGCCGCCGCACTGCACCGCCAGCAGCTTGATGAGCGGCTCGCCGGGCTGGTCATGCGCGCCGCCCACGGCGAGCTGTCACGGGCCACGCTGCTCATCTTCGCCACCACCGCCTTCGTCTCGATGTGGATATCCAACACCGCCACCACCGCCATGATGCTGCCCCTGGCCCTGGGACTGCTGGCAGCCAGGCCCTACGAAACCCACCGCTCCACCTACTGGTACCTGCTGCTGGGTGTTGCCTACTCGGCCAACATCGGGGGTATAGGCACCCTGGTCGGCAGCCCACCCAATGCCATAGCGGCAGCCGCTACCGGTATCAGCTTCGTCCAGTGGCTCAGTTTCGGATTGCCGGTGGTGATCGTTCTGTTACCCCTGATGATCCTGTTGCTGTGGCTGGTGCTCCGTCCCGACCTGGGACTGCATCTGAAGCCACCAAAAAGCCCCGAGGCCAGCGGAAAGCTGACACGACAGCAGAAACTGACACTCGGAGTTTTCCTGCTCACCGTCCTGCTCTGGCTGACCAGCCGCCCCCTGTCACAATGGCTCGGGATTGACGCCAACTTCGACTCACTGGTGGCGATCATGGCCATCGTCCTGATCGCCGCCCTGCGGCTGGTGGAGTGGAGGGATATTGAGAATTCCGCAAACTGGGGTGTATTGCTGCTGTTCGGCGGCGGCCTCACCCTCTCCGCCCTGCTCAAGGAGACCGGCACCAGCGTATTCCTGGCCGAGGGAGCCGCCGGCCTGCTGCAGAACGCCCCCCTGCTCCTGCTGCTGTTCGTTATCGTCTTCTTCATGGTGATGTTGACCGAGGTGGCGAGCAACACCGCCAGCAGCGCCCTGATGGTACCGATATTCGCCTCCATTGCCGAGGCGATGGGTATCTCAGCCAGCGTGATGGCAGTGGTGATCGCCATCGCCGCCTCCTGCGCCTTCATGTTGCCGGTGGCAACCCCACCCAACGCCATTGTGTTCGGTTCCGGTTACGTGCCCCAGGCGCAAATGATGCGCGCCGGCATGGTGATGAACCTGGTGCTCGCCAGCCTGATCAGCCTGGTCGCCTGGTGGATCATCTGACGGAGGCGGGCCTCCTGCAGGTTGGGTGTTTCCCCGTTGAGTCGCAGGCCTGTAGGAGCGGCGCCCTCGCCGCGATGCAGGGTACACGGGGGTCACTCCCGCAGAACACCATCGGCCCGGAGGCGGGCCTCCTACAGGCTGGGTGTTTCCCGTTGAGTCGCAGGCCTGTAGGAGCGGCGCCCTCGCCGCGATGCAGGGTACACGGGGGTCACTCCCGCAGAACACCATCGGCCCGGGGACGGGTCTCCTACAGGTTGGGTGTTTCCCGTTGAGTCGCAGGCCTGTAGGAGCGGCGCCCTCGCCGCGATGACATTGCCACGATCCGGCAATAGTGCGCGGTTTCATCGGCCCGGGGGCGGGCCTCCTACAGGACATGTCACGGAAGGAGCGCCTCAGACTGAGCGGTGCCACTCTGCCATTGCCCGCTCAACGGCGTAAAGGTCCGGCAGGTGCTCAACCCCCTCGGGAAAAACATAACCGTTGTCGAGACCGGAGCCACCCACCCAGATGCGGATTCCGGGGTCGACCATCTGGCGCAGACCGTTCAGCATCACCACCGCGTCATCGCCTTTGAAGTTTGCACTGAAAGAGAGACCGATCACGTCCACCCGGTGATTCATGGCCGCCTCCTGGATATCACCAAAAGGCATCTCCGGACCGAACGGTATCACCTCGGCACCGCCCATGCGCAAAAGCGCCTCCACCATCAGAAGACCCAGGCTGTGCTTTTCACCGGAGAGGGTGGTCAGCATCACACGCGGTTCGCCACCGATCCTGTAGTGCTCGGCCAGCGACTGCCGGACCAGGCCCTTCATCATTTCCGTGAAAAGGTGTTCTTCGTAGGTAGCCAGCTCGTCCCGGGCCCAGGCCTCCCCCACCACGGTAGTGGCCGGCGCCATCACCCGGTGGATAAAGCCGCGCAGCCCCAGGGCCAGCAACTGCTTCTGCAGCCACTGCCGCAGGCCACTTGTCTCACCCCTCCTTAGCTGGCTTACCAACTCCTCCTCGTCGAACTCCGCCACCTCAGGCTGCAGCATTGACTTCAGCTCATCCAGCGGCAGCGGGATCAGCTTGCCAGGCCGCTTGCCCTGATCCTGAAGCTGCCGGATCAGCACCAGCTTGTCGAGCTGGTCGATGCTGTAGAGTCGATCACCGTTTTCATCCCGTTGCGGCGCGGGGTAGCCATATCGACGTTCCCACATCCGCAGCAGATCCTTGGGGATACCGGAGATGCGGGAGACATCACTGATGCTGTAGTGCTCACTCATGATCATTTGTTCTTCTGATAGCGCTTTCGGGAAGACGCAGCCTTCGTCTGGCAAGACGCGTCATTGTACCGAGCAGCGGGAGCTCTAGAAACAGCTCCGCGCTATCCCAGTAGTCACGATGAGACACCACCCGGCCATCATCGCCGAAATCGAGCCGGGTCACCCCCTCCACGGTCACCGGGCGCCGGTGCAGAATCATGTGGAAGTCCCAGCTCACCCAGGCTGTACTGCCCTGCAACTGGCTGTATGTGACGTGGAAGCGAGGGGAGTCGGCCACCTCGAACATGTGCCGAAACAGGGCCTCGATCTCCTCGTGTCCCTGCAGGGTGTTGAAAGGATCACGGAAGCGAGCCTGCTCGTGGTAGAGCTCGCGCAGCCGGTCGATACTCTGCGGAGTCAGCCGGTTGTACCAATCGATCAGTTCGACGAGTTTCATGGGGTCACAGCCCTCCTCAGCAGATAGAAACGGAGACGCGGCGGCAAGCGGGCAAGCCACTTCATCGGCCGCGTGAAACGTCGTGGGAAGTCAATCTCGAAGCGCCCCCGGGCGATGCCATCAAGAATCGCGCGAGCCGCCTCCCCGGGCGTCACCAGCGCCGGCATGGTGAAGTCGTTCTGCCGGGTGAGACGGGTATCGACAAACCCCGGATTGACCAGGTAGATGCCGATACCCCGGGGTGACAGGTCGCTGTAGAGTATCTGCGCCAGGTTGATCAGTGCGGCCTTGGTCGGACCATAGCCCAGGGCCTTGGGCAGGCCGCTGTACCCGGCCACGCTGGCCAGCAGACAGAGACCGCCCCGCCCCTGCTTCAGGTAGTGCGGCAGCAGGGCCGGGAGCAGGTTGTAGAGCCCCTGCAGGTTGACCGACAGCATCGCGTTGACCTGCTGCAGGTTGATCTCCCAGGCACGCATCGGGTAGTAGACACCGGCACAGTAAAAGGTCATGTCGATTCCGCCCCACTGCGTCAGCAACCGGTCGCGCACCCGCTCCAGCGTCACAGGGTCGGCAACATCCAGCGGCAGCACCTGGTCCTGTTCCCGGGCGATTTCCCGCAGCCCCTCCTCACTCCGTGCACTCAGGGCCAGTTCGGCACCGGCACCACCCAGCTGCTCTGCCAGCGACCTGCCGATACCGCTGCTGGCACCGATGATCCACACCCTTCGGCCCTGCCAGCCCGTGATTCTCGGATTGAGCGGTTTCACGAGCGCTTCCTGAAGAACAGAATCACCTCGCCGAGACGAAAGCCGAACTTCGTCATCACCGAGCGGTTGATCATGACTCCGTCCTCCTGCAGGTACATCCAGTCATCGAACGTCACCTCGTAAACCTTGCCATCCACCGGCAGCTTCAGGGTGTAGGTCCAGTGCAAGGCATTGCCCGACACCTCCCCCTCGGCCACGCCGACTACGTCTTCCGCCTCGCCCAGGTAGCGCTCCTCGCCTATCTTTACCAGGTGCCAGACGCGACGCTGGGTAGTGCCATCGCTGTAGCGGAACTGCTCATCCAGCACTCCCTTGTCACCCTCCCAGCGGGCATCGATCTCCACCCTGAAGCGTTTCACCACCTCGCCATTGCGCTTCTGGAACATGCCCCAGGCATCCAGCTTGCCATTGAAATAGGACTCCAGTTTCAGCTCGGGCTGTTCGGCCCGGTAGTCGGTAACATCGACACCGGCACAACCGGCCAGGGTCACGGCAGAAACAAGTAGTAGCGGTTTAAGCGGCATCGGGCACCTCCAGGCTGTGACGCCAGCGCAGCAGAAGCAGCGCGGAAAAAAGCTTTATCAAACAGGGAATACCGGCATAGAACAGGGCCAGGGCAGCGAGTCCGCCGGAGCCGCCGGGCTGGTAACCAAACCCGGCCAGAAGGGGCAGCGCCAGACCGGCGGCCAGCGCAAGCACCAACTTGTTGATCAGGCTCCAGATACCGAAGTAGCTGGCACTGCGGCCCCGCTCCTCACTGGGTATCAGGTCGGCGGCAATGGCCGCCGGCATCGCCAGGTCGGCGCCCAGGGCCGCGCCGGAGAGCAGGCAGATCACCGCGTAGGGCAGCAGGTCACCGGCCCCCAGCTGCAGGGCCCAGATGAAGCCGGTCACCGCCAGCAGGCTGCCCAGCAGCCAGGCTATCGGCCGCCCCAGGCGGCGTGCTATCCAGAGCCAGAACGGCAGCGAACAGGCGCCACTGATGAAATAGATCGCCAGCAGGTAGCCACTCACCGCCTCCAGGCGCAGTACATCGGCGATATAGAACAGGGACAGGGTGGCGGCAATCGCAACCGCGAAACCGTTCAGAAGAAAGAGCAGGGCAAGGCGTCGGAAAGGGACGTGGCGCAGCGGTTGCAGCAGGCCGGCCGCCATGCTCGCCATCGCCGTTCCGGGCAACGGAGCATGACGCAGCAGCAGCCAGACGGCCGGCAACAACACAGCGCAGAACACCAGGGAGAAGAGCCACCAGCCCCGGGCCACCCCGAACTGCTCCACCAGCAGCATCGGTAGCAGGCTGGCCAGGATCACCCCGAGCAGGGCGAAGCCCTCACGAAAAGCGACCAGGCGAGTGCGCTCGAAAGATTGCTCACTGGCCCGTGCACCCCACGCCAGGTAGGTGATATTGAGTGCACTGTGGGCGGTGTAGACCAGCACCAGGCTGGCACCGAACCAGGCCCCCAGCCAGCCGCCGGAGGTCGATGGCGGGTTGAACAGCGCCAGGTAGGCGAGAAGGAGGCAGAGGGTGGCAACCGTCACCAGCACTCTCCAGCCACCTCGCCTGCGCTGGGCCGCGTCCGCCAGGCGCCCGAG